>NZ_VJZC01000246.1 GCF_009377185.1 Streptomyces spongiae
ATGTGTGTAAGAGAGAGGGTCATGACCTTGTTCATTGGGGGGTCCCCGTTCCGTGAACCGACCGCCCAGGGGATACCGGTCGGTAACTTCGTGGTTGGGGATCTTGTACGGGGCCGCGGGAGGTCGCCGCAACGAAGGCGGGCCCGGCGCCGGGCGGCCGGAATCTTCACCTATCAGTGTGATCCGGAGGGGCGGATCCCTTGGGGGCGCTGGGGTGTACCGGGTGACGCGGGAGCGGCGGGTGGACGCCGTGGACAACGCGGGTGGGGACTCGATGGGGGACACCCGCACGTATCCTGGGGTGACTCACCGGTGACCCTTCCCGACTACGAAAGCGGCTCGTCATGCGCGTCTACGTCCCCCTGACCCTTCCCGGTCTCGCCGAGGCGTACAAGACGGGTGCGTTGGGAGAGGGGCCGTTCTTCGCGTACGCCGTCACACCCGCGCTGCGCGAGTGGTATCTCTCCGACGACATCGAAGAGCTCGAGTACGCGGCCCTCAACCGCGCCGCCCTCGCCTCGCTGCGGCTCCTCGCCGTGGAACCGGGAGTGGCCCGGCGGCGAGTCGTCGTCGCCGTCGACGTCGCCGACGGGGCCGCCGTGGCCGACCCCGACCGGGGGCTCGACCCCCTGGCGCTCGGGGAGGTACGGGTCGCCGGTCCGGTCCCGCTGGCCAAGGCGGCGGCCGTGCACGTCGACTCCGACGACGCCGAGACCGACGTCGCCGCCGCCACGGATGCGCTGGGTGCGGCCGATCAGGGGGACGACGACGCCCAGTTCATCGTCGACGGCGCCGAAGACCACGAGCTGCTGTGGTTCGCGACGCAGGAGATTCCCAACCTGGTGGGGCTGGGGGACTGACCCGGCGCGAGGTGGCCAGGCACCGGCGTGCGGTGGGTGGTCACGGTGCGTTGTCAGTCGTGCCGGGTACGTTCTTGGTATGGGGAAGCACGGAGCAGCGCACATCGTCTGGGACTGGAACGGGACCCTGTTCCACGACAACGAGGCGATCATCGGGGCGACGAACGCGGCATTCGCCGAGCTGGGCATCGAGCCGCTCACACTGGAGCGGTACCGGGCGTTGTACTGCGTGCCGGTGCCGAAGTTCTACGAGCGGCTGATAGGGCGGCTGCCGACGGACGAGGAGTGGGAGATCATGGACGAGATCTTCCACCGGTACTACCTGGAACACCGCACGGCCTGCGGGCTGACCGAGGGTGTGCCGACACTGCTCGCGAACTGGCAGTCGGCGGGGCGCAGCCAGTCGATCCTCAGCATGTACGGGCACGAGGAGCTGGTGCCGCTGGTGCGGGGGTTCGGGATCGAGCCGCACTTCATGCGAGTCGACGGGCGGACCGGGCCGTCCGGTGGCAGCAAGGCCGAGCACATGGTCCGGCACCTGGGCTCGCTCACCGGTGTGGAGCCCGCCCGGGTGGTGGTGATCGGGGACGCGGCCGACGACGCGGTGGCCGCGCGGCACGTGGGCGCGCGGGCGGTGCTCTACACCGGGGGCTCTCACAGCCGCGCCAGCCTCGAGGTGGTGGGCGTGCCTGTTGTGGACACCCTGGAGGAGGCGGTCGCGGAGGCCGAACGGTTGGCGGCCTGACGGGCCTGACGGGCCTGGCGGGCCTGGCGGGCCTGACCGCTGCCGGGTGAGCGGCCGTAGGCCCGGAGTTCCGTACTCCGCACTCCGTACTCCGCGCGCCGCCTCCCAGGTCAGCTCACGTCAGGTCACGGGCGCCTTGGCCCGCAGGATCGTGAGGAACTCGCGCATCCAGCTGGAGTGGTCCGGCCAGGCGCGGGACGAGACGAGGGTGCCGTCGACCACGGCCTCCGCGTCCTGGAACGTGGCGCCAGCCGCCTGCATGTCCAGCTCCAGCGCCGGGTACGCCGTGACGCGGCGGCCGCGCAGGCTGTCCACGGCGGCGGTCAGCAACGGGCCGTGGCAGATCTGGGCGACCGGTTTGTCCGTGTCGAAGAAGGACTTGAGGATCTTGCGGAGTTCGAGGTCGTTGCGGAGGTACTCCGGAGCGCGGCCGCCCGGGATGACGAGGGCGACGTACTGGCCCGGGTCGACCTCGGAGAAGGCGAGGTCGGCGGGCCAGGTGTAGCCGGGCTTCTCGGTGTACGTGTCGAAGCCGGGTTCGAAGTCGTGGACGACGAACTGGAGCTTCTTGCGGGCGGGGGCCGCGATGTGGACGTCGTAGCCCTCCTCGCGGAGGCGCTGGTACGGGTACAGGACTTCCAGTGACTCCGCCGCGTCGCCGGTGACGATCAAGATCTTGGCTGACATGTCTCTGCGCTCCCCTCAGCCGTGGTGTGCGCCCTCTGCCGGGCGTCATGGGCAACGTGCCTCGGGGTCGAGGCCTTGCCAAGGGTGTGCGCCAGCCACAGGGCACCCAGAGCGTGGGTGACTGCCCCGGGGGCTGCGCCCCCAGACCCCCACTATCGGTCTGAACGGGCTTGTCCTCAAATGAAGGGTCCCCCTCCGCCGCGTGCGGGGTTCTGTGGCAGCGACTCTGTGCAGAACGTCAAACTTCTGGCCCCGGTTTTGTACACATACGGCTCATGACGGGGCCCCCGTCCGGAGCGATAGCCTTGTGGCGTGATCAGCGCGATATTTCGCGGGGGCCTCGTCGTCCCTGCCCTGCGCCCGGAGAGCACGGTCGACAGCCGTGACCGGGCGGCGGTCGCTGGTCCTTGCGGGCGGGAGGAGGCCGGGAGGTCCTCCAGGACGCCGACGGCATCCATGGGTCTGGGCGCACCGAGAGCAGTGTCACACCCTTTGTGGGCGCCGAAAATGGCCGATAACCCCTCGCCCGTCTCACCCCGCGACATAGCGTCGGATCAGACCGGACACCCCGCGTCACGGCGTCACGTCGGCAGGGAAGAGACCGAACTTCCTTCTACGTCACGCAACGGCGCGCGACAGGAGCCAGAGGACAATGCAGACCAAGCTGGACGAAGCCAAGGCCGAGTTGCTGGAGAGGGCCGCTCGGGTAGCTGAGAACAGCCCGGTCGGGGGGCACCTACCCACCGGGACGACGGGGGAGGGCAGCCCCGGCACCTCGAGCACCGCGGACCGCGAAACCGTGCTCGCGTTCCTCCAGCGCTACTACCTGCACACCGCCCCGGAGGACCTTGCCGACCGCGACCCGGTCGACCTCATCGGAGCCGCCTTCTCCCACTACCGGCTGGCCGAGAACCGCCCCCAGGGCACGGCCAACGTGCGGGTCCACACCCCGACCGTCGAGGAGAACGGCTGGACCTGCAGCCACTCCGTCGTCGAGGTCGTGACCGACGACATGCCCTTCCTCGTGGACTCCGTGACCAATGAGCTGTCGCGGCAGGGTCGCGGTATCCACGTCGTCGTCCACCCGCAGGTCGTCGTGCGGCGTGACGTCACCGGCAAGCTCATCGAGGTGCTCACCGCCCCGGCCGCAGGTGAGCTGCCGCACGACGCGCACATCGAGTCGTGGATCCACGTCGAGATCGACCGTGAGACCGATCGGGCCGATCTCAAGCAGATCACCAATGATCTGCTGCGGGTCCTGTCCGACGTGCGGGAAGCCGTCGAGGACTGGGAGAAGATGCGCGACGCGTCGATCCGCATCGCCGACGAGCTGCCCGCCGAGCCCACCGCGGACGACCTGCGGGGCGACGAGGTCGAGGAGGCCCGCGAGCTGCTGCGCTGGCTGTCGGACGACCACTTCACCTTCCTCGGGTTCCGGGAGTACGAGCTGCGGAAGGACGACTCACTGGCCGCCGTCCCGGGGACCGGGCTCGGCATCCTGCGCTCCGACCCGCACCACCAGGTCGAGGAGAGTCACCCCGTCAGCCCCTCCTTCGAGCGGCTGCCCGCCGACGCCCGCGCCAAGGCCCGTGAGCACAAGCTCCTCGTCCTCACCAAGGCCAACAGCCGCGCGACCGTCCACCGGCCGAGCTACCTCGACTACGTGGGTGTGAAGAAGTTCGACGAGCAGGGGAACGTGGTCGGGGAGCGGCGCTTCCTCGGGCTCTTCTCGTCCGCCGCGTACACGGAGTCCGTCCGCCGTGTCCCCGTCATCCGCCGCAAGGTCGAGGAGGTCCTGGGGCGCGCCGGGTTCTCGCCCAACAGCCACGACGGGCGCGACCTGCTGCAGATCCTGGAGACGTACCCGCGCGACGAGCTGTTCCAGACACCCGTCGACGAGCTGCAGTCCATCGTCACGTCCGTTCTCTACTTGCAGGAGCGGCGCAAGCTGCGGCTCTACCTGCGCCAGGACGAGTACGGGCGCTACTACTCCGCCCTCGTCTACCTTCCGCGCGACCGGTACACGACCGGCGTGCGGCTGCGGATCATCGACATCCTCAAGGAGGAGCTTGGCGGCACCAGCGTCGACTTCACGGCCTGGAACACCGAGTCGATCCTCTCCCGGCTGCACTTCGTGGTCCGCGTCCCGCAGGGCACCGAGCTGCCCGAGCTCAGCGACGCCGACAAGGACCGTATCCAGGACCGGCTGGTGGAGGCCGCGCGCTCCTGGTCCGACGGCTTCTCCGAGGCGCTGAACGCCGAACTCGGCGAGGAGCGAGCCGCCGAGCTGCTGCGCCGGTACGGCAACGCCTTCCCCGAGGGGTACAAGGCGGACCACAGGCCGGGTGCGGCGGTCGCCGACCTCGTCCACCTCGAAAAGCTCGGCGACGGCGAGAAGGGCGGCAAGGACTTCGCGCTCAGCCTGTACGAGCCCGTGGGCGCCGGACCCGGTGAGCGGCGGTTCAAGATCTACCGCCGGGGCGAGTCCGTCTCCCTCTCCGCGGTGCTGCCCGTCCTCAACCGGCTCGGCGTCGAGGTCGTCGACGAGCGGCCGTACGAGCTGCGCTGCACGGACCGTACGAACGCCTGGATCTACGACTTCGGGCTGCGCCTTCCCAAGGCCCTGATCGACAGCGGCATCCTGGGCGACGACGCGCGCGAGCGGTTCCAGGAGGCCTTCGCGGCGACCTGGACCGGGCAGGCCGAGAACGACGGCTTCAACTCGCTCGTGCTGAGCGCCGGGCTCACCTGGCGCGAGGCCATGGTGCTGCGGGCCTACGCGAAGTACCTGCGGCAGGCCGGCTCCACCTTCAGCCAGGACTACATGGAGGACACCCTCCGCAACAACGTCCACACGACCCGGTTGCTCGTGAACCTGTTCGAGGCGCGGATGGCGCCGGAGCGGCAGCGGGCCGGGCTCGAACTCGTCGACGCGCTGTTCGAGGAGCTGGACAGCGCCCTCGACCAGGTGGCCAGCCTCGACGAGGACCGGATCCTGCGGTCCTTCCTGACCGTCATCAAGGCGACCCTGCGGACCAACTTCTTCCAGGAGGCGCTCGGCGGGAAGTGGCACGAGTACGTGTCCATGAAGTTCGACCCGCAGGCCATCCCGGACCTCCCGGCGCCCCGTCCGGCGTTCGAGATCTGGGTGTACTCGCCGCGGGTGGAGGGCGTGCACCTCAGGTTCGGCAAGGTCGCGCGCGGTGGTCTGCGCTGGTCCGACCGGCGTGAGGACTTCCGCACCGAGATCCTCGGCCTGGTCAAGGCACAGATGGTGAAGAACACCGTCATCGTGCCCGTCGGCGCCAAGGGCGGCTTCGTCGCCAAGCAGCTCCCGGACCCGTCCGTGGACCGCGACGCCTGGATGGCGGAGGGGATCAGGAGCTACAAGACCTTCATCTCCGCACTGCTCGACATCACCGACAACATGGTGGCCGGCGAGGTCGTACCGCCCGCCGACGTCGTACGGCACGACGAGGACGACACCTATCTGGTGGTCGCCGCCGACAAGGGCACGGCGACGTTCTCGGACATCGCCAACGAGGTGGCCCAGTCGTACAACTTCTGGCTCGGTGACGCGTTCGCGTCGGGCGGCAGCGCCGGCTACGACCACAAGGGCATGGGCATCACCGCCCGCGGTGCCTGGGAGTCCGTGAAGCGGCACTTCCGGGAGCTGGGCGTGGACACGCAGGCCGAGGACTTCACGGTCGTCGGCATCGGTGACATGTCCGGTGACGTGTTCGGCAACGGCATGCTGCTGAGCGAGCACATCCGCTTGGTCGCCGCCTTCGACCACCGGCACATCTTCATCGACCCGACTCCGGACGCGGCCACCTCGTACGCCGAGCGCCGCCGCGTCTTCGAGCTGCAGCGCTCCTCCTGGGAGGACTACGACACCGAGCTGATCTCCGCCGGTGGCGGCGTGTTCCCGCGCACCGCCAAGGCGATCCCGGTCAACAGCCACATCCGCGAGGCCCTCGGCATCGAGGGCAAGGTCGCCAAGATGACCCCGGCCGACCTGATGAAGGCGATCCTTCAGGCGCCGGTCGACCTGCTGTGGAACGGCGGCATCGGTACGTACGTCAAGGCGTCCACCGAGACGCACGCCGACGTCGGCGACAAGGCCAACGACGCCATCCGCGTCGACGGCGGCGACCTCAGGGTCCAGGTCGTCGGCGAGGGCGGCAACCTCGGTCTGACCCAGCTCGGCCGGATCGAGTTCGCGCAGCGCGGCGGGAAGATGAACACCGACGCCATCGACAACAGCGCGGGCGTGGACACCTCCGACCACGAGGTGAACATCAAGATCCTGCTCAACGGTCTGGTCGCCGAGGGCGACATGACCGTCAAGCAGCGCAACAAGCTGCTCGCCGAGATGACCGACGAGGTCGGCCACCTGGTGCTGCGCAACAACTACGCGCAGAACACGGCCATCGCCAACGCACTCGCCCAGTCCAAGGACATGCTCCACGCCCAGCAGCGCTTCATGCGCCACCTGGTGCGCGAGGGCCACCTCGACCGGGCGCTGGAGTTCCTGCCCACCGACCGCCAGATCCGCGAGCGGCTCAGCGCCGGGCACGGGCTCACGGGCCCGGAGACGGCCGTCCTTCTCGCCTACACGAAGATCACGGTCGCCGAGGAGCTGCTGCACACCTCGCTGCCCGACGACCCGTACCTGCTCGGCCTGCTGTACGCGTACTTCCCGACCGAGCTGCGCGAACAGTTCCCCGAGAACATCGACAGCCACCCGCTGCGCCGCGAGATCGTCACGACCGTCCTGGTCAACGACACCGTCAACACGGGCGGTACGAGCTTCCTGCACCGTCTGCGGGAGGAGACCGGAGCCTCGCTGGAGGAGATCGTCAGGGCGCAGACCGCGGCCCGCGCGATCTTCAACTCCAGCGCGGTGTGGGACGCCGTGGAGGCGCTGGACAACAAGGTCGACGCCGCCGTCCAGACCCGTATCCGCCTGCACTCCCGCCGACTGGTGGAGCGCGGCACGCGCTGGCTGCTCAACAACCGGCCGCAGCCGCTGGAGCTCACCGAGACCATCGCGTTCTTCAAGGACGGCGTGGAGCGTGTCTGGGCCGAGCTGCCCAAGCTGCTGCGGGGCGCCGACCTGGAGTGGTACCAGAAGATCCACGACGAGCTGACGGACGCGGGCGTCCCCGACGAGCTCGCCACGCGGGTCGCCGGGTTCTCCTCCGCGTTCCCGACGCTCGACATCGTCGCGGTGGCCGACCGCATGGGCCGGCAGCCGATGGAGGTCGCCGAGGTGTACTACGACCTCGCCGACCGTCTCCGTATCGCCCAGCTCATGGACCGCATCATCGAGCTGCCGCGCGCCGACCGCTGGCAGTCCATGGCCCGCGCGGCGATCCGTGAAGACCTCTACGCGGCCCACGCGGCGCTCACGGCCGACGTCCTGGCCGTCGGCAACGGCGAGGCCACGCCCGAGCAGCGGTTCAAGGGCTGGGAGCAGAAGAACGCGCCGATCCTCAGCCGGGCGCGTATGACGCTGGAGGAGATCCAGAGCTCCGACGCGTTCGATCTGGCGAATCTGTCGGTGGCCATGCGCACGATGCGGACGTTGCTGCGCACGCATTCGTAAGGGCGCCTCCGTAGGGGTGGTGCGCGTTGGTTTCGCGGCTGCGGGTTCGTGGTGGTTGCTCGCGCAGTTCCCCGCGCCCCTTTCGGGGCGCCCCTCCGGGGCGCCCCGAACCACCCCGAAGCAACCCACACGGCTCCCATGACATCTACCCATGTGGCTCGCAGGTGGACTACGTCCTGTAGTCGGGCCAAACCGGTACGTCTACGATTAATGGGATGAACGTGGATCTACGCAGCTCCCCGGAGCCCGCGACACCGTCCGCCGCCGTGCCCGCCATGTCCGTCGTCGTGATCGTCTACAACGACGAGACCAGGCTGCCCACGGCGGTGCACTCCGTGCTGGACCAGACGCTGCGCGGCGTGGAGGTCGTCATCGTCGACGACCGGAGCACGGACGGCTCGTACGACGTGGCCCAGCGCCTCGCCGCCGAGTACCCCGGCCGCGTCCACGCCCACCGGCTGCCCGAGAACAGCGGCGGCTGCGGCGCCCCCCGCAACCACGGTATCCAGCAGGCACGCGGCGACTACGTGCTGTTCCTCGACAGCGACGACGTGCTGGAGCGCAACGCCTGTCGCAACATGCTGGAGGCCGCCGAGACCACCGGCGCCGACCTCGTCTCCGGGCTCTGTGTCCGCGTCCACGTGGATTCGCGCAACGGCAAGGAGGTCAAGTGGTACCCCTGGCTGTACACGACCACCCGCACCCTGGAGTCGGTCTCCGAGCTGCCCGACCTGCTGGTCTTCGACACGCTGTCGACCAACAAGTGCTACCGGCGTGACTTCCTGCTGGAGAACGGCCTGGAGTTCCCCGTCGGCATCCACTACGAGGACCTGCTCTTCTCGGCGCATGCGTACACCGCCGCCCGCCGCATCACCCTGATCCCCAACCGGGTCTACGACTGGAACGTCGTCGACAAGGCGGACGCGAAGTCGATCAGCAACCGGCGCGCCGAGATCGCCAACTTCACCCACCGCATGGAGATCCACCGCCGGGTCGACCAACTGCTCGTCGACCGGGGCGTCGCGGAGCTGAAGTTCCACAAGGACGTCAAGTTCCTCAAGCACGACCTCGTGCTGCACCTGCGTGACCTGCCGTTCCGGGACGCCGCCTACCGGCAGGAGTTCGCCGCGATCGCCCGGGAGTACCTGGAGTCGATCGACCCGGCCGCGTACGACGAGACCGAGCCGATCCACGCCATCTGCGCCTATCTGCTGCGCAAGAGCGACTGGGACAACCTGCTGCCCGCCGTGGACACGCTCACCAACCGGAACAAGGTCTCCGCGCCGCTCGTCGAGCGCGACGGCCGGGTCTACTGGTGCGCCGAGCACCTCGACGACCCTGACGACGGGGACTTCGCCCGCCATGTCCTGGACGTCACCGAGCTCGGCTACCACACCAAGCCGGTCGAGAAGTTGTTCCTGCGCAACGAACTGACCGAGTACCAGGGCCCGTACGGTGGCGCCGGCGGTACGGTCCGCCTCGCCGGGCGCATCACCAACCCGCTCGGTGTCGTCCCGCCCGGTGCGCGCCTCACCGGCGAACTGGAGTTCGCCGCCCGCCGCAAGGGCGTCCGCTTCCAGGTCTTCCGCTTCCCCGTGGCCCAACTGCGGCACGAGGGCGAGACCATCGCCTGGGAGGCGGTCGCCGACCTCGCGCGCGGGCTGCGGCCCGTCGGCGTCGTGGACGCCGTGTGGGACGTACGGCTCCACCTCGGCGTCGACGGCGTGCGCACCACCACGCGGCTCACCGCCTCCGAACCGGGCCTCGCCACCGGGCAGTTGCCCGTGCGCCCCCGGCTCACCCGGCTGGTCGCCGACCGCATCGAACCGCAGATCTCCTCCCGCGGCCACCTCGCCTTCCGGCTCGTCCCCGACAAGAAGGCCAACGCCCTGGTCGAGCGCGGCATCCACGGTGCCCCCGGGCGGCTCGCCAAGTCCGGGTACCGCAAGGCCAAGAAGGTGCGCAAGACGCTCGCCTCCGGGAACACCAAGATCCGCCTCTACCACGAGGCGTTCAGCCGGCTGCCCGTGAAGAAGCGCCTGGTCGTCTTCGAGAGCCACCTCGGCAGGCAGTACAGCGACAGCCCCCGCGCCATCTACGAGGAGATGCGCCGCCAGGGTCTGGAGTTCGAGGCCGTGTGGGCGTACGCGGACAAGCCGGAGGGCTTCCCCAAGGACGCCTTACTGGTGCGCCGCTGGTCGGTTCCGTATCTGAAGGCACTGGCCCGCGCCGCGTTCTGGATCGACAACCAGAGCTACCCGCTGAAGCTCACCAAGCGCCCCGAGACGACGTACATCCAGACCTGGCACGGCTCCGCACTCAAGCGGATGGGCTTCGACGAGCCCGAGTGGAAGCTCCGCTCCCGCGCCGAACAGGCCGCACAGCAGCGCACCCTGGACCGCTTCGACCGCTTCCTGGTCCGCTCCGAGCACGACGTCCGCACCCTCGCACGCGCCTTCCGCCTCCAGGAGAAGACGCTGCTGCGGGTGGGCTACCCGCGCAACGACGCACTCGTACGAGCCCGGGAGACGCCCGGACGCCCCTCCGTCGCCGCCGAGTTGGGCATCCCCGAGGACAAGAAGGTCCTCCTGTACGCCCCCACCTTCCGCCAGCGCGGGCAGCGCCGCTTCGAGCTGCCCTTCGACGTGGAGCGCTTCGCCGACACCTTCGGCGACCGGTACGTCCTCCTCGTCCGCTCCCACTACCTCAACCACGTCGTGCTCCCGCCGTCCGTCCGGGACCGCGTCATCGACGTCTCCGCGCACCACGACGTGACGCCCCTCCTGGCCCTGGCCGACGGGCTGATCACCGACTACTCGTCCGTGATGTTCGACTACGCGCTCCTCGACCGGCCGATGTTCTTCTTCACGTACGACTACGAGGAGTACGTGCACGAGGGCCGCGGCACCTACTTCGACCTGCTGGAACGGGCCCCCGGACCCGTCGTCCGCACCGAGGACGACCTGTACGCCGCGCTCGGCTCCCTGGAGGAGCAGTCGGCCAAGTACTCCGGAGCCCGCGAGCGGTTCGTCGCCGACTTCGGTGAGTACGACCAGGGGCATGCCGCCCAGAACATCGTCGACCAGTTCTTCGCTCAGTGGAGGCGAGCGTGACCCCGTACCCGTACCCGTACCCTCCGAGGGACGTCTTCCTCGTCGCCAACAGCGTCAACGAGCTGGGCGGAGTGGCCACCTGGACGCACCAGATGGCCCGGCTCTTCACCGAGTGCGGGCACCGTGTGCACGTCGTCGGCATCACGCCGCCCGAGGACGTCATGGAACTGGGCGACATCCCGTACCCGACCACGACGCTCTACGACGGCCAGCCCCCGAGCCCCGGCCGCGCCCGGGACGCGAGCATGCGCGAGAAGGCCACCCTCCTCACCTCGCTCTTCCGGGCCGCGCGCCCCGGCGGGATCGTGATCGTCACGCAGGTGTGGGCGATGGAGTGGGTGAAGCTCGCCGACACGACCGGTCTCAAGGTCATCGGGATGAGCCACGAGGCGTTCGAGTACAGCAAGAAGACCTCGCGCTTCCGACGTGTCCTGAAGCACTACGCGGATGTCGACCGCATGCTCGTCCTCACCCGAGAGGACGCCGACCTGTGGATCGGCCAGGGTCTCAACAACACCTCCTTCATGCCGAATCCGTTGCCGTTCATACCCGAAGAACCCTCGCCGCGCACCGAGAAGGCCGTCGTCAGCATCGGCCGGCTGCACGACCAGAAGGGCATCGACATGCTCCTCGACGCCTGGGCCGAGGTCGCGCCGCGCCACCCCGACTGGACCCTGCGGATCTACGGTTCCGGCGAGGACGAGGAGATCCTGCGCAAGCAGTGCACCGAGCTGGGCCTCGACGACTCGGTGGAGTGGAGGGGCCGTACCAGCGACGTGCCCGGCGCCCTGCGCGGCGCCTCCGTCTTCGTCCAGTCCTCCAGGGGCGAGGGCTTCCCCCTGGCCCTGATGGAGGCCATGGCCACCGCCGTCCCGTGCGCGGCCTTCGACTGCGCCCCCGGCGTCCACGAGATCGTCCGCGACGGCGAGGACGGCCTGCTGGCCACCCCCGGCAACACGGGCGAACTCGCCCGCCGACTCGACACGTTGATGTCGGACAAGCACCTACGGGACCGCATGGGCGAAACGGCCCGCGTCAACATCCAGCGCTACACGACGGACGAGATCGTGCGGCGCTGGGAGGAGTTGTTCGGGTTCTTGGAGAGGTGACTTTCAAGGCCGAGGGGGGAGTTGAAAGGGGCGCGGGGAACTGCGCGACAAGCCACGAGCAACCCGCACCCGCCGTACGCCAGTTCCCCTCGAGCTCTCAGGCGTTCCCTACTTCTTCCCACCCGTGAAATCCTCGTACTCCCGCAAAACCTCCTCCGTCGGCCCATCCATGCGGAGCTCCCCCCGCTCAAGCCACAACACCCGATCACACGTGTCCCGGATCGACTTGTTGTTGTGGCTCACCAGGAACACCGTCCCCGCATGCTTCCGCATCTCACGAATACGATCCTCGGAGCGCTTCTGGAAGGAGCGATCCCCCGTGGCGAGGGCCTCGTCGATGAGCAGCACGTCATGGTCCTTCGCCGCGGCGATGGAGAACCGCAGCCGCGCCGCCATCCCGGAGGAGTACGTCCGCATCGGCAGCGTGATGAAGTCGCCCTTCTCGTTGATGCCGGAGAAGTCGACGATCTCCTGGTAGCGCTCCTTGACCTGCTCACGGGACATGCCCATCGCGAGGCCGCCGAGATAGACGTTGCGCTCGCCGGTGAGGTCGTTCATCAGGGCCGCGTTGACGCCGAGGAGTGAGGGCTGGCCGTCGGTGTAGATGCGGCCGTTCTCGACGGGGAGCAGCCCGGCCACGGCCTTCAGCAACGTGGACTTGCCGGAACCGTTCGTTCCGATGAGCCCGATGGCCTCGCCCTTGTACGCCGTGAAGGACACGTTCTTCACGGCGTGCACCTTGCGCACGCCCGACGCCTTCTCGGTCTTCTCGCGGCGCAGGATGCGGTTGAGCGCGGCGGTGGCGCTGCCGCGCCCCGCGCCCGTGCCGTTGACCCGGTAGACGATGTCGACGCCGTCCGCGATGACGGTGGGGACGGGCTCGCCGGAAGCGAAGGAAGACGCGTCCTGAACGGTGTCCCGAGCCCCGGTGATGGTGATGTCAGCCACGGCCGTACGTCTCCTCAGCCTTCCAGAAGTAGATGAACCCGCCGACGCCGGCGAGCAGTGCCCAGCCTGCGGCGACGGCCCACACGTGGTGGGGGAGCTGGCTCGCGTGGAAGCTGTCGATCAGCGCGAACCGCATGAGGTCGATGTAGACGGCGGCCGGGTTGCACGCCAGCAGGGTGTGGACCACGTTCGGGATGCCCGGGCGGTCGGTCACCCTGTCGATGCTCCACATCACGCCCGACACGTACATCCAGGTGCGCAGCACGAAGGGCATCAGCTGGGAGATGTCCGGGGTCTTGGCACCCATCCGGGCCATGACCATCGCGACACCGGCGTTGAACACGAACTGGAGCGTGAGCGCGGGCACGATCAGCAGCCAGGACGCGCTGACCGGCACCCCGAAGGCGAGCAGGATCACGACCAGGGCGGCCATCGAGAACAGCAACTGCTGGAGCTGCTGGAGCGCGTACGACACCGGGAGCGCGGCGCGCGGGAAGTGCAGCGCGCGGACGAGTCCCAGGCTGCCGGAGATGGCCCGCGTCCCCGCCATGATCGAGCTCTGGGTGAACGTCCACACGAAGACGCCGGTCACCAGGAACGGGATGTAGTCCGGCACGCCCCGGCTGGTGCCCATCAGGACGCCGAAGATGAAGTAGTAGACCGCCGCGTTGAGCAGCGGGTTGGCCACCTGCCAGATCTGGCCCAGCTTCGCCTGGCTGTACTGCGCGGTGAGCTTGGCCGTGGCGAACGCCGTGATGAAGTGCCGGCGGGCCCACAACTGCCGTACGTACTCGGGCAGGGTGGGGCGG
>NZ_VJZC01000247.1 GCF_009377185.1 Streptomyces spongiae
GGAACGGGCAGGACGGGGATGACCGGGCGAGCTCGGCACCCCCGGGCTCGGTGCTCGCCGTGAAGATCGACAACACCACGACGGCCCGCCCCCAGACAGGGCTCGATGCGGCGGACGTCGTGTACGCGGAGGAGGTCGAGGGCGGCCTGAGCCGGTTGATGGCGGTGTACGCGACCGAGTTTCCGGACGCCGTCGGGCCGGTACGCAGCGCACGGGAGTCCGACCTGGAGCTGCTGCGCCAGTTCGACGAGCCCACACTCGCCTTCTCGGGCGCCCAGAGCAAGTTGCTGCCCCTGATCGACGAGGCGCCGCTGCACGCGGAAACCCCCCGGGACGCGCCCGACGCGTACTACCGCGGCTCCGACAAACCCGCGCCGCACAACCTCTATCTGCGCCCCAACAAGCTGATGGACTCCGCACCCGGCGCCGACGCCCTCACGACGGGCTACCACTACGGCGCGGCCCCCGACGGCGGCACCCGGGAGAACTCGCGGACGGTCAGTTACCCGTCGGCCCGCTTCACCTTCACCTGGTCCGGCAGCCAGCAGCGCTGGCTGGTGACCATGGACGGCACACCGACGGTGACGACCGACGGCAAGCGGGTGACCGCCGCAACCGTGGTCGTGCAGTACGTGGACGTGCGGCAGTCCAAGTTCCGGGACTTCCTCGGCAACAACACGCCGTTCACGGAGACCGTGGGATCGGGCAAGGCCCAGGTTCTGCGCGACGGGCGGGCCTACGACGTGAACTGGGAGCGGGAGAAGGCCACGGACGGGACGGACTTCACGACGTCGAACGGCGACCAGATGAACTTCGCGAAGGGCCCGGTGTGGGTGGTCTTCGCGAAGGCGCCCTGACCAGGCAGGGGCTTCTTAGGGGCTTCCGGGTCAGGCTTGGGTCACGAGGGGTTCCGCCGGGTTGCGGAGCCCCTCGGCGGCGTCCGAGACACGTCGGATGAGGTCGAAGAAGACGGCCTGTTCCTCGGCCGAGAGCGGGGCCAGGAAGACCTGGTTCATCCGGGCCGTGCGCACGGTCAGCTTGCGGTGCGTACGGACGCCGTCGTCCGTGAGGCGCAGCAGGAAGCGGCGGCCGTCCTGCGGGTCACGGACCTTGTCGAGGAGCCCGCGCCGCGTCAGCCGGCTGATCACCTCGGCGACCGTGGACCGGTCGAGCCCGACCCTCTCCCCCACCGTGCGCTGGTCCAGCCCCGGCTCGGCGACGAGCGCGTTGAGGACGGCGAACTGCGGCGAGGTGATCTCCTCCGAGACCATCGTGTTCCACAGCAGGTAGTGCGCCTGCTGGAGCCTCCGGGCGAGGTGCCCGGGGTGGGTGGTCAGGTCCACCGCAGCCATGTGCACTCCCGAGGTCGTTTTCGTTGGTGTACTGAACAATACCGGGAGACGCTGTGAATGTCTCCAGATGGTACATACGACTTGACCTCGCCATTCGTCGAGACCTTGACGACCGGCTCCGCCAGTGGCAGCGTGATGGACACCTCGCTTAATTAATCAGTGCCCTGATTAATTCCTTACCTGGGGCGCTCGGACGGGATGGGGCTTCACGGATGGACAAGGTGGTCGCCACGGCCGTGGAGGCGGTGGCCGATGTACGGGACGGCGCGTCGCTGGCGGTGGGTGGGTTCGGGCTGAGCGGTGTGCCGAACGTACTGATCCAGGCACTGTACGAGCGGGGCGTCGCGGGTCTGGGCGTCGTCTCCAACAACTGCGGGGCGATGGAGACCGGGCTTGCCGTACTGCTGGCCGCCGGGCGGATCGCCCGGGTGACCGGCTCCTACATCGGGGCGAACAAGGAGTTCGCGCGGCAGTATCTGGCCGGTGAGCTGGAGGTTGAGCTGATCCCGCAGGGCACGCTGGCGGAGCGGCTGCGGGCAGGTGGTGCCGGGATTCCCGCCTTCTACACCCCGGCCGGGGTGGGCACGCAGGTCGCCGAGGGCGGACTGCCGTGGCGCTACGACGGTGAGGGCGGCGTGGCGCTGGCCTCCCCGCCCAAGGAGGTGCGCGAGTTCGACGGCACCGAGTACGTGCTGGAGCGGGGCATCCGCACCGACTTCGCGCTGGTCCGTGCGGCCAGGGGCGACCGGCACGGGAACCTGGTGTTCAACAAGTCCTCCCGGAACTTCAACCCGCTGGCCGCGATGGCGGGCCGGGTGACCGTCGCCGAGGTCGAGGAACTGGTCGAGCCCGGTGAGATCGAGCCGGACGCGGTGCATCTGCCGGGCATCTTCGTGCAGCGGGTCGTGGCGCTGACCGCGGAGCAGGTGGCGGACAAGAAGATCGAGCAGCGGACGGTGAGCAGCTGATGGCCTGGACACGCGAACAGATGGCCGCCCGTGCCGCGCGGGAGCTTCACGACGGGCAGTACGTCAATCTCGGTATCGGTCTGCCGACGCTGATCCCGAACTATCTGCCCGAGGGCGTGGAGGTGATCCTGGAGTCGGAGAACGGCATCCTGGGTACCGGCCCCTACCCCACCGAGGAGCAGGTCGACCCGGATCTGATCAACGCGGGCAAGGAGACCGTCACCGTGCTGCCCGGGGCGTCCTTCTTCGACTCGGCGCTGTCGTTCGCGATGATCCGGGGCGGACACATCGACGTCGCCGTGCTGGGCGCCATGCAGGTCTCCGAGGCGGGTGACCTGGCGAACTGGGCGATACCGGGGAAGCTGGTCACGGGGATCGGCGGAGCGATGGACCTGGTCCACGGCGCCCGGACGGTGATCGTGGTGATGACGCACACCGCCAAGGACGGCAGCGCGAAGATCCTGACGGAGTGCGCGTTGCCGCTGACCGGCAAGGGGTGTGTGAACCGGATCATCACCGATCTCGGCGTCCTGGACGTCACCGGGGACGGGCTGGTGCTGGTGGAGACCGCGCCGGACGTCACGGTCGAGGAGATCACCGCCAAGACCGCCGCCAAGCTGACCGTCCCGGAGGAGATCCAGTCGTGAAGGACGTCTACATCGTCGACGCGGTCCGCACCCCCATCGGCCGCTACAACGGCGCCCTGGCGGGTGTGCGCCCGGACGACCTTGCCGCGCACGCGATCCGGGAACTCCTGGCCCGCACCCCGCGGCTGGACCCGTCCCGGATCGAGGACGTGTACGTCGGCAACGCCAACGGCGCGGGCGAGGAGAACCGTAACGTCGCCCGGATGGCCGCGCTGCTCGCCGGACTGCCCACCAGCGTGCCGGGGGTGACGGTCAACCGGCTGTGCGCCTCGGGGCTGGAGGCGGTGATCCAGGCGGCCCGCGCGATCGCCGTCGGGGACGCCTCCGTCGCCGTGGCCGGTGGTGTGGAGTCGATGACCCGCGCCCCCTACGTGCTGCCCAAGAACGACCGGGCCTTCCCGGCCGGGCACACGGAGCTGTACTCGACCACGCTGGGCTGGCGCATGGTCAACCCGAGGATGGACCCGCAGTGGACCATCCCGCTGGGCGAGAGCGCGGAGTTGATCGCGGACAAGCACAAGATCAGCCGTGAGCAGCAGGACGAGTTCGCCCTGAACAGCCACACCAAGGCCGCCAACGCCCAGCAGGCGGGCCTGTTCGACGCCGAGCTCGCGCCAGTCAGCATCCCGCAGCGCAAGGGCGACCCGGTCGTCGTCGGCGCCGACGAATGTGTCCGCCCGGACGCCTCCCTGGCCGCGATGGCCAAGCTCAAGCCGTCCTTCCGTACCTCCGAGGGAACCGTCACCGCGGGCAACGCCTCACCGCTGAACGACGGCGCCGCCGCGCTGCTCCTCGTCGACGACGAGGGTCTCAAGGCCACCGGCCGCGACCCGCTGGCCCGGGTCTCCGCGACCGGTGTCCACGCCCTCGACCCGCACTACTTCGGGCTCGCCCCCGTCGAGGCGGTCAACCGTGCGCTCGCCAAGGCAGGCAAGGGTTTTGACGACCTGTCAGTCCTCGAGCTCAACGAGGCCTTCGCCGCCCAGGTCCTGGGCTGTGTCGCCGAGTGGCCCGAGTTCGACCCGGCGATCCTCAACCCCCGGGGCGGCGCCATCGCCCTCGGCCACCCGCTGGGCGCCTCCGGAGCACGTCTCGCCGGCACCGTCGCCCACCAACTCGCCGCCAGGGGCTCCGGCACCGGCGTCGCCACCCTCTGCATCGGCGTCGGCCAAGGCCTCGCCCTCGTCCTCGACCGCTGAGACCCCCGAGGAACCCCATGACTCTCACCCAGCACGACATCGACCAGGAGATCGCCGCCGAACACGCCGCGTACGAGAAGCGGATCGCCGACGGTGCCCCCGTCGAGCACCAGCCGCGCCGCGACTACGCGCCGTACCGCTCCTCGGTGCTGCGCCACCCGAAGCAGCCGCCGGTCACCATCGACGTGGCCAAGGACCCGGAGCTGGTGGAGCTGTCCTCCCCCGCCTTCGGCGAGCGGGACATCACCGAGATCGACAACGACCTCACGCGTCAGCACAACGGTGAGCCGATCGGCGAGCGCATCACCGTCTCCGGGCGGCTGCTGGACCGTGACGGGCGCCCGATCCGCGGCCAGCTCATCGAGATATGGCAGGCGAACTCGGCGGGCCGGTACGCGCACCAGCGCGAGCAGCACGACGCCCCGCTGGACCCGAACTTCACCGGCGTCGGCCGCACCCTGACGGACGCCGACGGCCACTACCACTTCACCACCGTCCAGCCGGGCCCGTACCCGTGGCGCCAGCACCTCAACGCCTGGCGGCCGGCCCACATCCACTTCTCGCTGTTCGGCACGGCGTTCACCCAGCGGCTCGTGACGCAGATGTACTTCCCGAGCGACCCGCTGTTCCCGTACGACCCGATCATCCAGTCGGTGACGGACGACGCGGCCCGGCAGCGGCTGGTCGCGACGTACGACCACAGCCTGTCGGTGCCGGAGTTCTCGATGGGCTACCAGTGGGACATCGTGCTCGACGGGCCGAACGCCACCTGGATCGAAGAAGGACGCTGACCTGTCATGACGAAGATCGACACGAGCCGTCCCGAGACCGTGCTCCCCACTCCGTCGCACACGGTCGGCCCCTTCTACGGCCATGCCCTGCCGTTCCCCGGTGGCGGCGACATCGCTCCGATCGGCCACCCCGACACGATCACCGTCCAGGGATACATCACCGACGGCGAGGGCAACCCGCTCCCGGACGCCTTCGTGGAGCTGTGGGGCGCGGACCCCGAGGGCAACATCCCTCAGGTGGACGGCTCGATCCGGCGCGACCCGGCGAGCGGCGGCTATCTGGGCCGCAACGGCGTGGAGTTCACCGGCTGGGGACGCGTCCAGACCGACGCCAACGGCCACTGGTACGCGCGGACACTGCGACCCGGCGCCCGGGGGCAGCACGCGCCGTACCTCAGCGTGTGCGTCTTCGCGCGCGGGCTCCTCGTGCACCTGTACACCCGGATCTACCTGCCGGGCGACGAGGCGGCGCTCGCCTCGGACCCTCTGCTCAGGCGGGTGGACGAGGCGCGGCGCGGCACACTGATCGCCGCGGACCAGGGCAACGGCACCTACCGTTTCGACATCCGCCTTCAGGGCGAAGGCGAGACGGTCTTCCTGGAGTTCCAGTGACTTCTGTCGATTCCGACGACACCGGCCTGCTCGCCCCCGGGTGGGCAGGCACCCCCGCCGCTTCCGCGACCGGCGACACGGCGTACCTGCGGGCCCTGCTCGACGCGGAGGCGGCGCTCACCCGGGCCCAGGCGGACCTGGGCCTCGCTCCCGCCGAGGCGGCGGCCGCGGTGGCCGAGGCGGCCGACATCGCCCGTTTCGACGTACGGTCCCTCGCCGAGCGCGCCCGCGGAGGCGGCAACCCGGTGATCCCCCTGGTCGCCGACCTGACGAAGGCCGTCGGCGAGGAGCACGGACCGTACGTCCACCGGGGCGCCACCAGCCAGGACATCATGGACACGGCCACGATGCTGGTGGCCGTGCGCACCCTTGACCTGGTCCTCGCCGACCTCGACCGCATCGAGCGGGCGCTCGCCCGACTGGCCGCCGAGCACCGTGACACGGCCATGCCCGGGCGGACGCTCACCCAGCACGCGGTGCCGACGACGTTCGGGCTGAAGGCGGCGGGGTGGCGGTCGCTGGTGCTGGACGCCAGGGACCGCCTCAAGGCCGTACGGGACGGTCTTCCCGCTCAACTGGGCGGCGCGGCGGGCACGTTGGCTTCGTTCGGCGTGTTCGGCGCCTCCGACACACGCCCTCTGGTCGCCGCGTACGCCCGCGAACTGGGGCTCGCCGAACCGCTGTTGCCCTGGCACACCCTGCGCACCCCGGTCGCGGACCTCGCCGGGGCGCTCGCCTTCGCCGCGGGTGCCCTCGGGAAGACGGCCGTCGACGTGCTCACCCTCGCCCGCACGGAGATCGCAGAAGTCTCCGAGGGCAGCGGCGGGGGTTCGTCCGCCATGCCGCACAAGGCGAACCCCGTACGCTCCACGCTGATCTCCGCGGCCGCCCGGCGCGCCCCGCAGCTCGCGGCCACGCTGTACGGCTCGCTGGCCGCCGAGGACGAGCGGCCCGCCGGGGCCTGGCACGCCGAATGGGAGCCGCTGAGCGATCTGCTCCGGCTGGTCGCGGGCGCGGCCGGGAACGCCGTGGAACTGACGGAGGAACTCCGGGTGCACGCCGGAACAATGCGGCGGCACCTCGACCTCACGCACGGGCTGATCGTCTCCGAGCGGCTGGCCGCCGAGCTGGCACCCGTACTGGGCCGGGCCCGCGCCAAGGAGCTGCTCACCGAGACGGCCAAGCGCACGTACACCGAGGGCCGCCCCCTGGCCGAACTCCTCGCTGAGAAGCCGGAGTTGAAGGACGTCGACCTCGCGGACCTGACCGACCCCACCCGTTACACCGGCTCCGCCGGAGCCCTCACCGACCGTGCCCTGGAGCGACGTTGAACGACAAGCTGCTGCACCACCGCGCCGAGGGCCCCACCACCGCTCCCCCGCTGCTGCTGGGCCCCTCGCTCGGCACATCCACCGCGCTGTGGGACAAGGTGGCGCCCGAACTGTCCGTCACGCACCGGGTCGTGCGCTGGGACCTGCCGGGGCACGGGAGTTCACCCGCCGGCCTGATCGGTCCCGGCGCCACCGTCGACGATCTCGCCGGCCTGGTGCTCGGGCTCGCCGACTCCCTGGGCATCGAACGGTTCGCGTACGCGGGTGTCTCGCTGGGCGGCGCCGTGGGCCTGCATCTGGCGGTCCACCACCCGGAGCGGGTGTCGGCGCTCGCCGTGATCTGTTCCTCCGCCCACTTCAACGGTTCCAAGCCGTGGGAGGAGCGGGCCGCGCTGGTACGCCGCGAGGGCCTGGCGCAGCTCGCGGAGTCGGCGGACACCCGCTGGTTCACGCCCGGTTTCACGGTGCCCGAGCTGGTGGCCGACCACCGGAACGCGGACCCGGAGGCGTACGCCGCCTGCTGTGACGCGCTGGCCGCGTTCGACCTGCGGGACCGGCTCCCGGAGATCACCGCGCCCACCCTGCTCGTCGCGGGACGCCAGGACCCGGCGACGCCGCCCGCGCATCTGCGGGAGATCGCGGACGCGGTACCGGACGCGGCCCTCGTCGAGCTTCCCGGCGCCTCGCACCTGGCACCCGCGCAGTGCCCGGAGGCGGTCCTGACCGCGCTGCGAGCCCACCTCGGCGGAAGCGCGAGGCGTGGCATGGAGGTGCGGCGCCAGGTCCTCGGCGACGCGCACGTGGACCGCGCCCAGGCCCGGCAGACCCCGTTCACCGCCCGCTTCCAGGACTTCATCTCCCGCTACGCCTGGGGCGAGATCTGGACGGACCCCACGCTCACGCGCCGCGAACGCAGCATGATCACGCTGACGGCCCTGGTGGCCCACGGCCACTACGACGAGCTGGCGATGCACGTGCGCGCGGCACGCCGCAACGGGCTCACTCCGGAGGAGATCGGGGCGGTGCTGCTGCAGACGGCCGTGTACTGCGGTGTCCCGGCGGCGAACTCGGCGTTCGCGACGGCGCAGCGGGTGCTCGCGGAGGAGGACCCGGCGGAGGGGAATGGCTGAGGGAAGCGGTTCCCCGGCCTCCCCCCCAGGGTGATCCTGGGCGGTAGGTCCGACAACTACGTTGTCGGACAAGGCGATCCTGCCATGGATCTGCGGCCCTCCGGGCCGCCAGGGGCAGGATGCCCTACACCTCCAGCCTGAAGGGTGGAGCACTGGGCAAGAGTTCGGTAGCTCCAAGCAGCACCTCCCACGTGACTCGTTCATGCCTCCCCGGTTGCGTACGGCGGAGGCATGTCCACTGTTCTGATCACCGGTGCCACTTCCGGACGCGGCCGGTACGTCGCCTTCGAGCTGGTCCGGGCGGGGCACGTTCGCGCTCGCCGCCCACACGTTCGTCCTGGCCGAGGAGCTGGCGGGCACCGGGGTCTCGGTGAACGTGCTGCATCCGGCCACCTGCATGGACACCGCGATGGTCCACGAGCTCGGCGTCTCCCCGTGGTCCACGGTGAACAGGCGTACGACCGTGAGGTGCGGGAGCGTCTGGAGGCGACCACGGAGCAGTTGCTCGCTCTAGGTCCTGTCGTCGACTCGCGTCTGCCCCAGCCCCTCGTCCAGCGCCCGCTGTGCCCGGTCCACCAGGCCGTCCGCGCCGCAGGACCGGGCCAGGGTCAGGCCCTTGTGGAGTTCCGCGGCGGAGCGCAGGGCGATGCCGTACTCCACACGGGCCGTGGCGTGTTCATAGGCGCAGGGGGACGCCTCCAGGTGGGTGACGGCCCGGGCGTACAGGGCGGTGGCGCGCTGGCCGGTCTCCAGGGCCGCGGCCAGGCGGAGGGCCTCGCCGAGGGCCGTGTCGGTGCCGAAGCGTTCGGCCCGGCGGCGGACGGCTAGCGCGAGTTCGGCCGCGCGCCGCGGGTCCTCGTGGGCGAGGGCGCGAGCGAGGTCGCTGCCCCAGAGCGCGGTCACGGGGTTGTGGTGGCCACGGGCGGCGGCCTTCTCCGCGGCCTCCAGTTCGTTGATGCCCTCGTCCCTGCGGCCGGTGGCGAGCAGCAGCCGGCCGCGTACGGAGCGGGCGTCGGGCAGGACGATGGTGGAGGGGTACGGCGGGGCGAAGCCGTACCGCTCCGCGATCTCCCGTGCCTCGTCGGCGTGGCCGCGGGCGAGCAGCGTCTCGACGAGGTTGCAGGTCGTGGACCAGTACAGCGGCAGCCCGCGGCCGACCCGCTCGGCGATGCGCAGCGACTCGCGCAGGGATGCCTCCGCGTCCTTCAGGCGGCCTCTCCTGCGGTGTCCGAGGCCGACGTAGGCGTGGGCCAGGGCGAGATGGCCGCCGCTCCATCCGGCGGACTCGTAGGCACACAGGGCTTGCGTGTACAGGCTCTCCGCCTGGTCGAGCCGGTCCGCGTAGGCGTACGCGGTCGCCAGCATCAGCAGCGGTTCGATGCCCCACTCGGTGTCCGTCCAGCCGAGTCCGGGGGCGAGGCGGCCGTCGACGAGGGCGCGGTCGCAGTGCTCGACGACTTCCTCGGCGTTGTCTCCGCGCGTCATCAGGTCGAAGCCGCGGAGGATGAGCAGCACGCGCTCCGAGTTGTTCCGCCCTGTGCAGGTGGCGGCGAGGGCGGCGAGTTCCTCGGAGCGCCCCGGTAAGTGCTCCTCACCCGGGTTGAGGCCCTGCCACATGTGGTGCACGGCTCGCAGCCGCAGGTGGGCGGGGCCGGGGCCGAGCCGTGCGGCCTCCGCGTCGACCGTGCGGACGGCGTCCTCCAGCTGGTCGTTGTGCAGGAGCGCCTGGGAGAGGCGGACGACGGCGTCCACGCGGGTGCCGCCGACGAGGCCCGGCATCGCGAGCGCCGACTGGAGGTAGTCGATGGTGGTGGCCGGCGAGGTCAGCAGCGTGGCACAGCCCAGCTCGTAGAGCACCTGCGCGTGGACGCCCGGTGCGGGCGGTTCCAGCAGGGCGCGCTCAAGGCAGCGGCAGGCCGCGTCCGGCGCCCCGATGGCGAGGTGCTCGCGCGCCGCCTCGCGCATCTGCTCGACCACCTCCGGGTCGTCGTCCGGGTGCACCTTGAGCAGGTGGCGTGAGGCCGCCGCGGCTCCGAGCCCGGAGGCGGTGACGACCTCCGCGGCCACGCCGTGCATCGCGGTGCGCGTGGCGGGCGGGATCGCGTTGTACACGGCGGTGGCGATCAGCGGGTGCACGAACTCCAGGTCGCCGTCGCCGACCTGGCGGGTCGCCCGGTCGGTCTCGGTGAGGATGCGGGCCGCGCTGAGCAGGTGGGCGCAGCGCATGGCCTTCTCGGGGCGCATGGTGGCGAGCGTGGCGACGAGTTCCACGGTGATGCCGGTGCCGAGGATGGCGGCGGCCCACGCGAAGCGGGTGGCCTCGATGCCGAGCCCTTCGAGGCGGGCGACCAGACCGCGGCCGCGGGCCGAGCGGTTCAGGGCGCGCAGTTCGGCGGCCGACGACTCGACCGGTTCCAGCTGGCTGTCCTGGACCTTGGCGAGGAGTTCCACGGTCTCGTACGGGTTGCCGCCGGTGACCGCCCAGACCTCGCGGCAGAACGGCGCGTCGGCGTGTTCGCCGAGCGTGGCACGGGTGAGCCCGGCTGTCGCCTCGGGGGTCAGCGCGCTCAGTGTGGTGGTGGGGCGGGCCGTGGCGGCGACCGCGTCGAGGAGGCCGGCGCGCTCTTTGGTGGCGTCGGCCGCGCGGCGGGCGACCACGACGAGGACGGAGAGTTCACCGAGGCGCTCGGCGAACGCGGCCAGCCAGTGCAGGGTCTCCTGGTCGGCCCAGTGGGCGTCGTCGATCAGCAGGACGAGGGGCCAGTCGCGCCGGGCGAGGCGGCTGACGGCCGCGATCAGACCGTCGCACACGCCCTGCGGATCGGCGAGCCGGTCTCCGGGGACGGCTATCCCGAGCGCGGGGCCGGCGATGTCGTACCAGTCGCCGAGGTACTCCCGCGTCTCGTCCGGCATCAGCGACAGGAGCGCGGGCTGCAGCAGCTGCCGTACGACGTTGAACGGGACGGAGGTGACGGTCTCGCCGCCGCGCGCCGACCACACGGTGCAGCCGCGCTCCTCCGCCAGACGACGTACCTCGGCAAGGAGCGCGGTCTTGCCGATGCCCGCCTCGCCCTTGAACACCAGGAGGCTGCCCCGGGACGCCCGGTCCTCGCGCAGGGCGTCGATCGCCTCCTCGATGGCGGCGAGTTCCACTTCGCGCTCCCACAGGGAGGGCGAGGCGGCCGCTCCCGGCCGCTCCTCCGTCATCCCGGTACCTCCCCAGGTCGACCGAACGACGTACGGGGATCGAGCGTAGTCGTCCGGGGACCATGGCGAGGGCGCTCCGGGCACGAGGTGCTGACACGAGTGACATCTGGTGCGCGAAGTCGACGCGGCGTCCCCTTCACCAGCACCGGTGAAACTAATTGACAGTCAGCAACCGCTTTACTGAAACTAATTTTCCAACATCGTTCGGTCTACGCCCCGGAAGGAGCCGGCATGACAGCCGCCCCCGAGCACGGCCCGGACCAGCAGACAGCCACCCGGCCCGCACAGTCCCGCAGGGCGCTGCTGGCGGGCTCGGTGGGCAACTTCATCGAGTGGTACGAGTTCGGTGTCTACGGCTACTTCGCCACGATCATCGCGGCCCGCTTCTTCACCCCGGAGGGCGGCAGCGAGATCGAGGGCCTGGTGAAGACGTACGCGTCGTTCGCGCTCGCGTTCTTCTTCCGGCCGGTGGGCGCGGCGCTGTTCGGCCGCCTAGGGGACCGGATCGGGCGCCGTCCGGTGCTCGTCACGGTCGTCCTGCTGATGACGGGGGCGACGACGCTCATCGGCGCGCTGCCCACGTACGCCACCGTCGGCGCCCTCGCGCCGTGGCTGCTCACCTTCCTGCGGGTGCTCCAAGGACTGTCCGCGGGCGGGGAGTTCGGGGGTGCGGTGTCGGTGATGACGGAGTTCGCGCCACCGGGGAAGCGCGGGCTGTACGGGTCGTGGCAGTCGTTCACGGTGGCCCTGGGGCTGCTGGGCGGAGCCGGGATGGCGGCCCTGCTCGCGACGGCACTCAGCACGCAGCAACTGAACTCCTGGGGCTGGCGTCTGCCGTTCCTGCTGACGCTGCCCCTCGGCCTGGGCGCGCTGTGGCTTCGCCTGCGGCTGGACGAGACACCGGCCTTCCGTGAGGAGCGGGAGGCCGAGCGCCCTCCGGCACGGGAGGTGGCACGTGCCATCGCGCTCGGCGCCGGGCGCATCATGGGCTGGGCGGCGGCCGGTTACACCTTCCTCGTGGTGCTGCCCGCGTATCTGCAGAGCAGCCTGAACGCGACCTTCCAGCAGGCCCTCGTGGCCACGGTGCTGGCCAACCTCGGCTTCGCGGTCACGATCGTACCCGCCGGGTGGCTCAGCGACCGGGTGGGGCGACGGCCGGTGATGCTGTCGGGCGCGCTGCTGGTGACCGCGCTGGCGCTGCCGCTCCTCAACCTCCTTCAGAGCACCGGGACGTCGAACGCGGTGAAGGGCCTGGCCGTGTTCGTGGCGGGAGCGGTCGTGGGCCTGATGGCGGGGCCCGGCCCGGCGATGCTCTCCGAGCTCTTCCCGACGACCGTCCGCTACACGGGCCTGGGGCTCGCCTACGCCCTGTCCAACGCCGTGTTCTCGGGCTGCGCGGGGCTGGTCATCACGGAGACGATCGAGCGCACGGGGAGCGTGGACATCCCGGGGTACTACGCGGCGGTGACGTGCGCGGTGAGCGCGCTGACACTGCTGGCGAGGAACAAAAGCACCTATTTAAGGGGGAATTGAAGAATGCGGGTGATCGGGCTGATGTCAGGGACGTCGTACGACGCGATCGACGCGGCGGCGGCGGATCTGCGCCTGGACGGGGACACCCTCACGCTGGAGCCGCTCGGGCTGGTCAGCGAACCGTACGACGAGGCGCTGCGACAGGATCTCGCCGCGGCCCTTCCGCCGGCGAGGACCACGCTGGCGGCGGTGTGCCGCCTGGACACAAGGATCGGGCAGTCCTTCGCGGCGGCCGCGCTCCGCGCGAACGATCAACTCTGTGACGGACGGGCCGAGTTGGTCGCCTCGCACGGACAGACGGTGTACCACTGGGCCGACCAGGGCGCCGTGCACGGCACACTCCAGATCGGGCAGCCCGCCTGGATCGCGGAGGCGACGGGGCTGCCCGTGGTCGCCGACTTCCGGCCGCGCGACATCGCCGCGGGCGGTCAGGGGGCGCCCCTGGTGAGCCTGTTCGACCTGCTGTGGCTGCGGGGGCTGCCGGGCACACCGGTCGCGCTGAACCTCGGCGGCATCGCCAACCTCACCGCGCCGGACGGCACGGCCTTCGACACCGGTCCGGGGGGTGCCCTGGTCGACGCGGCCGTCCGCGACTTCTCCGGTGGCCGGCTGCCGTACGACGTGGACGGCGCCCTCGCCGCGCGCGGCACCGTGCACGAGCCGTTGCTGGCCCGGCTCCTGGAGGAGCCGTACTACGCGCTGCCCGCGCCCAAGACGACGGGCAAGGAGGTCTTCCACGCAGCCTATCTGCTCGACGCGCTCGCCGGTTTCCCGGGGCTGTCCCTGGAGGACGTCGTCGCGACGCTCACCCGGCTCACGGCGCGGACGGTCGCCGACGCGGTGCGGGGTGTGGGGGCCACGGAGGTGATCGCCTCGGGGGGCGGCACCCGTAATCCCGTGCTGATGGGGATGCTGGGCGCCGAGTTGGCCGGTGTGCCGGTGCGGACGTCCGACGCGCTGGGGTTACCGTCCGCCGCCAAGGAGGCGTACGCCTTCGCGGTACTGGGCTTCCTGACCGTGCACGGGCTGCCGGGCACGTGTCCGGCGAGCACGGGGGCCCGGCGGGCGAGCGTGTTGGGGTCGGTGACGCCGGGGA
>NZ_VJZC01000248.1 GCF_009377185.1 Streptomyces spongiae
CCACAGGGCAGGGCAGGCGCCGGACGGTCGCGGGCGGCGTACGGCCGGCTTCGATGGCGTCCAGGAGCAGCCGGGCCGCCGCCTCGCCCATCGCCCGGTGCGGCAGCGCGACCGAGGTGAGCGGCGGTGTGAGGAACGCGGCCATGTGCTCCTGGTCGTCGTAACCGACCACGGACAGATCGGCGGGCACGTCGATCCCGAGCCGGGTCGCGGCGTGCAGGACACCCGCCGCGACCCGGTCGTTGTAGCACAGGACGCCAGTGGGGCGACGGCGCGGCTCGACCCCGTCGAGCAGGCGCAGCGCCCCCGCGTATCCCGCGGAGATCTCCCCGCCGCCGCGCACGATCCACTCCTCGGGCACGGTGACGCCCTCGGCGCGCAGCGCGTCCCGGAAGCCGCGGGTACGTTCCACCGAGGCGATGTCGTCCAGACCGCCGATCACGGCGAGCCGGCGGTGGCCCGCACCGAGCAGCAGCCGGGCCGCGGTACGGCCACCGGCGCGTTCGGCAGGCACCACGGCGGGCAGGGAGTCGTCCTCGGGCAGGCAGTTGGCCAGCACGGAGTGGGTGCGGTGCAGGCCCTCGGGGACGCGGACCCGGCGCAGTGACATGGCCGCGTAGATGATGCCGTCCACGCGCCGGTCGAGCAGTTCCGCGACGGCCGCGTCCTCCTTGACCGGGTCACCGCCGGAGTCGACGGTGAGGACGAGATGGTCGCTGCCCCAGGCGGTCTCCATGGCGCCGCGCAGCAGCCGGCCGGCGAACGGCGAGGACGCGATCTCATCGGTGACCAGCCCGATCACGGCCGTACGGCGACGGCGCAGACCGCGGGCCACCGGGTCGGGGCGGTAGCCCAGCTGGGCCGCGGCCTGCCGGATGCGTTCCTGGGTGGCGGGCGAGAGGTTGCCCTCGGCTCGGCCGTTGAACACGAAGGACACCGCGGTGTGCGACACGCCGGCGAGCCGGGCGACGTCCCGTGACGTCGGGCGCCCGGTGCCCGTGCTCCTGCTCTCCTCGGCACCGCCCACGCCGTCCGCCGCCCTCGCCCAGCCCGTCCCTGTCGATCACCGTCCACCCTATCCGCGGGGGGCGCCACGGCACACGGCCCTCCGATGTGATCACCGGATTCCCCGGAGGGCGGGGACCGCTTCGGACGGGGCGTAAGCACGTCACCCGCTCATCCGCCGGCGATGCCGACCCACCGGCCCGGTGGAGGCCAGCGCCGGCCGGACCGCGCGAGCCGCTCACGACGGACGACCGGGCTGTGGTGGCGGACCTGACCGGTGCCCTCGCTGAAGGTGACGTCCTTCGTCCGGTGGACGGTGTTCTCGACGACCCGGTGCGCGCGTGCCCACGTGACCGGGATGCACCGCCGCACCGCGCTCCGCTGGGTCGCCTACGCCCGACGCGACTGGGCCGAATACCTCGCGGCCTCGCCCGTGTCCGTATCCCGCGCGCACACCCTGGTGGATGAGATGTCACCGCGATGGACGATGACGACTGCTGCGAGGCCGACGGCCAGGCCGAAAGCGGTCTGCGGACCGAACGTTTCGCCGAACATGAGGGCTCCCCAGACTGCTGTGACCGGGGCCATGAGGAACATGAGCGTGTTGACCTTGGTAACTCCAGAGCGCCTCAGGATGAGCCAGTACAGCCCGTATCCTCCGAAGGTCGACAAGGCTACGAGCCAGGTGATCGCGGCCCAGAACGAGAGCTCAGCGGGCGGCCCCGCGGCTCCGGCGCTCACGGCGAGTGCCGTGAAGATGACGGCACTGGTGGCGCAGTGGACCGTCAGCGACACTGCGGGCTCGACCCGTACGCGGGAGCGGCTTTCGAGGAACGTGGCCGCTACCAGCGAGAACATGCCGAGGAAGGGGATGAGATAGGCCCACCAGGCCGCACCGGTGCCGACCGCGGCATCGGCCATGGTGACGATGGCGACGCCGCTCACCCCCAGGCACAGGCCGAGCCACTGCCTGCGTGAGACGTATTGACGCAACAACGGTCCGGCAAGTGCTCCGGCGACGAGGGGCTGGACGCCGTCGATCAGAGCTGTGGTGCCGCTGGAGACCCCGAGTTGGATCGCGTAGTAGACGGTGAGCAGATAGCCACTCTGCGACAGCACGCCGATCATGGCCTGCCGGGCCACATCCCGCACTGCGAGGCCCCGCCACGACGTTCTGGAGGCGGTGGCAATGACGATCAGGATGACGGCCAGCGGCAGGAACCGCCACATCAGGATCGTGACCGCGGATGCACTGCCCGCGCCGAGCTTGGCTCCGATGAACCCGGAACTCCAGCAGATCACGAAGGCGATCGAGAGCAGGAAATTCACGCCTCACCCTCCACTAAACAGATCGGTATACTCATCGGCTCACTATACAGACCGGTATACTTTTGAGGTATGGGCACTACCGAGAGGCCGCGACGGATCACGATGACCCTTGCCGCACGGCGCGTCCTGGAGGCCGCCGCGAGGCTGTTCTACGAGCGCGGCATCCATGCCGTCGGGGTGGACCTGATCGCCGCCGAGGCCGGGGTGACGAAGAAGACCCTCTACGACCGGTTCGGTTCCAAGGAGCAGATCGTCGTGGAGTACCTCGCGGATCGTGATGAACGCTGGCGGGCCTTCCTCGCCCAGCGCCTCGACACCGCTCAGCCGACGTCGGCGGCGCGCGTCCTGGCCGTCTTCGATGCCTCACGCGCGTGGTCGGCGAAGAACAGTTCCAAGGGGTGCAGCATGGTCAACGCTCACGCCGAGATCAGCGATCCGTCCCACCCGGCCTACCCGATCATCACCGGGCAGAAGCAGTGGATGCTCACCCTGTTCACGGACCTCGCCGGGGACATCACCCCGGACGGGGCCGGCCATCTGAGCCAGACACTCATGCTGCTTCACGAAGGAGCGCTCGTCGCCCACGGCCTGAACATCTTCGCGGACCCCATCAGTCATGCCCGCGAACAGGCGCAAACTCTCCTTGCCGCCGCTGAGAACTCCGCAGCGAAGCGGTGAGGCGACACCCAAAAGATCGCTTCTGCGAGCCGGAAAGAGGAGGAAGAGCGCACAGTCGGAACAACCCCCTCCCGCCAGTAACCCGCAAGCGTTCCTGATGTGCGTCTACAACCGCGACCGGGCGCTCTGCCACCGCCTGAACGTCTCCGACACCCCGGGGCTGGACCAATGCCAGCCGTCCTGCGCAAACGTCGCGCGCAGCGACCATCAGACCGACCAACTCCTACGGCAGGCAATGAGCTTGGAGAATCAGGCCGCCTCCGAGGCGCTCCCCGACCCGCTCGCCGACCGGCTGTCCCAGCGCGCCGAACAGCTGCGTGCCTTGGCCGACCGGCACCATCACAACCGCCTCCACGCTCAGAAGCCGACCTCATGAGCCCCGCCCCCGATGAGCGCCAGCGCATCCGCGCCGCCATGGACCGCATCCTCAGCGGCCGGCCAGAGCACTCCAACGGCGCCCTCACAATCGTCGCCCTCGCGGTCGAAGCCGGTGTCCCACGTAGCGCACTCACCCATCGGCACACCGGCTCGAAGAACGAGTTCTGCGCAAGCAGGTCCGCCGACTCAAGGAGCTAGGGGCCGCCGACGCGGAGAAAATCGCCCAGCTCAAGGCCGACACCGAGACACTGGTGGGCGCTCTGCACCAAACCACGGTGGAGAACGGTCGCCTGCGCCATCAACTGGCTGATCGTGCATCGGTAGTCCGCACGCTCCCGGCGCAAGCGCCTTTCCCACAGGAGCGGCAGGGCATAAGCCCGTATATCAGGTGCCTTCCGCTCGTCAGCCGTTTCGCCAAGGTGAGGGACCGACCGAAACCGAGGTGTTCGCGGCGCCCGGAGCCGTCCCGTGCGCGCGAACCCCTCGGGTTCTGCTTCTGAGCTAGAAGGCCGCCGTCCGGTCTTCGCTGCGCGGGTCGATCACCTGGTGCTCGGTGTAGATGCCCGCGCGTGCCTCACGACGCCAGGGGCGCCCGTAGGTCACTGCATCGGCAGCGGCCTCGGAACTGTCGTCGAGGTTCACGACGGCTACCGATGGCGAGTCGTCCGCGGGGCACCGCGCAAGCCAGTGGCCATTGGGAGCGACGATCCCGGACGGTGCCGTGGCGCTGTGCTGTGCCGGCACTGACAAGCTGACCCAGTAGCTGTTGACCGCGGCGTGGCCTTGAGCTTGGGCGCCGATGTTACCCGGGGTGCCGCTTGTGGAGAACAGGACGCAGTCGACATCCAGCTTCTCGTACTCCGCCCACAACTCCGGGTAGTGGATCTCCATGCCCAGCAGGCAGCCGAAGCGCACGCCGTCGATCTCGAAGGTCACCGGTGAGACGCCCGGCGAGTACATGTACGAGACCTTCGTCTTCGACAGCAGGCGCTCGTCGTAGCGCGTGACGACGGCGCCGCGATCAGAGACGAGGTAGAGGCTGTTGTGCGGGCGGTTCGGCTCGGTCAGGCGGTGCACCGATGCAATCACCGTCCACAGCCGCAACTCGCGGGCCAGCTCGGCGATCGCGGCCAACTCCGATTGGAGCACCGGCCACTGGCACCGGTCCCAGTCCGCCGGGCCGACCGCGTCCGGGCCGTCGACGGACATGACGAACTTGCTGGGAAAACAGATCGCGCCTTCCGGAAAGTGCACGATCCTCGCTCCCTGAACACTGGCCTCGCGCATCAGAGCACGGACCTCACGCCCACTTTCGCGCAGCGCTTCAACGTCTCGGGGGTCATCGCGTACAGGAGTCTGCGCTACGGCAAGCCGCACACTCTTGGGATTCCTTGCTTCCGACATGACGTCTCCTGATGGAGTCGGACGGAAGTGCCGCAGGGCGGACGTGTAGGACTCACCGGTCTTGGCGGCGCGGGCACGCACCTGGCGCTTGAAGTTCCTACGGGCTGTCATCGCGGCCTTCCACGCCTTGAGCGACGGCTCCCCAGCAACCTCGCCCGAGGCGATCGGGCTGCAACAACGGCCTGAGACGCTGGTCCCTTTGCCTCCGACGGGAGACCGCGCTGGGGACGGTCGCAGGAGGTTCGGCGTAGGCCACGCAGTCGGTCATCATGCCGTCGCTCGCGAGCTCCGTCAACATCCTTCAACACGTCCAGCGCACCTCGGAAACGTGCAGGTGCCGCAGGTGCATCGCACCTGGACCGCCGTACGAGTTCGCCCCGGGCGACCACGAGTGTGACCGCCGGACGGGACGCGATTGTCCATATGTGGGAAATCTTGTCTCGCATACCGTGTTGCCCCGCACGGCGTGATCGACAAGTCTTCTGGCCATGTCAACTCACCGCCCCTCCGAAAGCGCCGGGTTCCGCCTGGTGCTCATCGGTGTGCACGCGCACGCGGTGTCCGACGTCGACTGTCGCTGAGCCCCCGGGCTCGAAGGGGCGCTGCCCGCCTCCCCACAGTCACTCCACCGAGCCCGTTCCGGCACGACCACTCCTCCCGAGTCGTCGGTGCGGTCTCGCGCAGCTCGGCGCCCGAAGCCGGCTGTTCCCGCATCCCTGATGCGGCACGCCGCTCCCGGTCCCGGCCGCACGAGTTCAGCGGCGGTATGCGGCAGCGCCCTCTGATCGCGATGGCGCTCGCCTGCGAACCGCGGTTCCTGGTGGCCGACGAGCCGACCACCGCACTGGACGTGACGGTCCAGGCCCAGATCCTCGACCTGCTGCACGACCTGCGCGCGGAGACGGGCCTGGGTCTGGTCCTGGTCTCCCACGACCTGGGGGTGGTGGCGGGCAGCGTGGAGGACATGCTGGTCATGAAGGGCGGGCGCGCCGTCGAGCGCGGCCCGGTCGCCACGGTCCTCAGTGACCCGCAGCAGCCGTACACCCGCGAACTGTTGGCCGCCGCACCCCGGGTGGAGACCCGGCGTGCCGCAGTCACCCCCGCAGCCGCTGCCCCTTCCGCATCCGCATCCGCGTCCGCGTCCGCGTCCGCATCCGGCGGAGACGTGCTGCTGGAAGCGGTGGACGTGCGTAGGGAGTTCGGGCGCAGGAAGGACCGCAGCATCGCGGTGGCCGGGTGTCGCTGACCGTGGCGCAGGGCGAGAGCCTCGGCATCGTCGGTGAGTCGGGCAGCGGCAAGACAACCCTGGGCCGGATGCTGGTGCGCCTGCTGGAGCCGAGTGGTGGCTCCGTCCACTACCGGGGGCGCGAGCTGACCGGTATCCGCAGCGACCTGCAGATGGTGTTCCAGGACCCGGTCTCCTCGCTCAACCCGCGCCGCAGCATCGGCGAGTCCGTCGCCGACCCGCTGCGGGCCGCCGGAACGCTCACCGACGCGGAGATCACCCGGCGGGCGAGGGAACTCCTGGAGCGCGTCGGTCTCGACCCGCGGTGGTACCACCGCTATCCGCACGAGCTCAGCGGCGGTCAGCGCCAGCGTGTCGGCATCGCCCGGGCGCTCGCGCCCGAACCCAGGCTCATCGTGTGCGACGAACCGGTCTCCGCACTCGACGTCACCACCCAGGCCCAGGTCCTGGACCTCCTCGCGCAGCTCCAACGTGACCTGGGGCTGGCCCTGGTGCTGATCTCCCACGACCTCGCGGTGGTGAGACAGGCCAGCGACCGGGTGGTGGTCATGCGCCAGGGCACCGTCGTCGAGGAGGGCCCGGCGGACACGGTCTACGACGCCCCCCGGGCCCCCTACACCAAGGCATTGCTGGCAGCCGTCCCGGTGCTCGACCCGGTGGAGGCCGCCCGACGCCGTGAGGCTCGCAGAAGCAGCGACGGCGGGGGACTCCGGGTGGGTGCCCGCTAGCCTGCCCGGTGCGTGTCCGCCGTCGCTGCCCCCGACGTGGCCCGGGCAGCCACGACTGGTCTTGGCCGGTTCGGGGCGGGAGCGGGGGCGGGACCCTGGTCCTCGCCCGCCCTCCGACCTGGCCCCTCAGCCGCTCGCCGGCTCTCCGAGCGGCTTCCGGTGCGGCGTCCGGGGGGCGTCGTGACCGCTGCCAGTCCCTCGTCAGCCTTTCAGGCGGGCTCCATCGACGTCGCCTTGCCTCCCGGGGGCCCGAACCGCACAGCAGGCCCCTGCACGCGTCCTGTCAGGCTTCGGCGAGCGCGCCATCGGTGGAAGCGCCGGAGGCGATGCCGTACGCCGGGTCGGGCACCGACGTGGGCTCCAGGAGAGTGGAGCGGCGGCCGCCCCCGCCGACCGGGATGTCGCCGTCGATGGTCATGCGGCGCAGAGTGCGGGTGTGGGTGTCGGAGTCGTCAACGCCGTACTGCTGGGTGGCCCGGTTGTCCCAGAGGGCGACGTCGCGGGCGCGCCACTGCCGGCAGGGCGCGTTCGCCGGTCTCAGGGTGGACACACCCCACCGGGTGCTCGGTGCGGAGCTAGGTAGAGGTGAACACCGTGCGGAACTGCTTGATCTCGGCGGTGGCCGCCTCGGGGCGTACGGCCGCGTAGTCGTAGTCCCCGCTCCAGGCCGAACCGGAGGATGTGGCCCGCCATCGGGGCCACTACGACGCGGGCTGGGACGCCCTGCGCGAGGCCCGCTTCGCCTGCCATCCGTCGGGTCGCCATGCCCTACCCCTCTATTGCGCCATGAGCGTTGTCGCATGTGATGTGCAAGAGAGGTGTTACCCGTGCCGGACGCCCGTCAGTCCACCGCCTCCCGTGAGCGCCGCCACTCGGCGAGCCGCGCGGGGGACCTGGCCTGGCGTGCGGCCACGACCATGACGACGACGGAGGTCAGGGCGATGCCGGCGCCGACGTAGAGCGGCGCGGTGTAGCCGAGGCCCGCGGTGATGGCCAGGCCCCCGAGCCAGGCGCCGAGGGCGTTGCCGATGTTGGACGCGGACACGTTGGCGCTGGCGGCCAGTGCCGCCCCGTGGGCGAAGTCGGTGACGCGAGTGATCATGCCGGGCACACTGGCGAACCCGGTCACCCCCATCAGAAACACGAGTATCACCGACGCGGTGGCGCTGCCGGCCAGCAGCCCGAACACGGCCAGGGTGATGGTCAGTCCGAGCAGCGCGAGGACCAGGGCACGGTCACGGTCGCGGTCGGCCGCTCGCCCGCCGATCAGGTTCCCCACGACCAGGCCGACGCCGTAGACCATCAGCAACCAGGCGACATCCCCTGAGGAGAAGCCGCTGACCTCGGTGAACGTGTAGGCGATGTAGCTGAACGCACCGAACATCCCGCCGTAGGAGAGCGCGGTGGCCGTCAGGGTCAGCCAGACCTGCCAGGACCGGAACGCGCGAAACTGTGCCCGCAGGCCACGGGGCGGTGTCGGTTCGGAGCGGCCCGCCCCTGGCGTCGGCCGAGCCTCACCCGCCCAGCCGGGGACGAGTGCGACGATTCCCGCCAGCGCGAGCACGCCGATTCCGGTGACCGCCCAGAAGGCCGCTCTCCAGCCCCAGCGTTCTCCGACCAGCGCGCCAAACGGCACGCCCAGCACGTTCGCGAGCGTGAGCCCGGCGAACATGACCGCCACCGCTTGGGACTTCTTCTCCGGCGCGACCAGGCTGCGGGCGACCAGCGAGCCGATACCGAAGAACGAGCCGTGGCACAACGCCGCGACGATCCGCCCGAGCATCATCACCGGATAGTTCGACGCGACTGCGGACAACAGGTTGCCGATGACGAACAGGGCCACCAGGCCGACCAGGATCGCCTTGCGGGGCAGCCGTGCCGTCGCCGCGGTGAGCGCGATGGCACCGATCGCGACACTCAACGCGTACCCGGAGATCAGCCAGCCGGCCGCCGCTTCGGACACCGAGAAACTCGACGCCACCTGCGGCAGCAGCCCGGCGATCAGGAACTCGGTCAGACCTATGCCGAACCCGCCGAGTGCCAGTGCGATGAGTCCACCCGGCATACGTCGCTCTCCGATCGCGCCCAACTAGTCACGGGGTACGGCACCGGACCCAACTATGCCATCACGAGTGCGAATTCGTACGGGCGTATGTCGCGGCCGCCGGTGGCGGGCCCCACTCGGCGTCGGTCATCCCTCCGGCTGCCAGGATGAGGCCATGGCGACATCTCGATCGATCACCTACGTACGGGTTGCTGAAGTCCTCACCGAACTCGGCATGGTCACCCAGGAGAAAGCCCAAAGCGTCGTGGACAGGTTCGGTGCCCTCGCGCACGAAGAACTCCGACCGCAGCATCACATAGCGTGCGCCCTCGAATCCTTCGGCGTGGCCGTCAACATCCACGCCGATGACGTCGACTTCGCCGACGAGCACTACGAATGGCTCCTGGGAGAAGCAGCGGCCCTCACCGGAGGAAAGGTCACCGTCGCGAACTTCCGCTTCGACAAGGAAGACGAGGACGACGAGGACGACGGCCGCGGGACGCTGTACTTCGAGCGCAACGGCAAGGAGCTCTCCGTCCAAGTGGAGCAGGAGTCGAACGACTACCTGGACATGGGCGCGGCCCATGCCGCCATCGAAGCGCTCAGCCCCGACGACGACCCCAGGTCCTTCCGCTGCGTCGACCGTCACCCGCAGGACCCCCTGGGGGGCGACGACGTCATGGTCCTGGCCACGGCCGAGCAGCGCGACGGGCTCTTCCAGCACCTCGGCATCACGTTCCGCAAAGCGTTGTGACAGATGTGCGGGGAGGCTGGTGGGAGCGGCGGGACGCCGGACAGCGGCCCGCGTCAGGCGGCCACCCTCAGACCGTGATCCGGCGTCCGGTGATGACGAGCGGATCGATGCCGATCCACAGCTCTCGCCCTCCGCCCGCCCAGGGTGTGCTGTGCGCCCGGTCAGTGAGCAGGCGCACGGCGTCGGGATCGGTGACGGTCCGCGCCCGCCCCCGCACGAGCACGCTCCAGCCCTGGCTGAACGCGTCGTCGATGCGGTCGATCTCGAAGGCGACCTGGTGGTCCGCCGCCAGGGAGGGTGTTGTTCCGGGAGCGGTCCGGAAGACGATGGCGCCTTCGACGACGCTGTAGTTGACGGGGACGATGACCGGTCCCGAGGAAGTGGTCACCGCGAGTCTGCCCACGCCGTGGGTGCCGAGCAGAACCCGGCACTCCTCAGTACTCAGATCGGTGAACTCCGGTTCTCGGGCAGCCCGTCCGGGACCGGGCGGAAGTCCCGCGTGGCCGCCCGCGAGCTCCGTCACGGTGGTTTCCAGGACTCCCGCCAGCCTGAGCAGGGCGCCCGCGTCGGGGGCTGCGCCGGGGTATTCCTCCAGGTAGCGGAGGTAGCTGGGTGCGATGCCCGCCCGGACGGCCGTCTGTCTCCGGGTCAGACCGAGTTCGGCGCGCCGTGCGGCGAGGCGTCGCCCGAGATCACCCGGGGACGGTCCCTCGGCCGTGTCCCGCGCGTGCGGGGGTGCCTGGTCGGTCATGGCCCCCACTCCCTCCTGTCAGGCCGCCCGGACGGCGACGACGTCGTGCTGCGGCTCGCCGAGCACCACCTTGAGCGCGCCGGTGTCGGCGGCGCGGGCGAAGATGTCGTACGCCTCCTCCATCTGGTCCAGCGGGAAGCTGTGGGTGACCAGCGACGAGGTGGGCAGCCGGCCGGCGGCCGCCATCCGCAGCAGGGTGGGCGTGGAGTAGGTGTCGACCAGGCCCGTGGTGATGGTCACGTTCCTCATCCACAGGTCCTCGAGGTGCAGGGTCGCGGGACCGCCGTGCACACCGACGTTGGCCACGTGCCCGCCGGGCCGCACCATGCGTGTGCACAGCTCGAAGGTCTCCGGCGCGCCGACCGCCTCGATGACCACGTCGGCGCCCAGCCCGTCGGTGAGGTCCTCGACCAGTTGCTCGGGGCCCTCGTGGGCGTCGGCCACGGCGTCGGCACCGAGCCGCTTCGCCGCGTCCAGCCGGGCGGCGGCCAGATCGACGGCGATGACGCGTTCCGGCGCGTACAGCTGGGCGGTGGCGGTCGCGGCCAGTCCGACAGGGCCGGCCCCGACGACGGCGACGGTGTCTCCGGGCTGCACCCGCCCGTTGAGCACGCCCACCTCGTAGCCGGTGGGGAAGATGTCCGCCAGCAGCACGGCGTCCCTGCTGTCCAGGGCACCGGGCAGGGTGTGGACGGACATGTCGGCGTAGGGCACGCGGACGTACTCGGCCTGCGTCCCGTCGATCACGTGGCCGAGGATCCAGCCCCCGCCGCCGTGGCACTGGCCGTACGTCCGCTCCCAGCAGAAGCGGCAGCGACCGCAGGCGGTGATGCAGGAGACCAGGACCCGGTCCCCCGGCCGTACGGTGTGCACGTCGCGGCCCGTTTCGACGATCTCGCCGACCGCCTCGTGCCCCAGGACCGTGCCGGGGCGGACCTCGGGTACGTGGCCCTTGAGGATGTGCAGGTCCGTGCCGCAGATGGTGACGGCGTCGACGCGCACGATCGCGTCGGTGGCCTCCTTGACCGCGGGATCCGGAACGTCCTGCCAGGCGGACTGCCCCGGACCGTGGAAGACGAAGCCCTTCATGACGATCCCCACCTTCCTCGGGGCTGTTCCTCACCTCCATAGTGACCGGATCCGGGGAGGTTCGCCTGGGGCCCGTGATCAGGCCGGCGTGGGCCGGACGAGGGTGTTGTCGCCGGTGCGGCCGGCGATGTAGTCCTCGACGTTGCGGGCGGTGGTCTCGACGATCTGCTCGACGGCGTCCCGGGTGAAGTACGCCTGGTGCGAGGTGACCAGCACGTTGTTGAAGGTCATCAGCCGGGCGAGGCGTTCGTCGGTCATCACCTCCAGGGACTTGTCGAGGAAGAACAGTCCGGCCTCCTCCTCGTACACGTCCAGGCCGACGCCGCCCAGCCGTCCCGCGCGCAGCGTCTCCAGCAGGGCGTCGGTGTCGACCAGGCCGCCGCGGCTGGAGTTGATCAGGATCGCGTCGTCCTTCATCAGCGCCAGGGCTTCGGCGTCCACCAGGTGGTGGGTGTTCGACAGGAGCGGTACGTGCAGACTGACCAGGTCCGCCTCGGCGAGCAGCCACTCGTGCTCGACGTACCGCATGCCGAGCGCCAGGCATTCGGGGTTCTCGGCGATGTCCCAGCCCAGCAGCCGCATGCCGAAGCCGTGGGCGATCCGGGCGAACGCGGTTCCGATCCTGCCGGTGCCCACCACCCCCGCCGTCCGGCCGTGCAGGTCCCGGCCCATCAGTCCGTCGAGCCGGAAGTCGAACTCCCGGGTCCGGTGGGCGGCCCGGACGATGCGGCGGTCGACGGCGAGCGCCAGGGCCCAGGCGAACTCGGCGACGGAGTAGGGCGAGTAGGACGACACCCGGGCCACCGTCAGCCCCAGTTCCTCGGCCACCGTCAGGTCGATGTTGTTGAAACCGGTGGCCCGCTGGGCGAGCATCCGCGTGCCGCCCGCGGCGAGCGTGCGCAGGACCTCCGCGTCCAGGGTGTCGTTGACCCCGCAGAGCACGACCTCGTGGCCTTCGGCGGTCGGTGCGGTGTCCTGGTTCAGGAACAGCCCCAGGCAGCGCAGCCCGTGGCGGTCTGCGAACACCTGGTGGAACGCCGTCCGCAGCAGTGGCTCCTCGTCCTTCAGGACGCCGTACGCGACGATCTCCACGTGTGCTCTCCTCCCTTGGAATCCCTTGGAGTCCCTTGGAGCGGGGGTCACCTCTCCACCGTAGGACGGCAGGGGCGAGGCGCGCTGCCGCGGTGCGCGGGGCGTCGCAGGTCAGTACGGTGCTGTTCAGGTGTTCGACCCTGCACGTGATGGTTCCGTCGGGTCATCGAGCGGTGGAGGCGGCATGGCCGGCAACGAGGCGGCGAAGGTGCCGCGCAAGCTGTACGAGCGTGAACTGCTGCGCCTGCAGACGGAGCTGGTGAAGCTGCAGGAGTGGGTGCGGGCGGAGGAAGCCCGGCTCGTCGTCGTCTTCGAGGGGCGGGACGCGGCGGGCAAGGGCGGCACCATCAAGCGGGTCGCCGAGCACCTCAATCCGCGGGTGGCCCGGACCGTGGCCCTGCCCAAGCCGACCGAGCGGGAACGCACCCAGTGGTACTTCCAGCGGTACGTCGAGCAGCTGCCTGCCGGCGGGGAGATCGTGCTGTTCGACCGCAGCTGGTACAACCGCGCCGGGGTCGAGCACGTGATGGGCTTCTGTACCAAGGAGGAGCACCAGCTGTTCCTGCGCCAGTGCCCGATCTTCGAGCGGATGCTGGTGGAGGACGGGGTCCTGCTGCGCAAGTACTGGTTCTCGGTGAGTGACGACGTACAGCAGGAGCGGTTCCGGCGGCGTCTGGAGGATCCGACGAGGAACTGGAAGCTCTCGCCCATGGACCTGGAGTCGATCACGCGCTGGGAGGCGTACTCCCGGGCCAAGGACGAGATGCTGGTGCACACGGACCTCGCCGAGGCGCCCTGGTACGTCGTCGAGAGCGACAACAAGCGGCGGGCCCGGCTGAACATGATCGCGCACCTGCTGAGCACCGTGCCCTACCGCGAGATGCCGCCGACCGTGCTCGAACTGCCGCCGCGCCCGCCGTCGACCGGCTATGAACGCACCCCGCGCGATCTGCAGACGTACGTGCCCGATCACGCGGCGAGCCTCTGAGCACCGTGTGAGCGACGCGACCCGGCGGGGGCCGTACGGTCCCCCGCTCGGGCCGTAGGGTCCCCGGCCCGGGCCGTAGGGTCCCCCGCTCGGGTCGTACGGTCCCCGGCCTGGGCCGTAGGTGTCCCCCGCTCGGGTCGTACGGTCCCCGGCCCGGGCCGTAGGTGTCCCCCGCTCGGGTCGTACGGTCCCCGGCCCGGGCCGGTCGACCCTGTGGTCCGGCCGGAGGGCGGCAGGCCCGCCGGGGGGGTCGGACGGCGGCAGGCCCGCCGGGG
>NZ_VJZC01000249.1 GCF_009377185.1 Streptomyces spongiae
GCTTTCAGGGGCGCGGGGAACTGCGCGACCAGCCACCCCCAACCCGCACCAACCCACCCACCCCAGACACCCACCTCGGGAGCATGGGGGCGCAGCCCCCGGGATGGGATGTCTCGTCAGGCGGCAAGCGTCGCGAGGAACTCCGTGCAGGCGCGGGCGCAGTCGCGGCAGGACTTGGCGCTGTCCTCGGCGCCGGGGTGGGCGTCGAAGGCGTGGGCGCACTCCAGGCAGACCTCCCGGCACCACTCCACCTGGGCCCGGAGGGCGGCCTCGTCCTGGTGGCTCTGCTCGGAGAGCACCCGGCACGTCGCGTCGCAGACCTCCGCGCACATGATGCCCTTGCGTCGTACACGTTCCTGGTCACTGGGCCCGTCCGGATCAGCGAGGCTCGCGCGCAGGGCGCAGGCCCGCGCACACTCCGTACACGACTGCGCGCACGCGAAGCGGTCCTCGAGGAACCGGAAGAGCTCCTGCTGAGAAGTCGTCGTCGATGTCACAACGGTCGGGTAGCCGCGCGGAAACCCGTCAAACCCGGCTGCGGAACGGTACGCCGCGGGGCGGTTCACTGACGCCTACGAGGGTATTCGTCACATATGAGTACGGAATGGGTGCATTTCGCTGCAGGGGGAAGCGCACTGGTCGGTCTCTGGTCGGTCATCATGGGCGTGCTCGTCGTGGCGCTGCTGGGCGGCGCCTTCTGGATGGGCAACCGCGTACGCGGCCGTGAGCCGCGCCGGCCGAGCCCGCAGGAGCAGCCGCGGCTGCCGGAGGGCGGCGCGGTCCACGAGGAGCAGCACAACCTCGAGCCCGACGAGATACCCAAGAGCGAGTTGCGGCTCACGCCCTACCAGGTCCACGGGAACCTGGGCTCACGGACGACCACGACGAAGCAACGGCCCCGGTGGAGCAAGGGCGGCAGTGGTTCCTTCGGCAGCGGCGGCCTGGGCGCCCACTGAGGCAGCCGAGGCGCCCGCCGAGCGCACAGGGAGGGTGAAGAGACATGGCACAGCGCACCGCGCTGCCGCTGCCCGACTACGACCATCTGCCGATCGGCGGTCTGGAGAGCCGCGTCCGCGCGCTCACCGCCGACGAGGTGGAGGAACTGCTCACCTACGAGCGGGCCCACGCCCACCGCGTCCCGGTGACCGAACTGCTGTCGGCCCGCCTGGAGCAGCTCCACTCCGGTGCCGAGCCGACCTCGGGCGACCGCGGTGCCGTACGCCCCGAAGGGTCCGGGCGGCCCAGGACGGGTTCGCCCGTGTCCCCGGCGACATCACCGCAGCCCCACAGCCCGCCGCCGCACGGAACCCCCGACCAGCGCGGGCGCCCGAAGGGCAATCGCACCGCCTAGTGCGACCCGCACCCCCTCAGCGCTCCCGCAGTGCCGCGAGCGTGGCGTCGAGACCGGCGCCGCGGGGCCGGTTGAACGGCAGCCTGCCCAGTACGACGGCCATGCCACAGGTGTCACTGAGCGCCGAGTAGGCCAGTCCGCCCGCGATGGCAGCGGACAACAGCTGGAAGGCCGGGTGGACGGTCACGCCGAGTGCGAGGCCGAGCAGGACGATCACCCCGGCCGTGAGCCGGACCTGACGTTCCATGCCCCACACCGCGCGCGCCGCGCCCTCGGGCCGGTGCAGGTCGTGACCGCGGGCGGCCCAGGCGCCCGTACCACCTGCCAGATTCGCCGCTGCGATGCCGTGCTCGGCGAGGGCGCGGCAGGCGTTCTGGGAGCGGGCGCCGGAGGCGCACACCATGAGCAGGGTGCGGCGGGATGCCGCGCGTTCGAGGGTGGGCAGGGCACGGCGGAGGTCGTCGAGGGGAACGTTCAGGGCGCCGGGCAGATGGCCTGAGGCGTACTCGGCCGGGGTGCGGACGTCTATCACGGTCAGCTCGGGCAGGCGGGCATGGGCCTGGGTGATGTCGAGGGCGAGCGGGGTGGTCACGGGATGTCATCCTTGCTTTTCGACGGGACCCCGAAGCGGGAGTACATTACCCCCAGGGGTATTTCGCGGGGTTTCTTCGAGGGAGTTGATCGTGGAGCTGGATCTCGCGGGCGCCGAGCTTCGAGCCGTGCTCAACCGGCTGCGCCGGGCTCAGGGCCAGATCTCCGGGGTGATCCGGATGATCGAGGAGGGCCGCGACTGCGAGGAGGTCGTCACCCAGCTCGCCGCCGCGTCACGGGCCCTCGACCGGGCGGGCTTCGCGATCATCGCCACCGGTCTGCAGCAGTGCCTGACCGGCATCGAGGGCAGCGAGAAGCCCGAGGAGGACCGCGACGCGATGCGGGCCCGGCTGGAGAAGCTCTTTCTGTCGCTCGCCTGAGTGGTTCACACGGCCATGTCGATCAGCATGAACACGGCCACCGCCAGCAGCACGACCGCGAAGATCCGCTGGAGCAGTCCCCCGGAGACACGGGCACTGAGGCGTTTCCCGTCCCAGGCGCCGAGCACGGCCGCTCCCGCGAACGGGGCGACGACCGCCCAGTCCAGCCCGTGGGCCGTACCCGAGCGGGCCGCGAGCGCCGCGAGCGAGTTGACCGTGATGACGAGCAGGCTGGTGCCCACCGCCACCCGCATCCGCAGCCCGAGGACGCCCACCAGGACCGGTACGGCGAGGAAGCCGCCCCCGACGCCCAGGAGCCCGGTGACCGCACCGAGTCCGGCACCGGCCACGGCGGCCCTTCCGGGACGTACCGGGGAGTCGCTGTCGGACAGGGTCGGCTGCCGCGGCATCCGCAGCATCCGCAGCGCGGCCAGGGCCGCGACCGCACCGAAGGCCCCGGTCAGCACGGTCTCCGGAACGTCGGCGGCGAGGATCGCGGTGAGCATGGCCGGGACGATCCCCGCCAGGGCGAAGAGGCTTCCGGTGCGCCAGCGGACGTTGCCCTCGCGGGCGTGTGCGGCCAGGCCGGTGGCGGAGGTGATGGTCACGATGACCAGGCTCGCGGTGGTGGCGGCGACCGGGGTGAAGCCGAGCAGGTAGATCAGGGCGGGCACGGCCAGTACGCTGCCGCCGCCTCCGAGTGCGCCGAGCGTCAGTCCTATGACTCCGCCGACGGAGAGGGCGAGGACGGTCACGCCGTACCCCTCTGGGTGCCGGTTGGCTCGGGGCTGCGTGCCGGTGGGCGCGTGCGGGTCGTGCGGGCCCGCGTGGCGCAGCCGCGAAAGGTCACAGCCCCGCGCCTATCGGGGCACGGCCGTGAGGCCCGCTTCCACCGCTGCCGCGAAGGGGTCGTCGATCGCGACGACCGCCCGCCCCGCCGCGTCCAGCAGCGAGGCCGCGATCGCCGCGCGCATGCCGCTGGCGCAGTGGACCCAGACCTCTCCGGCGGGAACGTCGTCGAGTCGCTTGTGCAACTGGTGGATCGGGATGTGGACCGAGCCCGCGATGTGCCGGCCCGCCCGCTCGGAGTCTCGGCGGACGTCGAGGACGACCACGTCGTCGCCGAGGTGTTTCGCGAGGTCGGTGAAGGTGGCGCGGGGGAAGGAGACGGGCGTCTCGCCGTCCCGGACCCAGGATGCGGGGCCGCCGACGGCCGCGGCTGCGGGGCGGTCGATACCGACACGCACCAACTCTCGCTGTGCGGCTGCCAGTTGGTCGGGCGACTCGGCGAGCAGGGTCACCGGCTTGCCCCACGGGATCAGCCAGGCCAGGTAGGTGGCGACCTTGCCCTCGGCTTCGAAGTTGAACGATCCCGCCACATGCCCCTCGGCGAAGGCGACACGGCCCCGCAGGTCGACCACCCACTCCCCCGCGGCCAGCCGGGCGGCGATCGCGTCGGCGTCGGCGACCGCGGGTGGGGTCAGGTCGATCCGGGCGGGGCCGACGGCGTTGGCGGGGCCCATGTGCGCGTAGTAGGCGGGCACGTCCTCCAGGCCGGCGAGCAGTTCGGCGACGAAGGTGTCCACCTCCCGCACGAGTGCCGGGTTGCCCGCCTTCTCCTTGCCGATGGTGGTGTGGTCGCCTTCGGCCTGCCCGGAGGAGCAGAAGCTGCCGAAACCGTGTGTCGGCAGGACGGCCGTCTCGTCGGGCAGTTCCTCGGCGAGCCGGTGCGCGGAGGTGTGCTGGGCACGCGCGAGCCGCTCGGTGAGGCGCGGTTCGACGAGGTCGGGGCGACCGACGGAGCCGAGGAGCAGGGAGCCGCCCGTGAAGACCGCGACGGCCGCCCCGGCCTCCTCCAGCGCGTACGAGGTGTGGTGCGGGGTGTGCCCCGGCGTGGCGATGGCACGCAGCGCGAGACCGGCGTCGACCTCCACCCTGTCGCCGTCGTGCACGGCGATCCGCTCGAACGAGACGTCCGCGGCGGCGGGCACCAGGTAGGCGGCGCCGGTGACGCGGGCCAGCTCCAGACCGCCGCTCACGTAGTCGTTGTGGATGTGCGTCTCGACCACATGGGAGATGCGCACCCCGCGCCGTACGGCCGCCGCGATCACCTGGTCGAGGTCCCTCGGCGGGTCGACGGCGACAGCCGTGTGCGCGCCGCCGGCGAGATAGCTGCGGTTGCCGAGCCCTGCCAACTCGATGGTGTCGACGAAGAACACCTGGGCACTCCCTTCACGAATCATCGACTATTACCCCCGGGGGTATGCGACGACCCTAGCACGAGTACCCCGGGGGGTATTTTTGAGCTAGTACGGCTCCCCGGCAAAAGCACGATCGGACACGTGAGTGCCGCGGGCGTGGGCTTCCAACGCACCCCGGGTACCCCGCTGGGAGGAGTTGTCCCGGGCCCGTCCGGCCCGCGCGAACGCGGCGGGGCGGGCGGACCCGTGGTGAGCCCGCCCGCCCCGCCGGGACAGTGCGACCGCCGCCGTCAGGCGTCCGGCTCCTCCCGTGCCATCGGGGGCTCGGCGGGCGTGGGGGCGGGCGAGGTGAAGAGCACGGCCCTGGCCACCTCCGGGGCGAACAGGGCGCTCATCGGCTCGCTCAGCGACAGGACCGAGCGGAAGGCGTTGCCCACCACGGGGTCGCCGGGGCTGCGCTGCTGGAGGCGGCGCAGGTACCAGGCGACGGGACGGTCCACGGCCCGTGAGGCGAGCGCGTTCCCGATGGCACCCGGCATGTTCTTGTCCGACCCGGCCGAGATGTCCCAGGCCTGCCGGGACGCCGCGAGGAGGGCGCGCTGCACCCGCTGTGTCGTCGGTGTCCGGCGCGCGTCGGTGAGTGCGTCGCGCAGCGCCACGGCGGTCATCGCGGCCACGGCCATGCCCTGACCGTAGATCGGGTTGAACGTGCACAGCGCGTCCCCGGTGGCCAGGAAGCCCGCGGGGCGCCGGCCGGGCAGGTCGTACCGGCGCCGTACGTTGGCCGTGCTGCGGAAGCCGAACACCGGCGACTGCGGCTCGGCCTCGCGCATCCAGCGGTGCACGAAGGGGTGCGGCAGCCGCTTCGCGTACGCCACGTACTCGTCCTCGTCCGTGGGCGGTTCATCGCCGCGCAGGCCCGAGAAAGTGGCCAAATGGCTACCGTCCTCGAGGGGCAGGACGACCGCTCCGTAGACCTGCCCGGGATCCGGGACGATGTACAGGCCGCGCGTGTCGGCGCCCAGGGTCCCGTCGGTGTCGCGGTAGACCCGTGAGGCGTACGCGAGCCCGGTGTCGATGGTCTCCTCATGCGGGGCGTCCGCGCCGATCGCGGTGAGCCACTGCGGAGCCTTCGTACCGCGCCCGGAGGCGTCCACGACCAGGTCCGCCTCCAGAGGGCGCTCCTCCTTGCGCGCCCCGTCGCCGCGCTCGCGCACCAGCACGCCCCGGACCCGCGACGCGTCACCGAGCAGCCCGACGACCTCGGTCGACTCCAGCGTGGTGACGGCCGGGTTGGCGAGCACCCGCCGCCGTACCAGCTCCTCGATCTGCAGGCGCGAGCCGGTGAAGACGTGCGTCGACGCCGGGGAGCGCCTGATCCAGCGTCCGACCTGGCACTGCACCAGGTCGGCCGGCAGCCCGACGCGGGGCGCGCCCGCCGCGCCCAACTCGTCAGTGAACCCCGGCAGCAGTGCGTCCAGGGCCCGTTGCCCGGCATCGAGCAGGGCGTGCGGGTGCCGGCTCTGCGGCACCCCGGGACGTGGACCGACGCCGTCGGGGTAGCGGTCGCGTTCGACGAGCGTCACCCGGTCGGCGTGTTCGGCGAGGACGTGGGCGGCGAGCAGGCCCGCGATGCTGCCTCCCATCACGACCGCATGGCGCCCCGCCGAATTGCTCCGCCCCCAACTAGCCGTCTGTTTCGGAGAGTTCACGTTGACTTCGCTCCTCAGATTCAGCACGTCTGATTCAGCACGTCGTTCCCGAGGGTCCAGTCTCGCGCGCGCGGGGGATGGTTGATCGCATTCCGGCCCGGTTCTGCGGGGCGCATCGTGGCGCATCCGCACCGGGCGGGATCGCGTCCGCCCCCCTCACCGCCCCCGTCTGTCGGTCTCGTCGGTTCCGTCCCCGGTGGATCCGTCGGGCCACACCCCCACGTGGTCAGGTTCGGCGGTCAGGCGGACCCGTCCGCGCAGGCCGTAGCGGTCCACGTAGTCGCGGGGCAACTGGAGGCGTCCGGCACGGTCCAGGACGGTGTACTCCTCGGCTGCCGTGCCGCCGGGGCCGCGCAATGTCTCCGTCGAGGTACGGCCGTCGCGGATGCGGACCGTGCGGCGGACCTGTTCGGAGACGAGCGGGTCGTGGGTGACGACGAGGACGGTGGCGCCGAGTTCCTCGTTGGCGCGGCGGAGCGCGGCGAAGACGTCCTCGCCGCTCGCGGTGTCGAGCTCGCCCGTGGGTTCGTCGGCGAGCAGCACGCGCGGCGCGTTGGCGGTGGCCACCGCGACGGCGACGCGCTGCTGTTCACCGCCGGAGAGTTCGGCGGGGCGCCGGTCGCGGCAGTGGGCGATGCCCAGCACATCGAGGAGTTCCGCCGCGCGCGTGGCCCGTTCGCGGCGCGGCACGCGCGTGTACTTCATGGGCAGCGCCACGTTCTCCAGGGCGGTGAGGTAGGGCAGCAGGTTGCGGCCCGTCTGCTGCCACACGAAGCCGACGGTGTGCCGGCGGTAGCCGAGGCGCTCGCGCCGCCCCATGGCGAGCAGGTCGTGACCGGCGACCCGGGCGCGGCCCGCCGTGGGCAGGTCGTGACCCGAGAGGATGGACAGCAGCGTCGACTTGCCGGAGCCGGACGCGCCGACGAGCGCCACGCACTCGCCCTTTTCGACGACGAGGTCGAGTCCCTGGAGCGCCTGTACCTCGACCTCCTCGGTGCGGTAGACACGGACCAGGTTGTCGCAGACGACGAGCCCGTCCCCGTCGTCGACGCGCGGGCGACGGGCGTCGCGGGCCCGTTTCTCCAGGGTGCGCAGGTCGCTCTCGTGGGGCTCGGTCACCGCTCCTCCAGACTGATGGTGCTGATCTCCGGACCGCGGGAAGGTCACCGTTCCTCCCCGAGGTGCAGGACCGCGCCGAGGCCGCGGCGTCGTCCGATCCAGGTCTCCACTGCCACCGTGGTGGCCACGAGCACGCCGAGACCGATGCCGAGGGCGGCGGTCAGCAGCAGGTCGGGGTGGACGGCGGGGGCGGAGGGACCGCCGGTGAACTCCCGCAGGTCCAGGGTGGGTCCGAGCAGTGTGGGCAGCGTCAGGCCCAGGGCGGTGCCGCCCACCAGCGCCGCGAGCACCATGGGCAGGAGCTGCACCAGGTGCAGTGCCGACGTGGCACGCCCGCCCAGGCCGAGGGTGCGCAGATAGGAGGCGGTGCGGCCGCGTTCAGGGGCGGACAGCAGCAGGTCGAGGACGAGGGCCAGCAGGGCGAGGAGCACGGCGAGGGCGGTGCACGCGGTGTACGCGGTCCTCAGGACGGCGATCATGCCGTCGGTGTCGGCGTCGGCCACCTCCTCGGCGCGCAGGCGCAGTTCACCGACCGCGGTGTCGGTGGCGGCGCGCGGTACGAGGGAGCGGAGAGTCTCCACGTCCAGCCGCGGGCCGTACAGCAGGAGCGCGGACTCCTCGACATCGCTTGCCTGGAAGGCGCCGAGCGCGCGGTTGTCGGTGAGCAGCAGCCGCTCCCGGGCCTCGGTCGTGCTGCGGACGGGCCCGAGCGCCGGGTCGTGGAGCACCTCGTCGGGGAGGCCGCCGACGACGCGCAGGCGCAGGTCGCGGTTGCGCGAGGTGATGGTCAGCAGGTCGCCGACGCGGGCGTCGGTGGCGAGGACCCGGATCTCCCGGTCGCCCTTTCCACCACTCTCCCGTCCGGAGAGTCCGGCGGTGTCGAGCGCGCGTGCCGCGGCCGAGTCGGGTGCCGCCTCGCGGAGTTCGGCGCCGTCGACACCGACGAGGCTGGCGACGCCGTACCGCTCGCCGTTGGTACCGCTCGTCGGGTCGACACGCAGTTGGCGCACCCTGACCGAGTCGCGCACTCCGCGGACGCGGGTCAGACGTTCGGCGAGGTCGGGGTTCTGTTCAGCGCCCCGGAACGAGGCGTCGGCGCCGACCTCCCAGGCGGCGGCCGTCCGGCGCCCGTCCGCGAGCGTCCCGGCGATCAGCCCGCCGAACACCGCTCCGGCCAGCGTCACCACCAGGACGAGCAGCGCGAGCGCCCGGGCCGGGGCGTCCTTCGCGGCCCGGGAGAGCGCGACGACCGCCACGACGCCTCGCCTCCGTGCGGACCAGCGCGCCAGGAGCCGTACCGGCAGCGGGTAGCAGCGCACCAGGACGGCGACCGTGACGAGCCCCAGCAGGGCGGGCACGGCGGCGAGCAGCGGGTCGGGCCCGGCGTCCCCGGTCGTGCCCCGGGACCGCAGCGCGGCCACGCCGGCCGCGGCGAGCAGCAGCACCGTCGCCTCGGCGACGATCCGGCGGCCCGCCGCGTGCGGGGCCGGCTCGTGCCGCGGGGAGGCGGCGCCGTCGCGCAGGGCGTGCCAGGTGAGCGCCGGAAGGAGCAGCCAGACGAGCAGGGCGACGAGCAGCCCGTACCGGTACGTGGGTGAGGCGTCCGGAAGGGACCCTGCCGCGACGAGTCCCAGGACGAGCCCGAGCAGCACGGCGGGCGCGGTCTGCGCGGCCCGGAGCAGCGCGACGACGGTCGCGGACGCACCGCGGGCGCGCTGGAGCCGGTGGGCCGGGATGCGGCGGCGCACCGCGAGCAGGGCCGTGGCGACGGTGGTCAGCAGTCCGACCACGGCCAGGGACGCGAGCCCGAAGGAGATCACGGTACGGCCTTGTTGCCACTGCGGGGCGAACTCGCTGAGCACGTCGGGGAGTTGGGTGCTGGACTGCATCGCGGAGGCTCGATGCGGGCCGATCAGGCAGTCCATACCCAGTACGAGGCCCCCGCAGTAGTCGTCGCGCGCGTCGTGCGGGTACTGGTAGAGGAGCCGCCCGAGGTCGGCCTGTCCCCGGTCGTCGGCGAACCGTGCGGCGGTGCGCGCGTCGAGGTCGAGGCGCATGCCCCAGGTCGCGGTGAACGTGGCCTCGGCCTGCGTCTGAAGCGTGGTGACGGTGCGCGGGGCGACGAGGGCACGGGCTTCCCAGCCGAGCCCGGAGTCGCTGTCGCGTGAGTACTGGGCGGGGCGGGCCAGTTGGGGCAGTTCGCGTACGAGGCGGTCCCCGCGCACACCGTCCTCGGCGGCGGTGGCCCCGGCCGCGGTGTCCGCGCCTGCCCTGAAGAACCCCACCACGACTGCGGTGCCGCGCACCTTCCCCAACGTGCCCGGCTCGATGGGAAGTCGCTGACCGAGCCGCAGCTTCAGCGCGTCTCGGGTGCTGGTGGAGACGGCGATCTCCAGGGCCTCGGCGTCCGGGTCGGGCGGCCGTCCCTCGGCGTACGCCGCGCGGCCGGGTGCGTCGGAGGCGTACACCAGGCCCAGTCCGACTTCTCCGGCGGCCGTTTTCGTGGTGACGAGGGGCAGTTCGACGCGGGTGGAGTCGTGGACGAGGCTGCCGTCGAGGGCGCCGGGGACGGCGTCACCGATCACTGTGGTGACGGAGCGCAGCTCCTCTGCGAGGTCACCGGCCGCGGCGCCCGGGACCGTCGGGTCGAACGCCGCGCTGAACCGGATTCCGGGCTCGTCACGCTGCGCCAGCTCCAGCCGTGAGGCGAGTGCCCGGCCCGCGAACCGGTCGAGGAGGACCGGGCTCGCCGCGGCGACCGTGGTGAGCAGTGCCGTCAGGACCATGAGGCAGGCCAGCAGGGGCAGTTCGGCCCGTGCCTCACGCACGGCGACGGGGACGGGCCGCCGCGGGGGGCGTCTGTTCGGTTCGTCCGCCGCCGGCGGCGGCACGCGGCGCGTCATCGGTCCTCCCCCGCCCGCAGCACCCGGGCCAGGTCGACACGTCCCAGGACCCTGGCGGCGACCGTCACGACCGCGCAGATCACGAGGGTCGTCGCGCCCGCCGTGAGGACCACACGCAGCCACGGCACGTCGGTGAGCAACCCGGGGTAGACCGGCCGTCCGGTGTCGTCGACGGTGACCACCGGCATGATCAGGGCGGCCAGCGCGGTGCCCAGCAGGGTGCCGAGCACCGCCGCGACGCCGGCGAGAGCGAGTTGTTCGGTCCACAGGTACGCGGCGAGCTGGCGGCGTCGTACGCCCAGCGCCCGCAGCAGCGCGAACTCCCGTGCCCTGGCGCGGGCCGAGAGCGCCGTGTGCAGGGTGAAGCCGACGACGGCGAACGCCGGCGCGAGCACCAGGCACAGCGTGAGCCCGCTGCGCGCGCCCTGCCGGAGCGGGTCGGCGGCCAGCCGGGCCCGCACGTGGGGCACGTCGACGGCCGTACCGAGGCGCGGGTCGGCCCTCACGGCGCGCAGCGCGGCGGTGGCGTCGCCGTGATCGGCCGCCACCCACCAGGCGGTCTCGGCGCCGGGCAGGACGCCGTCGAGCGCCAACTGGGCTGCCATGGCCCGGGAGTCGACGAGCATCCGGGGACGACCCCGTTCGCTGCCCGGCACGGCGTCGATCTCCCCGACGACCTTGATACGGGCCGTGCCGCCGCCTGCGCGCCGGAAGGTGACCGTGTCGCCGACGCGGACCACGCCGGAGGCCAGCAGGGCGCGATCGGCGAGGGCGGGCGCGGCCGTGCGGCGCTGTGGGCGTTCGGTGCCGAGGCGTATGTTCCACGTCGGGTACTTGACCGTGGTGTCGGGGCCGCGCAGCACCGCGTCCAGGAGTGTGCCGGGTCCGGGGCGGTCGGTGCAGAGCACGGGCCCGGGGGCGCGGCCGGGCGGCCAGACCGACTTGGCCTTCGGGCATCCGGCCACGGACAGGTCGGGGGCCTCGGCGCGCAGGTCGTGCCAGGCGGCGGGCCGGGTGAGGCCGGGAACGCCGTCGACGGTGAGGTGGTAGGTGCGCCGCACCGTTTCGCCTTTCATGCTCACGCCGAGTTGGACGATGCGCAGGCCGTCGCCGGTGGCCGGGACCTTCAGCCGGACCGTACGGGCCTGCCCACCGGTGTCGTCGAGGGCCACCTCACTGGTGTGGGTGAGGCCGTCGGCGTCGACGAAGTGCACGGAGAGCCGGACGGGTACCGCGGTGCCGGATCCGTCGGCGGACAGGCGGACGCGGAGCGGGAGTTCGCGTGGGGCGTCGTCGAGCGGCAGCCCGTAATCGGGGACGTTCCGGCCGAGAGGGGCGACGAGGTCGGCGACGGGTCGGTCCGTGAGGTCGGGGCGCAGGGCGGGGGCGGGGCCGCGCGCGGTGTCGATGCCGGTGACGGTGATCCAGCTCTGGCCGATGTAGCCGTTCGTGTCGACGACGGGGGTGACGGACCGGGCGCCCGGTAACGCGGCGTACGTCGTGCGGCGTTCGCCGGTCGCGAGCCGGTCGCTCGGCTCGATCCGCAGGTCGGAGCCCACTGTGAAGACCGCCTGGTCGTGGTCGCCGCGGTCCAGGATGGCGAGCGCGGTGCTGCTGAGCGCGGCGACGGCCAGGGCCAGCGTCACCAGCAGCGCGGGCCCGGCGTGCCGGGCCGCGCGCCGCCCGATCTGCCAGGCGCCCAGAGGCAGCACGAGCCCGGTGCCGCGCCGTGCGAGAGGGTCGGTGAAGCGAGCGAGCAGGGGCAGGGCCCGCAACACGAGGAGTGCGGCGGCGCAGGTCATCGCGACGGGTGCGAGCACCAGCACGGGGTCGACGCCCCCGTCGGTGACCGGGGAGCGGTACTGCCGCAGCTGGAGCCAGCCGAGCACGGCGACGGCCGCGAGCGCGAGGTCGGCGCCCAGCCGCTGGGCTCCCGCGAACCGCCCGAGCCGCAGCCTGAGCCGGCGCACCGCGTGCCGGTCCCGCACGGTCCGTACGGTGGGCAGCAGCAGGGCGGCGCCGTGCACGACGACAGCGAGCAGAGCCGCCGCCCAGCCCACCGCCAGGGTCCCCGTCGCGGGCACGTCGCCGGGGATCAGCCCGGCCCGGTCGAGCAGGCGCAGCAGCGGACCGGCGAGGAACGGCGCGGTGAGTCCGGCGGGTACCGCGACGGCCGCCCACTGCGCCACGGTCGCCGCGGCCAGTCTCGGTGTTCCGGCGCCGCGTGCGGCCAGCAGCGCGAGTTCGGGGCGGCGGTGCTCGGCGATCTGGCGCGCGGTCAGCACGAGGGCGGCCGCGGCCAGGGCGGCCAGCAGGGTCGCGGGGACGTAGAGGCCGGCGCGGGCGACGGCGATGGGGGTGGCCAGGTCGTCGAGGGCGCCGTCGAGTTGGGACTCGACGCTCAGCTCGGCCGTCGGCCGCGCACCGCGGAAGACGGACAGCGAGACGTCGCTGCCGCCGAACCCGTCGGCGCGCCGCTCCAGCGCCTGGATGTCGTCGAGTCGCAATCCTCCGGCGTCCGGTACGGCGAGCCAGAGCTCGTCGGCGTCCCGGGCCAGGGAGGGGGTCTCGGTCAGTGCGGGTCGTGGCACCAAGGCGATGGATTCGGAGTCGCCGATGGCGCTGGTCAGGTTCGCCCAGACGGCCGGGCTGCGGCCGTCCGTCCGGTACAGGCCGGCCACCCGCATCCGGATCTCCGCCCCGCCGTTCGGCTGGACCCGTAACTCGCCGCCGGGCCGCACCCCGAGCCGTGCGGCGTACACGTCGGTGAGCGCGGTCTCGACGACGCCCGCGTCTCCGGTCGTGCGCGGCCAGCGCCCCGCCGCCAACCGGGCGTGCCGGGACTGCTCTTGGAGGGCGACCAGGGACACGTCGGCGTCGTCGCGTCGGTCGCCGGCCGCCTCGGTGACCGCGAGCTGGGCGGAGCTGCTGTCGGGGGCCCGTAACGCGGACCAGGTGTGGTGCGGTACGTCGGCGAAGGCGCGGTCGACGGCGGCCCGTACGAGACCGTCCAGGCGCCCGTCGTCGCGCGGGACGTACTGGCCGGAGACCTTGATGACGGCCTCCGACTCGCTCGCGAGCCGCCGTTGTACCCCGCCCTCGACGGCCTTCTCGGCGAGGGCGGCCAGTGCGGCCAGGACGGTCGCGGCCAGCAGAACGGCGAGCCCCGCGGCGCCGAGCACCAGTCCGTGGTGCCCGGTTCCCCGTATCGAGGCAGGCGTACGTCTCCCGCTCAAGCCGGTGATCTCCCCCCAGTGCGACGGCACAGTATGGGCACCTCGGGGCGGTGCCCGCAATCTTGGTGACCGGTCAGCCTTGACCACCGGCTTCACAGAAATCATCGAAGAACGACAGAACAATTGACGTGCTCGCGGCACGACCCTACCTTCTGATCGATTCGCCGAACTTCGTTCGAAATCTCGACCCTTCTCCCCGGCTCCCGCACGCCCCCCCTGGAGACCAGATGAGCGCAAGAC
>NZ_VJZC01000250.1 GCF_009377185.1 Streptomyces spongiae
CACCAAAGGGGGTACGCCCTACGCCGACAACTCCTCCCGCAGAGCGTCCCGCAACCGCGCCGCCCGCTCCGCAACCTCCACCGGCCCGAGCGAAACCGCCCGATCCGCCCACCGCTGCCCTTCCGCCAGCTCACCCCGACGCGCGTAGACCAGGGCGAGCCGCAACGCGGCCCGCCCGTGCCCGGCGTCAGCCGCCCGCGTCCACCACAGCGCGGCCTCCGGCTCGCTCCCCTCCCGGGCCAGCAGCAACCCGAGGTTGAACGCCCCGTTCCGGGACCCGGCCTCCGCCGCCTCCCGGTACCACCGCGCCGCCTCGACGACGTCCCCACGGGCCGCCGCGAGCATGCCGACCCGCACCTGGGCCCGCCGGTGCCCCTGGGACGCGGCCCGCTCGTACCACTCCTCGCACTCGCTCTTCTCGCGCGTCGGCTCGCCCAGCTCGTGCGCGGGCGCCGGCGGACGTCTGGCGTCCAGCACGGCGGCGAGCCGGTACGCGGCCTCGGCGCTGCCGCCACCCGCCGCCTGCCGCAGATGCCGCTCGGCCGCCTGCTCGTCGCCCTCACGGAGCCGCGCGATGGCAACCTGGAGCGCGGCCTCGGTGTGCCCGGCGGCAGCCGCCCGCTCGTACCAGACCAGCGCGTCCTCGTCGCCCCCGCGCCCCGCGTGCAGGATCCCCAGGTTGAAGGCGGCGTCCACACTGCCCGCCTCCGCCGCCTTGGAGAACCACGGCTCGGCCCCGGCCGCGTCCCCGACCTGCAACAGCAGGATCGCGAGCGCGTTCGCGGCCTCACGGTGCCCGGCGTACGCGGCCCGCCGGTACCACTGCTCGGCCTGCGCGGTCCGCCCCTGCTCGGCGCAGAGCAGCCCGAGGTTGTACGCGCCGTTCACATCGCCGGCGTCCATCGCGGCCCGGTACCAGCGCTCGGCCGTCTGCGTCTCGCCGCGCTCGGCGTGCAGCGCACCCAGCGCGTTGGCCGCGTTGCCGTCGCCGTCCTGGGCCGCCTTCAGCCACCACACGGCCGCGCTCTCGGTGTCCCCGGCATCCCGCAGCAGGAACCCCAGCGCGCACGCGGCCCGCGGCTCGCCGTCCTTCGCCGAGGTCAGGTACCAGCGCCCGGCCTCCTTCAGCTCCCCGCGCCGCTCCAGGATCGCGCCGAGATGCAGCGCCGCTCTCCGGTGACCGCGCGCCGCGGCCTGCCGGTACCACTGCTCCGCCTCCTCGGCTGCGGCCTCCGCGACACCGCTGTCAGTGCCGGCCTCCCCCTCACGAACGTCCTTGTCGTCCTTGTCGCCGTCGCGCAGGGACGGGCACTCCTCTCCTGCCGCCCGGGAGCCCTCCCGCTCGACGAGGCACTCCTCCGGCGTCGACCGCCTGTCGAGCGTCCGTGCCAGCCGGTACGCGGCCTCCCGGTGCCCGCGCTCGGCGGCGGCCCGCATCCACTGCTCGGCCCCGGGGTCACTGCGGTGCTCCAGCAGGTCGGCGAGCGCGTACGCCCCCAGCGCGTGCCCCTGCTCGGCGGACTGGCGCAGCCAGTACTCGGCGGCCGGCTCGTCGCCGCGCTCGCGGTGGTGCCGCCCGAGCGCGTGCGCGGCGGCCGCGGAACCGGCGACGGCGGCGATCCGCCACCAGCCGGCGGCCTCGTCGGCGTACCCGCGCTGGTGCAGAAGGACACCCATGTTGTTGGCGGCGGCACGGTCGCCCGCGGCGGTGGCAGCGCGCAGCAGAGGCTCGGCTCCGTCGAGATCACCGCGGCGCAGCAGCATGGCGCCGAGGACGCTCATCGCCTCGACGTCGCCGGCCTCGGCGGCGAGCCGCTGACGCGCCTCCTCGACAGCGTCACCGGCTTCGTCCCGGTCCGTTGACTGCGGAAAATCCGCAGTCTGCGCAAACCGCCCGTCCTCCAACAGAGTTGCCTTGTCCCCCATAACGTCCATCGTCGCACCACCTGCAACCTGGGTACACCTGGTATACCGCAGTCAGTGAGGTCACTTCAGCGTTTTGTCGACATGCCCACAGAGAGACAAGTCAAACACAGATTTCCCAACTCACGTCGCATGGCGCGGCACTTCTCGCGAGTCGTCGCCTCACTACTCATGACGCGCAACAGCCATTCCATGGATCCCGCCCTGGTCACCGGAAGTTCCGGGGCTGCTCATGGCCTGGATCCGGCACGGGCCGGCGCACACGTCGAAGGCCCGGATCCCTGGAGGATCCGGGCCTTCGACTTCAGTAGCGGGGACAGGATTTGAACCTGCGACCTCTGGGTTATGAGCCCAGCGAGCTACCGAGCTGCTCCACCCCGCGCCGTTGCTCAGCAACCGTATCACGGCGCGGGACGGAGTCTCGATCAGCTACTTCCCGAACTCCCGTCGCTGTTCTTGTCTCTGTCCTGACTGCTTTTCTTGTCGCTGTCCTGACTGCCGCCGCTCGGCTCACTGGCCTTGGACTGCGCCTCCTCGGCCCGCTGCAGCGCGTCCTCCAGGTCCTTCTGCGCCCGTCCGTACGCCTCCCAGTCCCCGTTCTTGAGGGCTTCCTGCCCCTCGTCGAAGGCCTTCTGGGCGTCGTTCAGGGCGGCTTGGACCGTCGGGTCGCTCGACGTGGGCGGCTCGGTCGTGCCGTCGCCCTCGTCCTGGTCCGGTGGCGGAGTCGTACCCTCCGCCCCGAAGACCTTGTTGAGGGCCTCGTCGAGGGTGTCCTCGAAGGCGGTGGCGCCTCCGTAGGTCACCAACACCTTCTTGAGCAGCGGGTACTTGAGGTCGCCACCGCGCACATAGACGGGTTCCACGTACAGCAGTCCGCCGTCGAGCGGCACCGTCAGCAGGTTGCCGTACTCGACCTCCGAGTCGCCGCCTCTCAGCAGCCGGATCGACTCGGCGATGGACGGTTCGGAGTTGAACTGGCTCTGCACCCGTTTGGGACCGTCGACGGTCTTGCCGGTCGGCAGTTTCAGAATGGTGATCTTGCCGTAGTCGCTGGTGTCCGCCTGGGCGCTGACCGACATGAACGCGCTCAGGTTGTCCCGGCCGTTCGGCGTGAACGTCGTCGTCAGCGAGAACGCCTGGGCGTCCTGCTCGGGCAGCTTCATGCTCAGGTAGTACGGCGGCACGGCGTCCCCGGACCGGTTGGTCGGGTCGTCCGGCACCTGCCACACCTCACTGCCGCTGAGGAACGTGTCCGCGTCCTTCACGTGGTAGCGGGTGAGCAGCTCGCGCTGGACCTTGAACAGGTCCTGCGGGTACCGCAGATGGTCCATGAGCGACTGCGAGATGTCGCTCTTCGGCTTCACCGTGTTCGGGAACGCCTTCATCCAGGTCTTGAGGACCGGGTCCTTGGTGTCCCACTGGTAGAGCTTGACCTCGCCGGTGTACGCGTCGACGGTCGCCTTCACCGAGTTGCGGATGTAGTTGACCTGGTTCTGCTGGGCCACCACCGCGCGCTGGTTGTCGGCCGCCGTCAGCGAGTCGGCCGTCGTGTCTCCCAGGGTCGTACGGGAGGCGTACGGGTAGCCGTTCGTCGTCGTGTACGCGTCGACGATCCACTGGATCTTGCCGCCGACGACCGCCGGGTAGGCGTCGCCGTCGATCGTCAGCCAGGGGGCGACGGCCTCGACGCGCTCCTTGGGCGTCCGGTTGTACAGGATCCGCGAACCCTCGCCGATGGCACCGGAGTAGAGGATCTGCGGCTCACTGAACGCCACCGCGTATGCGGCCCGGTTGACCGGGTTGGAGAGGTTGACCCCGCTCTTGCCCTTGTAGCTGGTGGTCTTCTCACCGCTGTCGTCGGAGTAGTCGATCTCCTTCTGGGGACCGCCGACGATCGAGTACTGGGTGGTCTTCTCGCCGTAGTAGACCCGCTGCTGGTACGTGCCCAGATTGCCCCCGTTGGAGTTCTTGGAGGGCAGGTCGGACTCGGTGAAGACCGGACGTCCGTCCGCGTCGGCGGCGGTTCCCTTGGCGGCGACCACGCCGTAGCCATGGGTGTAGCGGAAGTGGTCGTTGATCCAGTTGTTCTTCGGGATGCCGCCCAGGTTCAGCTCGCGCAGGCCGATGACGGTGTCCTGGACGTTGCCGTCCTTGTCCTTGTAGCGGTCGACGTCCAGGTTGGCAGGGAACCCGTAGTAGTTCCTGATCTGCTGGAGCTGCTGGTACGTCGGCGAGACGATGTTCGGGTCGAGCAGGCGGATGCTCGCCGTCTTGTCCACGTCGTCGCGCAGCTTCGTCACGTCGTCCGTGTTGCGCTCGCCCGAGTACTCCTCGACCTTGGCGCCCTCGATGCCGTACGCCTTGCGCGTGGCCTCGAGGTTCTTCTCGACGTACGGCGCTTCCTTGGCCTGCTCGTTCGGCTGGACCTGGAACTTCTGGACGATCGCCGGGTACAGCCCGCCGATGAGGATCGCCGAGAGCACCATCAGGCCGAAGCCGATGACGGGCAGTTGCCAGGTGCGCCGCCACAGGGTGGCGAAGAACAGCAGGGCGCAGATGACGGCGATGCAGAACAGGATCGTCTTGGCCGGCAGGTAGGCGTTCGCGTCTACGTACCGCAGGCCCGTCCAGTTGCCCGTCGCCTTGAAGTCACTCGACTTCACCGCGAGCCCGTACCGGTCGAGCCAGTACGCGACCGCCTTCAGGGTGACGAAGATCCCGAGGAGCACCGACAGGTGGCCGGTGGCCGCGGCCGTGGCCCGCGCGCCCGGGGAGGTGATCCTCAGGCCGCCGTACAGGTAGTGCGTGAGCGCGGCGGCGATCAGCGAGAGAATCGCGGCTGCGAAGCCGAAGCCGAGCAGGAAGCGGTACCAGGGCAGGTCGAAGGCGTAGAAGGAGACGTCCAGGTGGAACTGGGGGTCCTTCTGCCCGAAGGGGACGCCGTTCACCCACATCAGCCATGTGCGCCACTGGCCCGAGGCGGAGGCGCCCGCGATCAGGCCGATCAGGGATGTTATCCCGAGCAGCAGCCACTTCTTGTAGGGCGCGATACCCATGCGGTACCGGTCGAGGCTCTGCTGCTCCACCGACATGGCGCTCAGCGGCGGGCGCAGCCGGTGGGCCAGCCAGATGTTGAAGCCGACCGCGGCCGCCATCAACAGCCCGAAGACGAAGAAGAGCCCGATCTTGGTCCACAGGGTGGTCGTGAAGACCGAGGAGTACTTCACGGACCGGTACCAGAGCCAGTCCGTCCAGAACCCCGCGAACATGACGAACGCCATGAGCAGGACGGCCAGAACGCCCAGTGTCATGAGCAGGGTCCGGACACGCCGGGACGGTCGGCCCACTCTGATCCGTGGCCCCGTCGGGCCTCCGCCGCGGTCCGGCATCTGGAAAGCCAAGGTGCGCACCTCGAAGTCGCTGTTGATCCGTCAGGCCCCCGTGATCGCGGACCATCTTGCAGGGCCCGTGATCCTCGAGATCGTAGGGGCCTCACCTATGCAACTTACTCACGCTTTACTCGGTTCCCGGTTCGGGTAACGAACGAGGCAGGATTGTGACCATGTCCAACACACCCATGGCAGCGAGTCCCCTCACCCGAGCCGTCCTCGAGATCGACGAGTACGCCTCCGGCCTCGGCTGGGACCAGCCCGCTCGCCTCTTCGCCCTGGTCGACACCGCACGACTGCGCTCCGAACAACCCTCGCTCGCGGACCGGCTGGGTCTGCAGGACGAGTCCGACAGCTCGGGGCTCACGCCGATCGAGCAGGACGAGATCCCGGCGGGCAAGCCGCTGGACGAGTTCCTCGGCACGATCGCCTGGCCCGACGCGGTGGCCGGCTGCGCGCTCACGGTGGAGCGTCTGATGCTGCCGCCGTCCGCGGAGGCGTCCGTTCCGGACGGTCTCGACGACGCCCGTCTCGCCAGGTGGGTCGCCGAGCACCCGGACCGTCAGGAGGTCCGCATGACGGTCGCGGTCCTCAGGGACGGGACACGTGAGTCGGCTCTGCGGCTGCGCGAGAAGGACTCGCCGACGGAGGTGCTGACCGGGTCGGACCTGGTGCCGGGGCTGGCGGAGGCGCTGACGGCGACGTTCGCGGCCTGACGTCCCGGTGACGCCGCTGGGGCGCGGGGCGCCCCGGTGGCGTTGGCGACCGGGGCGGGGCGGCGGCTGTCAGCCCTTGGTGGTGCACTTCGGCAGGTCGGCGGTGTCGCCGGAGCGGATGTCCTTGAGTGCGCCGAGCGCGTCGCCGATGGTGTCGACCTTGACGAGGGTGAGGCCGTCTGGGACGTCCCCGGCGGCGGTCGCGCAGTTGTCCTTGGGCGTCAGGAAGTACTTGGCGCCCTTTTCGCGCGCGCCGACCGTCTTCATCTCGATGCCGCCGATGGGCCCGACCTTGCCCTCGTCGTCGATGGTGCCGGTGCCCGCCACGAACGTGCCGCCGGTGAGGTTGCCCGGAGTCAGCTTGTCGTAGATGCCGAGGGCGAACATCAGGCCGGCGCTGGGGCCGCCGACGTCAGCGAGCTTGATGTCGATGGTGAACGGGAACGTGTGGTCCGTCCCGGCCGAGATCCCGACGATCGCCCGGTCCTCGCCCGTGTCGTCGGACTTCGCCGTGGTGATCGTGACGTTCTGCACTTCGGTCGGCGTCCGGTTCTCCTTCTCGGCGGCGGCCTGCGCCTTGGCGGGGACGATCGTGAACCTGACCTTCTCGCCGGGCTTGTGCTTGGTGACCAGCTTCGCGACGTCCTCGGGTGCCTTGACCGCCGTACCGTCGACGGACTTGATCACGTCGCCCGCGTGCAGCTTGCCCTCGGCCGGCGAGCCCTTGAGGACGGTGGAGACGATCACCCAGGACTTCACGGGGATGTCGAGCTCCTTCAGGGCCGCGACCTTGGCGCTCTCCTGGGACTGGCTGAACTCCTCCGCGTTCTCCTGGGTCGACTGCTCCTCCGTCTTGCCGTCCGGGTACAGCGTGTCGTGCGGGACCACCTTGTTGTCGTGTGCCAGCCACCCGTACACGGCCTCGACGAGGTTCATCTTGTAGTCGGCGCTGGTGACCCGGACCGTGGTCATGTTGAGGTGCCCGGACGTCGGGTAGGTCTTGCGTCCCGAGATGTGCAGCACCGGCTCGCCACCGTGGTCCCCGAGCGTGTTCACCGTCGGCCCCGGCGACATCTCCGCGTACGGCACGCGAATGAACACTCCCGCACACAGGAGCGCGATCAGCATCAGGGTGGAGGCGAGCATCGTCGCGGTGCGGCGTGGCATGGAACGACAGTACGGGACGGGCCTGTCAGTGCACTGCCGGGGCCGCCTGTACACAGCCGCCCCCGGATCTCAGCCGCGCGAGGACTTCTCCATGGCCTCGCGGAAGCGGGTGTAACCCGCGAGCTCGGTGCCGTCCTCGATGCTCTTGCGGTTCCGGCTGGCCCAACCGCCCCACACCCCGGCACCGACAGCGGCGAAAAGCGGAATCAGCAACCAGGCGAGCGCCGCCATGCCGACCTCCCAACCCCAAGAGCGACCGCAACTGACTGATCAGCAGATTAACCATCCGCTCCGTCAACGCTCACGCCAGGGGTGGGGTTACGCAACCGGAAACAGGCTGCGCTAACAGGCCCCCACCCACTCCTCAGTGCCGTCGGAGAACCGCTGGTGCTTCCAGATGGGAACCTCGTGCTTCAGGTCGTCGATGAGCTTGCGACAGGCTTCGAATGCCTCACCCCGATGCGGACAGGACACCGCCACGACGACGGCCAGGTCCCCGACCCTCAGGTCCCCGACCCGGTGCACCGCGGCGAGTGCCCGCACCGGGAAATCGGCGACGACCTTCTCGGCTATCCGCCGCATCTCCGCCTCGGCGCTGGGGTGGCACGAGTAGCCCAGCTCGTCGACATCGGCACCACCGTCGTGGTTGCGCACGGTGCCCACAAACAGCGCCGTGCCTCCAGCCGCGTCGTCCCCGACGGCCAGGAAGACCTCGTCCACGGAGAGCGGTGTCTCCCGGATGCCGATCAGCCGGATCGGATCCTGCGCCGCCTGCTCACCGGGGTGATCGTTGTTGGGTGCCATACCTTCCATCGTGCCCCACGGCACTGACAACGCGGAACAGACGGTCTCAGCGCCGCCGCGCCTTGCGGGCTCTCCGCACAAGCGCCGCCGTACCCAGCAGCGCCACCGTCGCACCCGCGGCGCCCGCCGCCGTCGCGTCCTTGCGTCCGAGCCGCCGTCCGGCCACGGTGTGCCGTCCGGAGACCTCCTCCAGGAGCTCGGCGAGGACCTCCTCGTTGGTCCACTGGGGCCGCCAGCCGGCGTCGTGGAGGCGGCTGCCGCTGACCACCCAGGGGTACATCGTGTACGCCAGGTCGCCCGCCGGGGACGGCGTGAGCCCGATGCGGTGCAGCCGCGCCGCTGCCCCCAGCGCCACCGCGGACGGCAACTCCATCCGGCGGATCCCGCTGAGCTCCTCGACCTCCTCCTGCTCCAGCCACCCGTCGCACCCGACGGCCAGCTCGCCCTCGGCCTTCTCCAGGACGGCGTACTCCAGAGCGGCGCACAGGTCCTCGACGTGACAGAACTGCCAAGCAGGTCGCGACCCGGCCACAACAAGCAGTCGGGGCGACTCGAAATACCTGGTCAGCGCCGTGTCGGTGCCTCCGACCAGTACGGCGGGACGCACTACGGTGACATTGAGGCCCGGATGGGCGCGCGGCGCCCTGCGCCCGAGCCGCTCGATCTCCAGCAGGTCCCCGACCCCGGTCGCCTCGGCGGTCGCCCGCAGCTCGGCGTCCTCGGAGAGCGGCAGCTCGTTGTCCGGCAGCGCCCCGTACACCATCGCGGACGTGCACAGCACGACCCGGTGGACCCCGGCCGCGGCCGCCGCCGTCAGCACGGTCTGCGTCCCCCGGACGTTGTAGGCGGTCCGTGCCGCAGAGTCGGCGCCCAGGTCCAGGTCGACCGCGAGGTGCACGACCACGTCGGCCCCGCGCAGCTTTTCGGCGATCGCGGGGTCCCGCACGTCCAGGACGTGCCACTGGGCCGCCGCGCACTCACCGCGCCGCTCGTCGATCGCGATGACCTGCTTGATCTCGTCGCACGCGACGAGCCGCTCGGTGAGCAGCGCGCCCACCCCGGACGCGGCTCCGGTGACCGCGACGACTGGCCCGCGCACGGCCGGGCTGGTTGAGTGGTTTCGCGTTGCGCGAACCTGCGGATCTGGGGAACTCACCGGGCGTCTCCAGCGGTTGTCTTCAGTACGCACGCGGGTGACGCGTTCGTACCAGGTGGCATCCATCCTGCCGCAGGCCGGCTGTCGGCGAAGCATCGAGGCTCGAACCGGCCGTGGTGTCTACGCTGGGTGGTGTTGTCGGGCAGCCGCGCCGTCGGAGAGAACCGGCGGCCTTACCAGCCGAGGAATCCCGTGAGTGACACCCCATTCGGATTCGGCCTTCCGCCGGAGGAGCCGGACGACGGCGACGAGGGCAAGAAGAAGGACCAGCAGAGCGGTGGTGGTCAGGGACCGGCCAACCCGTTCGGGTTCGGTTTGCCAGGTGCCGGAGGCCCCGGCGCCGACAATCCGCTCGCCGCGATGTTCGGTTCCATGAACCCCACCGACCTGGGCGCCGCCTTCCAGCAGCTGGGCCAGATGCTCTCGTACGAGGGCGGCCCGGTGAACTGGGACATGGCGAAGCAGATCGCCCGCCAGACGGTCTCCCAGGGCACATCGGACGGCACCAAGGACTCCAGCATCGGACCGGCCGAGCGCTCCGCGGTCGAGGAGGCCGTGCGCCTGGCCGACCTGTGGCTGGACGACGCGACGTCCCTGCCCTCGGGCGCGGGCTCCGCCCTGGCGTGGAGCCGCGCGGAGTGGGTCGAGGCGACCCTGCCGGTGTGGCAGGAGCTCGTCGACCCCGTCGCCGAGCGCGTCGGCGCGGCCATGGGCGACGTCCTGCCCGAGGAGATGCAGGCCATGGCGGGCCCGCTCATCGGCATGATGCGCTCCATGGGCGGCGCCATGTTCGGTACGCAGATCGGGCAGGCCGTCGGCGTGCTCGCGGGCGAGGTCGTCGGCTCCACCGACATCGGCCTGCCGCTCGGCCCCGCCGGCCGGGCCGCGCTGCTGCCGGTGAACGTGGAGGCGTTCGGCAAGGACCTGGGCGTGGAGCGGGACGAGGTGCGTCTCTACCTGGCCCTGCGCGAGGCCGCCCACCAGCGTCTCTTCGCGCACGTGCCATGGCTGCGCTCGCACCTGTTCGGCGCGGTAGAGGGCTACGCGCGCGGGATCAAGGTCGACACGGCCAAGCTGGAGGACGTGGTCGGCCAGTTCGATCCGCAGAATCCCGAGGAGCTCCAGCAGGCACTCCAGCAGGGCATGTTCCAGCCCGAGGACACTCCGGAGCAGAAGGCGGCTCTGGCCCGCCTGGAGACTGCTCTGGCGCTCGTCGAGGGCTGGGTGGACGCAGTCGTCCACGCCGCCGCGAAGCCCCGTCTGTCGTCCGCCGACGCGCTCCGTGAGACCCTGCGCCGCCGCCGCGCCACGGGCGGCCCGGCCGAGCAGACGTTCGCCACGCTGATCGGTCTGGAGCTGCGTCCGCGCCGGCTGCGCGACGCCTCCCGCCTGTGGGCCTCGCTCACGGACGCGCGTGGTGTCGACGGCCGGGACGCCCTGTGGGCTCACCCGGACATGCTGCCGAACGCATCGGACCTGGACGACCCGGACGGCTTCGTACACCGCGAGCAGCTGGACTTCTCCGAGCTGGACAAGATGCTCGGCGAGGCGGCGGACGGCGGTTCCCCCGAGCGGCCGAACCTGAAGAAGGACCAGGACGACAAGGGCGACGACGACAAGGGTGACAGCACCGAGTGAGCCTCTACGACGACACGGTCCTCGTCCTGAAGGGGTACGAGGACCAGGAGGAGCTGCGCCAGGCGTATCTCGACCATCTGGAGGCGCACCCGGACGGCCTGTGGAAGTCGTGCCACGCCGGGCACATCACGGCGAGCGCCCTGGTGGTCGACCCCGAGCACGGCCGGGTTCTCCTCACCCTGCACAAGAAGCTGCGCATGTGGCTCCAGATGGGCGGCCACTGCGAGCCGCAGGACGCCACGCTGGCGGCCGCCGCCCTGCGCGAGGCCACGGAGGAGTCGGGCATCGGCGGCCTGGCGCTTGTCCCGGGTGGCCCGGTGCGCCTGGATCGCCACCCGATCCCGCCGCCGTGTCGGTGGCACTTCGACGTGCAGCACGCGGTGCTGGCCCCCTCGGGAGCGACCCAGGAGATCAGCGACGAGTCACTCGACCTGCGCTGGTTCCGGTACGACGAGGTGGCGGGCGTGGCCGACGAGTCGGTGGTGCGGCTGCTGGAGGCGACGCTCACCAGGCTCTGAGCCGGGAGAGACGTGTAAGGGGCGGCCACAAGGGTGGCCGCCCCTTACGTTTGCTTTCTGGGCCGTCAGCTCCAGACGTTGCCCTGGTTCTGTCCGCGGGCCCCCTGCTGGCCCATGCCGTACTGGGCGGCCAGGCCCGAGCCGATCTGGGCGTTCTGCGGCGGCAGCAGCTCGCTGGGCTGGACGAGGATGAAGCCCTGGCCCATGAAGCTGAGCTCCCAGCCCTCACCCGTGTTGCCGCGGCGCCGCCACACTCCGGAGGAGTGCGTCTGGGCCTGCATCTGGACGCGCAGCGCCGTGGACCAGGCCACGATGGCGTCGGCGTCGCAGTTGACGTACTTGTCCGGCGTGACGTGCATCATCAGGGGCGCACCCGAGGTCATCAGGGCGACCTTGCCGTGACCGGTGATGTTGAGCTGGTACTTTCCGGAGCCGGAGATGCCGTACAGGCTGTCCACGGCGATCACCTCGTGGTGCAGCGAGGAGTCCAGGGCCAGGACGTAGCTGCTGTCGACGGTGAGGCCCTCGTGGTCCACGTCCACCACGTGCACACGCTGGGCCAGGTTGGCGAAGTAGACCGTGCCCTGCCCGTGGCAGCGCATCAGGTCCAGGCCCTCGCCGGTGCGCGCGCGGGAACGGCGCTGGTTGTTGGTCTGGTACTCGGCGTCGAACTCGACCAGGCCCTGGTAGGCGACCATCGTGCCCTTGCGCGCGAGGATGTCGTCGTGGCCCTCCAGGGCGACGCGCAGCATCTGCTGGTTCTGCAGACTCCAGCGCTCCTGGGTCTGCTGCTCGTTGTAGCCGAAAATCGGGCTCTGCATGGTGTGTCGCTCCCCCTCAGCCCCGGACTCGGAGGCGGTCGGTGCTGTCCTCGCTGGGCTGGACGACGACGAAGCCCTGCCCGGAGAACGCCATCTGGTACGCCTCGCCGCTGCCGCGTCCGAGGAGCGACTGCGCCTTAAAGCTGTTCTTGCCCTTGACCTTGAGGTTCGGGGACCAGGCGACGAGCGCGTCCGGGTCGACGTACGTCTCGTCCTCGCCACCGCCGCAGTCGACGACGATCGGCTTGCCCCGGGCGGTCAGCGCGACCCAGCCCTGTCCGGAGATCTTCGTGTTCCACATGCCCTGCCCGGCGAACTTGGCGAGTCCCTTGACGCGCTCGACGCCCCATGTCAGGTGCGCGTCGAAGGCGAGGAGGTTCGTGGCGTTGACGGAGATCGCGTCCCCGTTGAGGTTGATCACGACGACGTTCGCCCCGTAGTCGGCGAGGTACAGCAGGCCGTCACCGGAGCACTTCATCAGGGGCGCGCCCTCGCCGGTGAGCCAGTCCTTGGCGATCTGGCGTACCGCGGGCGGATTGGGCTCGTACTGGACGAACCCTTCGTAGGCGATCATCGAGCCCACGCGCGCGAGAAGGTCGTTTCCGGTGCTCATGGCGACCTTGAGCATGTGGTTGCCGTGGTTCTCCATGCGGGCGGAGACGGGAGCGGGAGCGAAACTTGCGAGCGGCTGTGTCATGACGGGCTCCCTCAGACCTCGTACGGCTGGACGACGATGAAATTGCCGGGCGCGCCGCGGAACTGGAGGTTCACGCTCTCGCCGGTGTCCCCGGGGTAGGCGTTGCGGCGCATCCGCACCTGGCTGGAGACGATCACCTGGGAGGCGGCGGACCAGGCGACCACGGCGTTGCAGTCGGCGAAGGTCGTGGGTGTCACGGGCAGCACGACGGGCGCGCCGTGCGTCTTGACGACGATCGTGCCGGTCCCCTGGAACTGCATGGTGAACAGCGCGCCCCCGGGGATGCCGTGCCCCTCGATCCGGCGCACCTCGTACTGGAGGCTCTCGTCGAAGGCGAGGACGTTCTCCGCGGACACGCAGATCGCGTCGCCCTGGAGCTCGATGGGGTGCAGCATCGTGGAGTTCTCGGCGAGGAACACCTGCCCCTTGCCGGAACACCGCATCAGCTTCATCTCCTGGCCGGTGGCATTTCCCACGATCCGGCCCGCGAAGCCCGCGCCCTTGTAGCTGAAGTCGACCTTGCCCTGGTAGAGCACCATGCTGCCCTGGCGGGCGAGCACGGCCTGGTCGCCGCTGACGCCGAGGTCGACGCGGACGAGCTTCTTGTTCTGCTGGGTCCACCGCTGCCCGGTGGGTGTCTCCTTGAACTTCTGGAGCGCGGCGGCCACACCGGCACCGCCCTGCGGGGCGCCCTGGGGCACGCCGTACTGCGACGGGGCTCCGGGGGCACCGGGCTGGCCCGGGATCTGGCCGTACGGCGGCTGCTGGCCGTAGCCAGGAGGCGCGGCCGGGGGCTGCTGGCCGTAGCCCGGAGGCGGGGCTGGTGCCTGGGGGGCCTGCGGGGCCT
>NZ_VJZC01000025.1 GCF_009377185.1 Streptomyces spongiae
CCCCCGCACCGCTCTCCCCCACTGGCCCGTACGCGTCCTCGGCCCCGCTTTCGGCCTGACCCAGGACTACATTCGCAAGCACCTCGGCATCCGCTTCCGGGTGGACAACAGCAGGAGCGTGCACGAACTGGGCGTCACCTACCGGCCGGTCGAGGAGACCGTCCTGGATCACTACGAGGCCTGGCGCCGCCAGAGAGCTGCGAGGAGCGGCCCGGCAGCATCGACACCAGCAACTCCGTGAACTGCGTGGCCGCCCACGGCAGCCGGCGGCCGAGCATCGTCTGGATCTGTGCCTCGCGCTGCCGGAACACCGGGTGGTCGACCCGGACGTACGCGACGCCGTCCGTGGACGCCCCCTCGTCCAGGTCGCCGAGATCACCGACGAGGGCGATACCGCCGCCGGAGCGCACGAACTCGTACTGCGGGGCGAGCGCGTCGCAGACCAGGGCCGGGCGGGCCGTAAGACCCTCCAACTGGACGCCGATGTCGAAGAGTTCACGTTGGCTGGTGCCCGACGATCCGAGCGCCAGCGGGTACGCGCACAGCTCCTCCAGAGTGATCCGCTCACGCCCGGCCAGCGCGTGGCCGAGCGGGACGATCGCGGCGACGGGGATGACGACGGCGCACTCCACCCGTACGTCGTGCTGCGGGCCCATCGCGTAGGTGGCGGCGACATCGGCGATCCCCTCGGCCACCCGCCGGGTCGCCTCCTGTCGGGGGACGATGTCGAGGCGGAACGTGACATCGGGGTGCTCGCCGCGGAAGGCGGCCATCGCGGCCGGCACGACGCGCCGCGCGAACCCCTCCGAGCAGGCGACGGTCACGCTGCGGACATCGGCTCCCCGCCCCGTGCGCAGCTCGTCCAGAAGGGCGGCCGACTCGGCCTCACTGCGGCGGGCGTGCGCCAGCAGCCGGGAGCCCGCGTCGGTCACGGTCATCCCGCGCGGGTGCCGGACGAAGAGCGGCACCCCGAGCCCGGCCTCCAGCTTGGTGATCTGACGGCTGATCGCCGACGGAGCGACGTTCAGCGTCAGGGCGGCCTCACTGACCGATCCGGTCCGTGCCACCTCCAGGAAGTACGTGAGGCTCACCGGCACGAGCTGCATGGCGCCACCGTTCTCCCCCACCTGTCGCATTGCCGAAATCAGAATACTCAGCCCCACAAACGGCAATGGTCGTCGGCCGGAAACCGTCCTACGCTGCTGAGCCAACACCCCGTCCCCGGCACGGACCGCCGCGTACCGGGCGGCCCTCTCCCTCCCCCCGCCGTGTCCGATCACCCCCTGATCGACCGCGACACCCTGGAGAAACACCGCTGTGATCCCTGCGCAACTGCTGTACAAGGCCGAGGAGTTCGTCGACTCGGGCGCCTTCTTCGCCGAACTGGCCGCCATGGTCGCCTATCCGACCGAGAGTGCCCGCCCGGAATCGGGCGTTGCCGTCAGGGCATACCTCGACGAGGTCCTCACCCCTGCTCTGGCGGGTCTCGGGTGTTCCGTGACGACGTACGAGAACGAGGACCCGCGCGGCGGGCCGTTCCTCGTCGGCAGGCGTGTCGAGTCGCCCGGGCTGCCCACGCTGCTCTGCTACGGGCACGCGGACGTGGTGGAGGGGCAGGCGGGCCGGTGGAGCGAGGACCGTGACCCGTGGACGCTGACCGCCGACGGGGAACGCTGGTACGGGCGCGGCGCGGCCGACAACAAGGGCCAGCACCTGGTCAACCTCGCCGCGCTGCGTCTGCTCCTCGCCGAGCGGGGGCGGCTCGGCTTCAACCTCACCTTCCTGTTCGAGACAGGCGAAGAGATCGGCTTCCCGGGGCTCGCGGAGTTCGCGGCCGCGCACCGCGAGGAGCTGCGGGCCGACGTGGTGGTCGCCTCGGACGGGCCCCGCGTGGACGCGGCGACGCCGACGCTGTTCCTCGGCTCCCGCGGTGGCGTGCAGATCCAGCTCGACGCGGACCTGCGCCCGGACGCGTACCACTCGGGCAACTGGGGCGGCGTCCTGCGCAACCCGGCGACCACACTGGCGGGGGCCGTCGCGAGCGTGGTCGACGGGCACGGCCGCATCCGCGTACCGGAACTCCTGCCGCCCGAACTCCCCGATGTCGTACGGCAGTCACTCACCGGCGTCACCGTCGCCAACAGCCCCGGCGACCCGACGCCGGACGACGGCTGGGGCGACACCGCGCTGACCACCGCCGAACGCCTCTACGCCTGGAACACCCTGGAGGTGCTGGCGCTGGGCGCGGCCGACATCGACCGGCCGGTCAACGCGATCCCCGGCCGGGCCCGTGCCGTCCTCCAGCTCCGTTACGTCGCGGGCACGGACGTGAGCCGCGTGGGCGAGGTCCTCAGCGAGCACCTCGCCCGCGAGGGCTACTCCATGGTCGACGTGACCGTCCTCGGACGGTTCGCCGCCGCACGGACGCCGCTCGACGATCCGTGGGTGGGCTGGGCGAAGTCCGCGCTGGAGCGGGTGGCCGGGCGGCCGGTGACCGTCCTGCCCAACATCGGCGGCTCCCTCCCCCACTCGGTCTTCACCGATGTCCTCGGTCTTCCGGCCCTGTGGCTGCCGCACTCCTATCCCGGCTGTCTGCAGCACGCCCCCGACGAGCACATGCTCGCGCCGATCGCCCGCGAGGGCCTGGTCCTGGCGACGGCGCTCTTCCACGCGCTCGGCGACCCCTCCCCCGAACTCCCGCTCCCCGCACACGCGAAGGACCCACGATGACCGTTCAGCAGGCCGACCCGGAGACGTCCGCCACTCCCACGGCCACGAAACGCGCGATCGCTGCGGCCACCATCGGCAACGCGCTCGAGTGGTTCGACCTCGCGCTGTACGCGCTGCTGGCGTCGTACATCGGCCGCACCTTCTTCCCGTCCGACGACGCGGGCGTCCAACTGGTCCAGACGTACGCGGTGTTCGGCATCACCTACCTGATCCGCCCGATCGGCGGCCTGATGCTGGGCGCGTACGCCGACCGGCGCGGCCGCAAGAAGGCGCTGATGCTGTCCATCCGGCTGATGGTGGTCGGCACGCTGCTGATGGCGTTCATGCCGGGCTACGCGACCCTCGGCATCCTGGCGCCACTGGGGATCGTCGTGGCCAGGCTGCTGCAAGGGTTCGCGGCGGGCGGTGAGTTCGGCGCGGCGACGTCCTTCCTGGTGGAGCAGAACTCCGGGCGCAAGGGGTTCCTCGGCAGCTTCCAGTTCGCGAGCCAGGGCCTGTCGACGCTGATGGCGGCGGGCTTCGCGGCCGGTCTGACGGCCGTGCTGTCGGACAGCCAGATGACGTCGTGGGGCTGGCGGGTGCCGTTCGTGTTCGGGCTGCTGATCGGTCCGGTGGGCTACTTCGTCCGCCGGTACGTGGAGGAGTCCCCGGCGATGGCTCAGGCGGCGGCCGAGGAGGCTCCCCGGTCACGGTCCGTCGTCCTCGCGGTGTTCCGCGACCACTGGGGCGGTCTGCTGGTGGCGGGCGGTGTGCTGATCGTGTCGACGGCGCTGAACTTCATCCTCCAGTACCTGCCGACCTTCGGCATCAAGGAACTGGGTCTGGACGACTCCCTGTCGTACGTGGCGCTGTTCGTCACCGGCGCGATCCTGACGTTCGGCACCCCCGTGGTGGGTCTGCTCGCCGACCGTTACGGCCGCGTGCGCATCATGCTGCCGTCCGCGCTGCTGATCGGCGCGGCCGCGATCCCGCTGTTCCACTGGCTCACGGCCTCACCGTCGTTCCTGACCCTCACCCTCTGCATGACCGTCCTCGGTCTTTTGAAGGCGGCGTACTTCGGGGCGCTCCCCTCGGTGATGTCGGACGTGTTCCCGGCCCGGGCACGGGCGACCGGCCTGTCCTTCAGCTACAACACGACGGTCGCCGTCTTCGGCGGGTTCACCCCGACGATCGCGGCGGCCCTCGTCACCACGACCGGCTCGCAGGTGTCACCGGCGTACTACCTGCTGGCCGTGGCCCTGTTGAGCGTGACCGCACTGGTGACGGGTGCCCGCACCCACGGCATCCGCTGACGCCCAGTCCACGATCTGGGTCGCCGCCCCGGCGGCCTCCTCGCCCCGGCAGTGCGCGTGATGGCGCCGGGCGATGCCGTCGAGGTCGAGATACGTACCGAACGAGGGGTGCTCCGCCAGGCGCCGCGCGTACGCCCACAACCGCCGGTGGTCGGCGATGCGGTGCACCGCGGCGGCGTCCAGGTGATGCCGGTGCACCGTGTCCAACTGGACCAGCGTCACCCACAGCCGCACGTCGGCGGCGGTCAGCCGGTCGCCCAGCACGTACTCGTGCGACCGGAGCCGCTGCTCCAGCTCGCCCAGGGCCTCCAACAGGGTGGCGAGCGCCGCATCACGCACCCCGGGATCGATGTCGGCCCGCCCCGCGCGCTGCGCCGACGCGGTGATGTCCTGTTCACAGAGCCGGACGACGGTCCTGACGGCGTCCTCCGTGCCGCACGGGTGGAGGACGGGACCGTCGCCGCCGAACCGGCGGGCCAGGTCCCGCAGGATGCCGGGGGCGTGGGTGCTGACGATCCGCCCGGTCCACTGGTCGCTGAGCACCGGCGCCACGGCGGGGCCGCGGTGCTGGTGCTCACTGGCGTCGTACAGCGGGCGCAGTGCCAGGTGCCCGCCGTCGGGTGCGTCGGGCACGGCGGGCAGCAGCGTCACGGGAAGGAGGTCGGCGAGGCCGAGCAGGCTGTGGGTGACGGCGATCTCGAGGCCGTACGGACAGGACAGCGCGAGATGAAGGCGGTAGCGGTGCGGCACGGCGTAGTAGCCGCTGCGCGCGTCACGGCCGATCCTGCTCCGGAAGGACGGCACGGCTGCGGGGGATGTGGCGGACATACGTCTCCCTGGGAGTCTTCGGGCACGGGCGTACAGCGACGACGGCACGCGGCGGCCTCGGCGCGGCCGGGGATGCGGGGTGCAGGATGCGGGATGCGTGGGGCGTCAGGCGCGGGCGGGCGCGGCGCCACCGACGGGCGGGAGACTCGCCGCGCTGCACACACGCAGCAGATCGATGTGGCGGCGGGACGTCAGCAGGGGCCTAAGAGGGGCGGCGGTACGCATACGGGCGGTGTCACTGCCACGGACCGGCCCCGAGCTCCTCATTGCCTTCCCTACCAATTCACTAGGATTCCCAGTTGGAGTGTCAGGCCGTGCCGGGCTCCCGTCAAGAGGACCTCACCCGGATCGGGAGTCCTGCCGGCCGGTCAGGGGTTCGTCCACGCCTCGGGGTCCTCGGCGAGCCCCTGGACCTCTTCCGGCAGTTTGGCCGTGGCCACGTCGGCCAGGGTGACCTCGCCCAGGATCTTGCGGACGTTGGCGCGTACCGCGATCCACAGGGGCAGGAGCGACTCCGCGGGCCCGACGTAGGAGAGCTCGGGCGGGCGCACACCGCGTACGGACACCAGCGGCCCGTCCGCCACCCGGATGATGTCGGCGATGGCGATCGTGTCCGCGGGCCGCGCCAGCCGGTAGCCGCCCTTCCCGCCGCGCTGGCTCACCACGAGCCCGCCGCGACGCAGGTCGCCCAGGATGCCCTCCAGAAACTTGTGCGGGATGCCCTGCGCGGCGGCGATCACCTCGGCCTTGAGTGACGCGTCGTCACTCACCGAGGCCAGCTCGAGCGCCGCCCGCACCGCATAGTCCGCCTTGGCCGAGATCCGCATGCCCCGATTATCCGTCACCGCCGCCTCGCCCTGTCACCGGCCGTGGGTCCGTCAGGCGGGGAGGGCGAACGTCGGGTGTGCGTCGTTGAGGCAGTAGTCCCCGACCTCGCGCAGCCGGGGGGCCACGGGCTCGCGGAGGGTGTGGGTGCGGGCGTTGCGCCAGAAGCGGTCGAACCCGTGGCGTGCGGAGGTGGCGCAGCTGCCGATGACATCCAGGGCGTGTGTGGTGATCTCCTGTGCGGCGCGGGCCGCGGCGGCCTCGGCGGCGCCCGCGAGGACGGTGATCTCCGCGCACTGGTCGTCCTCGACGTCATCGCCGCGGGCGAGCCCCTGCGCCAGGGACTCGACCGCCTGGTCGGCGAGCGCCGACGCGGCACGTGCGGCGACGACGAGTTCCCCGTAGGCGGTCAGCGCGTACGGGTCCTGCGGCGGGCCGCACTGCCAGGACCCCTGGGCGGACGGCTGCCGGGAGTGGTGCGTGGCCCTGCTGTATTCACGGGCTTCCAGGAGCAGCCCGTCGGCGATGCCGAGGCAGAACTGGGCCGAGACCAGACGCGCGGTCGGTACGGCCAGGCCGGCGAAAGGGGGCAGGACGCCCTCGTCAGAGGAGAGCGAGCCGAACACGTCACCGGCCGGGACCGCCACCGAGTCGAACTCGACACCGCCGCCGGCCGCCAGCCGCTGCCCGAACACGTCCCCGTCGCTGACACAGGTCACGCCGGGATGGGCGGGGTCGACGAGGACGGCCAGGGGCTCCCCGGTGTCGGACCGTGCGGCGCGCACCGCCAGCCGGTCGGCCACCGCGACCCCACAGGCGTAGTCCTGACGGCCGTCCAGCAGATAACCGTCTCCGGTGGGGGTCAGCCTCAGCGGTGGCTCATGGGCGGCGAAGCCGCCTCCCCAGCACCACTGCCCCGCCGCGGACTCCCGCTCGACCCGTGCGGCGAGAGCGGGAGCAGCGAAGAAGCGCGCGCCGAAGGAAAGGAAGTAGTGACAGCCCAGCAGCTGCCCGATGGCGCCGTCGGCCGCCGCGACCGTCCGGACGACCGCGTAGGCCGTCCGCCAGTCCGCGCCCGTCCCGCCGTGTTCGGCCGGTGTCAGCAACGTCAGCAACCCCGCCTCGCGCAGCCGCGAGACCTCGTCGAGCGGTACCTTCCCGGCCTGTTCACGGTCGACCGCGTCCGTGGCCAGGTCGTCCGCCACCTCGCGGGCTATGTGCAGCAGGCGGTCGTGCCCGGACCCGGCTTCGCCACCCCCGGTCGGACCCTCGCTCGCGGCCGACCCCTCATACCGAATCCGCAACATGTTCGCCATCCTCAGTCACCCCCTCGACGGAGGTCAATGTTTCCCTAGTAAACCGATAGGAAAACTAGGGAAACTGGCCGGATTGCGCTCTTGGCTACTTGCTGGTCCTGGAACTGCTTGTTGGTCCTGGGGCTACTTGTTGGTCCTGGGCAGGCCGGGCGGGTTGATCTCCGACTTCTTCACGGCCTCGGCGGACAGGCCCCAGCGCTTCAGCACCTTGGCGTACGTGCCGTTCTCGATGATGTGGTTGATCGCGTCGGCGAGCGGCTTGACCAGTCCGCTGTCCTTCTTCGTGGTGGCCGCGATGAGGCCCTGCAGGGTGGCACCGGCACCGGAGTACGTGCCGACGACCTCCGTCTTCCCGGTGGTGGCCGCATGGTACGCGGCGGTCGGGTTGGGGCCGAGGTAGAGGTCGATCCGGCCGGACTGGAGGGCGAGATAGGTGTCGCTGTCGTTCTGGTAGTACTTGATGTTCACCGGCTTGAGGCCGGCCTTCTCGTCCTCCTTGCTCCACTCGACGAGCAGCTTCTCCTGGTTGGTGCCGCTGCCCACGGCGACCGTCTTGCCCGCCACGTCCTTCGGTCCGGTGACCTTCAGTCCGCTGCCCTTCTTCGCCTCGAAGCCCAGGTTGTCCTCACGGTAGGGGGCGAAGTCGTACTTGTCCTTGCGTTCCTCGGTGACGGTGATGTTGCTGAATCCGGCGTCGTACTTGGCGCTGTCGAGGCCGACGAAGATGTTCTCCCACGACACCGTGTTGATGTGCGGCTTGAGACCGAGCACATCGGCGACGAGGTACGCGAGGTCGGGCTCGACGCCGATGACGGTCTTGTTGTCGGTGGCGTAGAAGGTCAGCGGCGCGGCGGAGCCGGACGAGGAGACGAGCTCCAGCGTTCCTCTCTTGCGGATCTTCTCCGGGACCTCGGCGGCGATGGAGTCGACCTTGCCGGTGGTGACGCGGTTCTGGTCCGGGCTCAGGTTGATCTTCGTCTTCGCGCCGGTCTTGTCCGCGACCTCGGTGGTTCCGCCGTCCGAGGGGTTGCTGCAGGCGGCCAGGACGAGGGTGGAGACGAGTCCCAGCGCGAGTGCGGTGGATCGGCGGGTGAGGTTGAGGGACACGGTCGTACTCCTTGCACAGGAAAAGAGGATGAGGGGAATGGGTTGAGAGGAAGGGGATGAGGGGTGGTCAGAGGACCTTGGAGAGGAACGCACGGGTTCGCTCGTGCCGCGGGGCGTCCAGGACGGCCGCGGGCGAGCCCTGCTCCACGACGACACCGCCGTCCATGAACACCACGGTGTCGGCGACCTCGCGGGCGAAGCCGATTTCGTGGGTCACGACGATCATGGTGGTTCCGGTGCTGGCCAGGTCCTTGATGACGTCGAGGACTTCGCCGACCAGTTCCGGGTCGAGCGCCGAGGTGGGCTCGTCGAAGAGCAGCACCTTGGGTTCGAGGGCGAGTGCGCGGGCGATGGCCACACGCTGCTGCTGGCCTCCGGACAACTGCCGGGGGTAGGCGTCGGTCTTGTCGGCGAGCCCGACTCGCTCCAGCAGCCTGCGGGCTGTGTCCTCCGCGTCCTTGCGCGGTCGGCGCAGTGCGGAGACCGGCGCCTCGACGAGGTTCTCCAGCACGGTCAGATGCGGGAAGAGGTTGAAGTTCTGGAAGACGAACCCGATGTGGGTGCGCTGCTTCAGAACCTCCTTCTCCTTCAGTTCGTGCAGCTTTCCCGCCCGTCGCCCACCACCACCCTCAACCGAGGCCCTCCGGGCCGCCCTTCTGTCTTCGGAGCGGCGGTAGCCGATGAGCTCGCCGTCGATGCTGATCCAGCCGCGGTTGACCTTCTCCAGGTGGTTGATGGTCCGCAGCAGCGTGGACTTCCCGGAGCCGGACGGGCCGAGGATCACGGTGACCTCGCCGGCGCGCACCCGGAGGTCGACACCGCGCAGTACCTCCAGCGGGCCGAAGCTCTTGTGGACGCCGTGGACGTCCACCATCACATCACTCATCGGTCGGCTCCCAGGGACTTCAGGGGGTGGACGGGCTGGTTGCGCTGGGCCGCGGCGGCCCGCAGATCGCGGACGAAGCGACGGGCGCGCTGGACGGGTGTGGGCGGCGGGGTGCGATTGGCGCCCCGGGCGTAGCGCCGCTCCACGTAGTACTGCGCGATCGACAGCAGGGAGGTGAGCACCACGTACCAGGCGGTCGCGACCATCAGCAGCGGGATCACCCGGCCGTTGCGGCCGTAGATGACCTGCACCTGGTAGAAGAGCTCGCCGATCGCCATCACGTAAACCACCGACGTGCCCTTGAGCAGGCCGATGATCTCGTTGCCGGCCGTGGGCAGGATGGCGCGCATGGCCTGGGGCAGCACGATCCGGCGGATCTGCCGGAGCTTCGGGATGCCCAGAGCGGCAGCGGCCTCCAACTGCCCGTGGTCGACGGCGATGACGCCACCGCGGACGATCTCGGCGGCATACGCGGCCTGGTGCAGCGACAGACCGATGAGCGCCGCCCCCATGGTGCCGATCAGGCTGTTGCTGTCGACGGACCAGAACACCGGGCCGAACGGGATGCCGACGCCCAACCGGTCGTACAGGGCGCTGAGGTTGAACCAGAACACCAGCTGGACGATCATCGGGATCGACCGGAAGATCCAGATGTAGGTCCAGGAGACGGTCTGCAGGACCGGGCTGTGCGACAGCCGCATGAAGGCGAGGACGGTCCCCAGGAGGAAGCCCAGCACCGTCGCGTAGGCGGTGAGCTGGAGCGTCACTCCCACCGCTTTGACGATCGTCTCCGAGAGGACGTAGTCGCTGAAGACCTGCCACTCCCAGACGGGGTTGGTGATCAGTCCGTGCGCGAACTGGGCGACCAGCACGATCACGGCGACGGCCGCCACCCAGCGGGCGTAGTGGCGGGCGGGGACGACCTTCAGCGAGGCGAGGTCGTTCTTGGCGGGCGGGGTCCCGGGGTCGGTGCCCGGGGCGGCCGTGCCGGGTGGCGCGGCGGCGGAGTCGGTGGAGAGTCCCATCGTGGTGTTCCTGCTCAACTGTTAGGCATGCTCGGGTGGGTTGATGCGCGAGGTCTCGATCGCTGAGGCACCGGTGCCCCATTTCCTGAGGATCCGGGTGTACGTGCCGTCCTTGATCAGTTCGTTGACGGCCGCCTGGAACGCCTTGGTGAGCGGGGAGCCCTTCTTGAAGGCGAAGCCGACGTCGAGGCGGTGGTACTCACCGAGGAAGGTGGTCTGCGACGCGGCCTGGGACGCCTGGTAGCGCAGGCCGTTGATGGTGGACATGACGACGTCGATCCGGCCCTGCTGCAGGGCGGTGACGACGGCGCCGTTCTCCGAGTAGACCTTCACGTCGTACGGCTTCTTGCCGGCCTTGGCGCAGACCCCCTTCTGCGCGTCGAGGGTCGCCTCGAACGTCGTGCCCGCCCCGGTGCCGATGGTCAGCCCGCACAACTGGGTCAGGTCGGTGACCTTCTTCTTGAGCGTGGTGCTGCCCTTCTTCACCGCGAAGCCCTGGCCGTCGTTGATGTAGGTGACGAAGTCGACGGTCTTGAGGCGTTCGGTGGTGACACCGAAGTTGCCGGTGCCGACGTCGTACTTGCCGCTGCCGAGGGCCGGCAGGATCGTCTCGAAGGAGGCGTCCTGCCACTTCAGCTTCACGCCGAGGACCTTGGCCGCGGCGTCGGCGAGGTCGATGTCCTGGCCCGCGGGCGGCTTGTCCTGCCCGTTCGGGTAGTACGCGCCGGGCGGGAACCCGATCGAGCTGCCGATCCGCAGCGTGCCGGCCTTGCGGACGTCGGCCGGCAGCAGGGCGGCGACGGAGTCCACCTTGCGCACGGCGGCGACCGGGTCGTCGCTCGGGGCGGGGGACGCCTGGGCGCCCGCCGGAGCGGTGTCGGCGGTGTCGCCGGAGCCACAGGCGGTCAGCGCGGTCAGCGCGGTCAGCGGCAGGAGGACGAGAGCGGCGGCGATGCGCAGGCGGGTTCTGTTCCCACGGCGGTTCACGGCTGGGCGGCCTTTCGGGTGTGAGCGGGAGCGGGCAGGTACTTCTCGAACGGCAGCGGGCCGATGGTTTCCGGGTCGGCCTCCGTGTCGAACAGCGGGAGATAGCCGGTGACCAGGTACAGGCCGCGCGCCTCGGGTTGGCGCGGTCCGGTGGTCAGGTAGACGCGTCGGTAGCCGCGGGCGCCCGCCTCGCGCTCCAGCTCGGCGACGACGCGTCGCGCCAGGCCGCGCCGCCGGTGGGCGGAGTGCGTCCAGATGCGCTTGAGTTCGGCCGTGGTCGCGTCGTACCGGCGGAAGGCACCGCCCGCGACGGGATCGCCCTGTTCGAGAAGCAGCAACAGGACGCCGCCGTACGGCGCGGTGAACTCCTCGTCGGGGTAGCGGGCCATCTCGGCGTGGGCGTCCCCGCCGTAGCGCGCGGAGTACTCGTCGCCGAGTTCGCGCAGGAGCGGCTCCACCCGGGGGTCGGACACGGGCACCTGGATGACCGTCAGCTCGCTTCTGTGGGCGGGCGGTTGTGCGACGGAGGTCATCCGTTCACCGCCGTGAGGGTCTGTGGTCCGCGGGCCGCCCGCTCGGCGTCGCGCTTGGCGACCTCCTCGCGGACGATCGGGATCACGTGCCGGCCGAAGTCGATCGCGTCGCCCAGCAGGTCATAGCCGCGGGCGGAGAGGATGTCGACACCGAGGTCGTAGTAGTCCAGGAGGGCCTGGGCGACGGTCTCCGGGGTGCCGACCAGGGCGTTGGAGTTGCCCGCGCCTCCCGTGGCGGCGGCTGTCGGGGTCCACAGGGCGCGGTCGTAGCGCTCCCCCGCCTCGGCGATGGCGATCAGCCGCTGCGAGCCAACGTTTTGAGGTGTTGCAGCCTGCGGCTGGTTGTGCCCGTTGTGGCGCTTGGTGATCGCCTCGCCCCGCTCCTTGCGGGCCTTGATCGCGCCGACCGTGCGGTGAGCCTTCTCCCAGGCCAGTTCCTCGGTCGGGGCGATGATCGGGCGGAACGCCACCTGGATGCGCGGCACGTCGGTACGGCCCGCGGCCTTCGCGGCGGCCTTCACCTGCTCGATCTGCTCGGCGGTCTTCGCGAGGGGCTCGCCCCACAGGCAGTAGATGTCCGCCTCGGCACCCCCTGCCTCGTACGCGGCGGGCGACGAGCCGCCGAACGACACGTTCGGGCGCGGCTGCTGGACCGGGAAGACGTCGCTGACGAAGTCGTGGAAGCGGTAGTGCTCGCCCTCGTGGTCGAAGGGCTCGCGGGTGGTCCAGATCTTCTTGACGATCCGGATGTACTCACGGGTGCGGCTGTAGCGCTCGTCCTTCGTGAGGGTGTCGCCCTCACGGCCCTGCTCGCGGTCGTTGCCGCCGGTGATGAAGTGCACCGTCAGCCGGCCCTCACTGATCTGGTCGAGGGTCGCGAAGGTCTTGGCCGCGTAGGTCGGGTACGAGACGTTGGGCCGGTGGGCGAGCAGGATCTGGAGGCGGTCCAGCCTGCTCGCGATGTGGGCGGCGGCCGGTGCGGGGTCCGGCGATCCGGAACCGTAGGCGAACAGCACCCTGTCCCAGTCGTGGTCCTCGTGCGCCCGGGCGAGGCGGAGCGTGTACTCCTTGTCGAAGGCGGCGCCGGAGCGCGGTGTGGTTTCGGAGCCGTTGTTCGTCGCGGCGATACCGAGGAACTCCACGGGCATGGGAAGGGCCTTTCGGAAGGACGGCCGTACGGGCGCACCAGGGAAGGGCGTAACCGCCCTTCGTGCGGCCGCACTTGACGAGCCATCAGGAAGAAGTGGGTGGCGCTGGCGGGAGCGAACGTGACGACGCCGGGGCGTCGGGAAGATCACGGGGAACAAGCACTGCGGCAGCGCGCGTCCGGGCTCGCGGAACCGTTTCGTACGCGGATCAGTACCCGCGTACGCCGGGTGGCGCGAAGGGAGAACTCGGCCCGCTACGGGGTCACCGAGAGAGGGAAGGGCCGGTCAGACGGCCCGCTGCCGCGTCAGGCGCAACACGCGGCGGACCACACTCGACCGAAGTCGATGTGATCGCGCGAGACAAGGCGCTGGTGGGCATTCATGCGACTAATTGAGCATTACATCTCGCCCCTCGTCAACCAGGGCTCATATGCCGGACCAGCCCTGCCCGGCCGCCGCCGCGCCCCCACGCCCTGTTGACAGATCCGTGGAGCGGGACCATACGATCGGCGGCGGAGCTCTCCGCCGCGTTGAGGGACGCGGCGAGCGTGATGACGTCGCCCCGGCCGCACCGTACGGGTGCCACCGGGTGGTCACCGACGCCCGCGACCCACTCCCCCGGAGAGCCTCCCGATGGTCACGCCTTCCGATGTCACCACCCCCGACACCGCGTCCGCCCCTGCCTCGAAGCGGCCGGCGGCTCTGGACGCCCCTCGCCCGGACCTGCCCCGGATCGTGCCGCGCCGGCACATCGGCCGCTGGCTCACCGCAGCCGCGGCACTGCTCGTCTTCGTGATGGTCCTCAACTCCGTCGTCCGCAACGACGCCTTCCAATGGGAGGTCGTGGGCCGGTACTTCACCACGGCCGCCGTACTCGACGGGCTGCTGCTCACACTGTGGCTGACCGGCGTGGTGATGGTGCTCGGCTTCCTGCTCGGCACCCCGCTGGCCGTGATGCGGCTGTCCGCCAACCCCGTGCTGCGGACGCTGAGTTGGGGCTACGTGTGGATCTTCCGCTCCACCCCTCTGCTGGTGCAGCTGCTGTTCTGGTTCAACATCGGGGCGCTGTACCCGACGCTCGGCCTCGGCATCCCGTTCGGCCCGCAGTTCGTCACCGTCAAGACGGTGAACCTGCTCGGACCCACCCTCACCGCCGTCATCGGCCTCACCCTGCACGAGGCCGCCTACGCCGCCGAGGTCGTACGCGGCGGCATCCTCTCCGTCGAGTCGGGCCAGACCGAGGCGGCCCAGGCGCTCGGTCTGAGCAGGCGCCGTACGCTGCGCCGGATCGTCGTACCGCAGGCCATGCGCTCCATCGTGCCGACCGCCGGGAACATGCTGATCGGCACCCTCAAGGGCACCAGCATCGTCAGTGTGCTGGCCGTGCACGACCTGCTGTACTCGGTGCAGCTGGTCTACAACCAGACGTACCAGGTCATCCCGCTGCTCATGGTCGCCACCCTGTGGTACATCGCGGTCACCACCGTGCTGAGCGCCGGCCAGTACTACGTCGAGCGGTACTACGCGCGCGGTGACGCACGCACGCTGCCGCCCACCCCCGTGCAGCGCCTGCGCGGTCGCCTGGCGGCCGTGCGCACCCGCCTGAGCGCGGCTACGGCACCCGACGCCCGGTGACCACGGCCCCGCGAAAGCGGGCTCAGGCCGGGCCGCCCGGGCCCGTTCCTCCCTTGAGGCGTTCCAGGTCGGAGGGACGGACCTGGATCACCACGAGGGCGATCACCGCGGCGATCACGGCGAAGATCGCCGCCATGACGAAGGCGGACGAGACCCCGGCGGTGAGGATCTCGTCGCTCCAGGGCGGCGGAAGCTGTCCGGTGCGTTCGAAGCGCAGGCGCTCGGCGGGCGTCGCCTGCGACAGGAACCTTGGGATCTGTTTCGCCGCCTCGTTCGTGCTGGCCGTGCCGAACACCGTGACCAGGATGGACAGCCCGAGTGAGCCGCCGACCTGCTGGGTGGCGTTCAGGAGCCCGGAGGCCGCGCCGGTCTCCTCGGTCCGGACGTTGGAGAGCGCCATCAGGGTGAGCGCGACGAACTCCATGCCCATGCCCAGGCTGAACACGAGAAGCGGGCCGAGAACGCTGCCCGCGTACGTGGAGTGGACATCGGTCAGGGTCAGCCATGCCAGGCCGGCCGCCGCGAGGATGCCGCCCACCACCATGAAGGGCTTGGGACCGAACACGGGCAGGTACCGTGAGGCCAGCCCGGCGCCGATCGCGATGACCGCGCTGACCGGCAGGAAGGCGAACCCGGTGGCCAGCGGGCTGAAGTCCAGCACGTCCTGCGTGAACAGCGTCAGGAAGAAGAACATGCCGAAGATCGCGGCGGCGAGGCACAGCATCATGCCGTAGGTGCCCGCGCGGTTACGGTCGGCGAACATGTGCAGCGGTGTGATCGGCTGTCTGGACCGCCTCTCCACCAGGACGAACCCGGTGAGGACGATGACGGCCGCAGCGAACGAGGCCAGTGTGAGCGCGTCCCGCCAGCCCTCCTGCGCCGCCCTGATGAACCCGTACACCAGCAGCACCATGCCCGCAGTGGACATCAGTGCGCCGGTGATGTCGAAGTGACCCGGGTGACGCTCCGACTCCCTGATGTAGCGGGGCGTCGCGAGGGCGATGAGCAGCCCGATCGGCGCGTTGACGAACAGCACCCAGCGCCAGTCCAGCCACTCGACGAGCACCCCGCCCATGAGCAGTCCGATCGCGCCGCCGCCCGCCGAGACCCCGGCGAAGACGCCGAAGGCCCGGTTGCGTTCCGGTCCTTCGCGGAAGGTCGTACTGATCAGGGCGAGTGACGTCGGGGACGCGATGGCGCCGCCGACGCCCTGGAGGGCGCGCGCGGCAAGGAGTTGGCCGGAGTTCTGCGCGAATCCGCCGAGCAGGGAGGCGAGCGCGAAGAGCAGCACCCCGAAGATGAAGACGCGCCGTCTGCCGAGGATGTCGCCCGTCCGTCCGCCGAGCAGCAGCAGACCGCCGAAGGTGAGGGTGTACGCGTTGACCACCCAGGACAGGCTGGTGGTGGAGAAGTCCAGGGATCTCTGGATGTCCGGCAGCGCGATGTTCACGATGGTGATGTCCAGGACCACCATCAGCTGGCAGGACGCGATCACCAACAGCGCCATCGCGCTTCCGCCACCGCCGGGTTCCCGGGCGGTGCTCTGGGGTGCGGAGGTCGGCTGCGGGCTGCTGCTCATGACGAGTCGCACTCTCGGGGGCGAACCCTCGGGAGGGGAGCAGTGGACGCCCTCCGTCCACTGCGTTGTCCTCCGTTCGACCGTACGCCCGCACCAAGGGCGTTACCACTCGATCAATGTCACCCCGGCAGGGCGAGGCCGCGCCCCACCCCGCTTCAGGCTGCCGCCACGGCGCCCCGCTCACCCCCGTCACGGTGGATCGGGGTTTCCGAGCCGGTCAGCGGGACGCCCGTGCCGCCCCTGCGCAGAGCGACGATCTCCGCCGCGATGGACAGGGCGGTCTCCTCGGGAGTCCGGGCGCCGAGGTCGAGGCCGATCGGTGACCTGAGGCGGGCCAACTCCCCATCGGTCACACCCACTTCGCGTAGCCGCTTCTCGCGGTCGGAGTGGGTGCGGCGTGAGCCCATCGCGCCGACGAAGGCGACCGGCATCCGCAGCGCCTCCTTGAGCAGCGGCACGTCGAACTTGGCGTCGTGGGTGAGCACGCACAGCACCGTGCGCGCGTCGGTCGCCGTGCTCCGCAGATAGCGGTGCGGCCAGTCGACGACGATGTCGTCGGCCTCGGGAAAGCGGGCCCGGGTGGCGAAGACGGGGCGGGCGTCGCACACGGTCACGTGGTAGCCGAGGAACTTGCCCGCGCGCACCAGCGCCGCCGCGAAGTCGATCGCACCGAAGACGATCATGCGCGGTGGTGGCACGCTCGACTCGACGAGCAGGGTGATGCCGCCGGGGCAGTGGGATCCGTCCTCGGAGAGCTGGACCGTTCCGGTGGTGCCGGTGTCCAGCAGGGCCCGGGCCTGGGCGAGCGCCGTGCGGTCCAGGTCGGGGTGGCCGCCGAGACCGCCTTCGTACGTTCCCCCGGACTCCGCCCGGGGGAACCCCCATTTCGCTTCGTTCGGGCGTACGAGCAGGGCCTGGCCGAGGAGTTCGGCCGGGCCCCGGACCACCCGGGCGAGGGCTGTCGGCTCGCCCTGGGCCGCGGCCGACAGCGCCGCACGGAACACGTCCCGCACGGGCGCGTGCGCGCCGACCGGTGTGACCAGGATGTCGATGACCCCGCCGCAGGTCAGCCCGACCGCGAAGGCGTCCTCGTCGCTGTAGCCGAAGCGCTCCCGCACGGTCCGGCCGTCCGCCAACGCCTGTTGGCACAGCTCGTACACCGCGCCTTCCACACAGCCGCCGGAGACCGAGCCGATGGCCGTGCCCTCGCTGTCGACGGCGAGGGCGGCGCCGGGGCCGCGCGGTGCGCTGCCGCTGACGCCCACCACGGTGGCGACGGCGAAGTCCCGGCCCTCCTCGGCCCAGCGGTTCAACTCGGCGGCGATGTCAAGCATGTCCGCCTGCCGTGAGGACGCGGTCCGGCCGGATGGGCAGGTTGCGGTGGCGTACTCCGGTCGCGTGCCACACCGCGTTGGCGACCGCCGCGGCCGCGCCCACGATGCCGATCTCGCCGATGCCCTTGATGCCGACCGGGTCCTCCGGGTCCACGTCGTCCACCCAGTCCGCCTCGATGTACGGAACGTCGGCGTGCGCGGCGACGTGGTAGCCCGCGAGGTCGGCGCCGTAGTGACCGCCGGTGGCCCGGTCCCGGACCGCCTCCTCGTGCAGGGCCATGGAGATGCCCCAGGTCATGCCGCCGACGAACTGGTTGCGGGCGGTCAGGGGGTTGACGATACGGCCCGCCGCGAACATGCCGAGCATGCGTCGCACCCGCACCTCGCCGGTGGCGGGGTCCACGGCGACCTCGGCGAACTGCGCTCCGAACGAGTGCCGTTCCTTCTGGGAGAGGGCACCGATGGCCGCGGTGGTGTCCGACCGCACGGTGATCCCCTCCGGCGGGACACCGGTGTTCAGCGCGAGCCGCTCCCGCAGCTCGTCGGCTGCGAGGGTGACCGCCCACGCCCAGGAGCGGGTGCCCATCGAACCGCCGGCGAGCATCGCCGGCCCGAGGTCACTGTCCCCGATGCGCACACGGACCTGATCCGGTGTGGTCTCCAGGGCGTCGGCGGCGACCAGGGTGAGCGCGGTGCGGGCTCCTGTTCCGATGTCCGCAGCGTTGACCCGCACGGTGAAGGTGCCGTCCGCCTCCGCGGTCACGGCCGCCGTGGAGGGCCCGGCTCCCGCGCCGAAGGAGGCTGCCGCCGTGCCGGTGCCGAGCAGCCAGCGGCCGTCGCGGCGAACACCGGGGCGCGGGTCACGGTCCGCCCAGCCGAACCGGCGGGCGCCCTCCCGGAAGCAGGCGATCAGGTTGCGGCTGCTGAACGGCAGTCCGGAGACGGGGCCCCGCTCGGGCTCGTTGCGTACCCGCAGTTCGATCGGGTCGATCCCCACCTTCTCGGCGAGTTCGTCGAACGCCGACTCCAGCGCGAACGACCCCGGCGCCTCACCGGGCGCCCGCATGAACGTCGGCGTCGGCACGTCGAGCCGTACGACCCGGTTGGCCGTGTGGTGGGCGTCGGCGTCGTACATCGTCCGGGCCGGCCCGGCGCTGGACTCGATGAACTCGTGCACGGTCGAGGTGGCGCTCAGGGAGCTGTGGTCCAGTGCGCGCAGCCGTCCGTCGGCGTCGGCACCGAGCCTGACCCGCTGTGTGGTCGGGCTGCGGTAGCCGGCGAGCGAGAACATCTGACGGCGCGTCATGACGACGCGGACGGGACGCTGGAGGACGGTCGCGGCCATCACCGCGGCCACCTGGTGCGCGCGGAGGCCCTTGCTCCCGAAGCCGCCGCCGACGTGTTCGGACCGCACCCGTACCGAGCCCGGGTCGAGGGAGAACATGTTCGCGATCTCGCCCGCGACCCACGTGGTGCCCTGGTTCGAGTCGACGACCTCCAGCCGCCCGCCGTCCCAGAGTGCCGTCGCCGCGTGCGGCTCCATCGGGTTGTGATGCTCTTCCGGAGTGGTGTACTCGGCGTCCACGACGGTGGCGGACGCGCCGAGTTCGGCCTCCAGGTCACCCTTCTCCGTCACCGCGGGACTGAAGCCGTCCAGCGTGTACGCGTCCGGGCGGTCGGCGGAGAACGCGATGTCGTGCGGCTCCTGTTCGTAGTGCACGGCGAGCACTTCGGCGGCTTCCCTGGCCTGTTCGGACGTCTCGGCGACGACCAGCGCCACCGGCCAGCCCACGTGCGGCACCCGGTCGTGCTGGAAGACGGCCGCGGTGGGATCGGGTTTGCCGAGCATGCCCATGTAGTCGGTGTCGAGGGGCGGGGCGTTCTCGTTGTGGAGCACGGTGAGCACGCCCGGCATGGCGAGGACGGGTGCGGTCTCGATCGAGCGGATACGACCACGGGCGGCGGTCGACAACACCAGCCAGCCGTGGGCGAGTTCGGCGAAGGGTATCTCGCCCGCGTACCGGGCCGTACCCGTCACCTTGTCGCGGCCTTCCACACGGGTGTGCGCGGTGCCGACGGAAGCCTTGACCGCCCTGGTCCCGGTCGTTGCGGTGGTCATCGGGCGGCCTCCTCGGCGAGTTCGGTCAGCACGGCCACCACGAGGTTGCGCATCAGGGTGACCTTGTATCCGTTGTGCGGCAGCGGCTTCGCGGCGGCCAGTTCGGCGTCCGCGGCGGCGGCGAAGGCAGCGGCGTCGGCCGGTGCCCCGACGAGTGCGCGTTCGGCCGTGCGGGCCCGCCACGGGTGGGAGGCGACGGCCCCGAAGGCCAGGCGCACATCGCGGACGACGCCGTCCCGGGCGTCGAGCGCGGCTGCTATCGAGCCGATCGCGAACGCGTACGAGGCACGCTCACGCACCTTCCGGTAACGGGAGTGCGCGGCGACCGGGGCGGGCGGCAGAGTCACGCCGGTGATCAGGGCGCCCGGCGGGAGGGCGGTCTCCAGGTGCGGGGTGTCGCCCACGGGCAGGTAGAACTCGGCGAGCGGCAACTCACCGGGCCCGTCGATGGTTTCGTACGTGATGACGGCGTCGAAGGCGGCCAGTGCCACACCCATGTCGGAGGGGTGGGTGGCCACGCAGTGCTCGGAGGCGCCGAGGATCGCGTGGTTGTGGTGTTCGCCGGTGGCGGCGGGGCAACCGCTGCCCGGGACACGCTTGTTGCACGGCTTGGTGACGTCGGCGAAGTAGCCGCAGCGGGTGCGCTGGAGCAGGTTCCCGCCGATGGTGGCCATGTTGCGCAGCTGCCCCGAGGCGCCCGCCAGCACCGCCTGCGCGAGCGCCGGGTAGCGGCCGCGGACCTCGGGGTGCGCGGCGAGGTCGCTGTTGGTGACCGTCGCGCCGATCCGCAGGCCCCCGTCGCCGGTCACCTCGATGTGGTCCAGGGGCAGTTCCCGGACGTCGACGAGCTGTGCGGGCCGCTCGACGCCGGTCTTCATCAGGTCGACGAGGTTGGTGCCGCCGCCGAGGAAGCGGGCGTCCGGATCGGCGTCGAGCAGAGCGACGGCTCCGGAGACATCGAGCGCGCGCTGGTAGGTGAACTCCCTCATGCCGCCGCTCCTTCGGTCTCGACGCCCTCGGTCTGCGCTGCTTCCGTTTCGATGCCGGCCGCCCGGGCGACGGCCTGGACGATCGACACGTACGCGCCGCAGCGGCACAGGTTGCCGCTCATCCGCTCCCGGATCTCCTCCGGGGTCAGGGGCGGTGGTGCGGCTGCGGGGCGGACGTCGTCGGTGGCGGCGCTGGGCCAGCCCGCCGCGTGCTCCTCGATCACCGCGATCGCCGAACAGATCTGGCCGGGCGTGCAGTAACCGCACTGATAACCGTCCAGGTCGAGGAACGCCTGCTGCACCGGGTGCAGCTTCTCACCCTGGGCCACGCCCTCGATGGTGGTGATCTCACGCCCCTCGGCCGCGACCGCCAGCTGCAGGCAGGACACGGCCCGGCGTCCGTCCAGCAGGACCGTGCAGGCACCGCACTGCCCCTGGTCACAGCCCTTCTTGGTGCCGGTCAGATCGAGGCGCTCCCGCAGGGCGTCGAGCAGGGTCGTGCGGTGGTCGACCGTCAGCGTGTGCTTCTCGCCGTTGATGTTCAAAGTGACGGCACTGTTCGTCGACGAGGGGGCTGGGGCCATGATCAGCCTTCTTTCGCGTATCCGGAGCACGTCCGGGGGACGATCCGGTAGGCAGACAAATCAGCAAGGGCATATAAGGAAGGGCGTGCGGCGAACGGCCACCGGTTGACGACACCGCCCGCTTTCGCAGGTAAGGTAGACCTAACCGGACAGCTGTCCGCTCACAGAAACGTAACGGACAACTGTCCGGTTAAGCAAGGACGGGATCCGGCCACGAGCCCGTGAGGAGGACGAGTGCGGCAGAAGAAGGACGCACCCCTGCGCTCGGACGCGCAGCGCAATCGCGAGCGCATCCTGGAGGTCGCGCTGGGCGAGCTCACGCTCTGCGCCGACGCCCCGCTGAGCGCGATCGCCAAGAAGGCGGGCGTCGGGCAGGGCACGTTCTACCGGAACTTCCCCAATCGCGAGGCGCTCGTCCTCGAGATCTACCGTCACGAGATGCGGCAGGTCGCCGACAGCGCGGCCCAGTTGCTGACGACCCGGGAGCCCGACCGGGCGCTGCGCGAGTGGATGGACCACCTCGCCCGGTTCGCCATGACCAAGGCCGGCCTGGCGGACGCGATCCGCCAGGCCACCAGCACACCGGGAAGCCCGGGGAAACCAGGACACACCCAGTTGATCTCCGCGGCCGAGCTCCTGCTCCGCGCCGCCGAGGAGGCCGGCACCATCCGCCCGGGAGTGACGGCGGACGACTTCCTCCTCGCCATCGCCGGACTCTGGCAGATCGACCCCCACCTGGACTGGCAGACGCGCACCACCCGACTGCTGGACCTCGTCATGGACGGCCTGCGCGCGGGAGCGCCCGGACGCTGAACGCCTCCCGCCCCGGCCGTGCCCCACACGGCCCCCGTCTGCTCAGACGCCACATCAAGGACAACTGGTGCGTGCACAACGGTTGTCCGGATCGGCACGACGCGGCTTAAATACTGGGCAAAGCATCCGAGGAATGCGCTTTCCCGCACCACGTAATGCCGGCCGACCCATGAGGGTGTCCAGCCGACGAGGGGTGTCCAGCGATGACCAGAACGCACCGTCTGCAAGCAAGAATCGCCCTCAGCACGTTATCCCTGATGCTCACCACCAGCGCCTGCGTCTCGGGCTCCGGTTCCCAGGATTCGTCCGATGACCCCATCGTGATCGGCGTCTCCCTACCACTGACCGGTGACTTCTCCGAACCCGGCAAGGGCGTCGAACGGGGCTACAAGGCCTGGGCGAAGATCGTCAACGACAAGGGCGGACTCCTCGGCCGCAAGGTCGAGTTGAAGATCCTCGACGACCAGTCCAACGCCGACCGCGTCGTCTCCGACTACGAGCAACTGATCGGCAGGGACGAGGTCGACCTCGTCTTCGGCCCCTTCTCCACCCGGCTGGTCGTCCCCTCCGCGCGCGTCGTCGAGGAGTACGGAATGCTCTTCGTGGAGCCCGCGGGAGCGGCACCGGAGGTCTTCACCCAGGGCTTCGAGAACCTCTTCTACGCGGCTCCGGCCGTCGCCGACGACCACTACAACCACCTGGCCGAGTACATCCTCGCCATGCCGGAGAGCGAGCGCCCCAAGACCGTCGCGTACGCCGCCATGGACGACCCCTTCGCCCAGGGAACCGCGTACGGGCTGAAGGAGAGACTTCAGAAGGCAGGCATCAGGACCGTCACCGACGAGGTCTACCCGCCCAACACCACCGACTTCGGAAACATCGCCGCCAAGATCGCCGACTCCAAGGCCGACATGGTGGTGGGCGGCACCCAGTACCAGGACGGCGTCAACCTGATCGTCGCCCTCCAACAGCTGGACTACCAGCCGAAGATGGCCGCCTTCTCGACCGCACCGACCGAGCCGGAGTTCGCCAAGGCCATCGGCAACAAGACCGAGGGGATCCTCGCGCCCACCGGGTACACGCAGAAGGCGGACTACCCGAGCAACAAGGAGTTCGTCGAGAAGTACACCAAGCAGTATGGAAAGGCTCCCGAGGAGGACGAGGCCAACGCCTACACCACGGGCCAGGTCGTCGCCGCCGCCGTCGAGGCGGCCGAGTGCGCCTCCCAGGACCCGGACTGCCAGGACAAGTTGGTGAAGTGGCTGCGCGGCAACACGGTGGACACCGTCGTCGGCCCCCTGAAGTGGGACGACAAGGGCCGCCCGCAGAGCGCGCACATGATCCAGCAGTGGGTGGACGGCGAGATACAGATCGTGCTCCCCGACGCACAGAAGGAAGCCGATCTGGTCTATCCGAAGCCGAAGTGGTGAGCCTGACGTGCCCTCTTTGAGCCTCGTCTTCCAGAGCGTCGTCCTCGGTGTGCTGTTGGGTGGGCTCTACGCCCTCCTGGCGGCGGGCCTCACCCTCTACTTCGGCGTCATGCGCGTCGTGATGATCGCCCACTCCGCCTTCCTGATCCTCGCCGCCTACCTCGCCTGGTACGCCCACCGGGAGACCGGCATCGACCCGCTGCTCACCCTCGTCGTCACCGTCCCGCTGTTCTTCGCCGCCGGGGTCGCCATACAGCGGCTGCTCCTCACCCGCCTGCGCCCGGCGACGCTCACCATGATGTCGGTGCTGCTCACCTTCTCGGTGGCGCTGGTCATCGAGGGGCTGCTCGGGTACGCGTTCAGCGGCACCCAGCGCCGCATCCGCCTCGGCTACAGCTCGGCGAGCATCGAGTTCTTCGGGGCGCGCGTCGCGGTGGTCAAGCTGATCGCCTTCGGCATGGCGGCGCTCGCCCTGCTCGGGCTCTACGTCCTCATGAAGCACAGCCGGTTCGGCCAGGCGCTGCGGGCCACCATCCAGCACCGCGAGGCCGCCCAACTGCTCGGCATCGACACCGACCGGATCGCCGGGTACGGCTTCGGGCTCGGCCTCGCCACGGCGGCCGTCGGCGGCACGGCACTGTCCCTCGACACCACCATCTACCCGTCACTGCACTGGCACTGGATCGGACCGCTGATGGCCATCATCGTCGTCGGGGGCCTAGGCAGTGTGCCGGGGGCCGCCATCGCCGCCATGACCCTGGGCATGCTGCAGAGCCTGCTGCAACTGGAGCTGTCCACCACATGGGCGCAGACCGTGTTCTACGTCGCGCTCTTCGCCACCCTGGCGGTCCGGCCGCAGGGATTCTTCGGGGGGCGGCTTGCGCAGAGGTTCTGAACTCCCGTCCCGCACACATGGGTTACTGCACCTCGGCGCCCTGCTGGCCGCCGTCGCCGTCGCCCTCTCCTTCCCGTCCATGGCGCCCAGCCCGTACGAGATCACCGTGGGCATCGCCATCCTCAACTACGCGGTGCTGTCCACCTCCTGGAACTTCGTCGGCGGCTTCACCGGCTACATCTCCCTCGGGCACGGGGCGTTCGCCGGTCTCGGCGCCTACGGGACGGGGCTGCTGACCGCCAAGGCCGAACTCCCGCCGTTCGTCGCGCTGTTCGTGGCAGCGGCCCTGGTGGCGGTGCTCGCCGTCCCCGTCGGCTACGCCGCCCTGCGGGTGCGCGGAGCCTCCTTCGTGATCGTGTCCATCGCCCTCGTCCTCATCATGCTGCTGGTGTTCCAGAGCTGGGCCTCCCTCACCGGCGGCTCCCGGGGGCTGGTCGTCCCACGGCCCTTCCCGGGCATGCTGCGGGCCGAGCACCACCGGACCTTCTACTTCCTCTTCCTGGCGCTGCTCGCGACGGCCCTGCTGTCCTGGTGGGTCATCGACCGTTCGCGGTTCGGCATGGGGCTGAAGGCGATCCGTGAGGACGAGGACAAGGCCCAGTCCCTCGGCACACCCACGTACACGTACAAGCTGGTGGTCTTCGTCGTGTCCGCCGCCTTCACCGCGCTGGCCGGCGGGCTGTACGCGCTCTGGTTCGGCGACCTCGACCCCGTCTTCCAGTTCTCCATCCTCAGCGGCGCGTACATGGTGCTGATGGCCCTGCTCGGAGGCGTACGCCATCTGTACGGGCCGCTGCTCGGGGCCGTGGCCGTCGGGTACGCGCTGGAGTACGCCAAGGTCGAGTACGGGGACACTCCGCTGCACCTGGTCGTGGCGGGCCTGCTCCTGTTCGTCGTCGTGATGTTCATGCCGGACGGGGTCATCCCGGCCGCCGGCGCCCTGCTCGCCCGGTTCCGGCGGACCGGCGAGACGTCCATCCGGGAGGTGACCGCCGCCGAACTGCGGGGGCGGCGCGAGCAGGACGACGGAACGGAGGTGAGAGGCAGTGAGCGCACCACAAGAGGCGCCTGAGCCCGAGCGGGAGCCCGAGCCTAGCCTGGCGACCGCCGGGCTCACCAAGTCCTTCGGCGGGGTCACCGCGCTCGACTCCGCCACCGTGGCCTTCCACCACGGCAAGGTCAACGCCCTGATCGGCCCCAACGGTTCGGGCAAGACGACCTTCTTCAACTGCGTCACGGGGATGATCCGTCCGGACGCGGGCCGCGTCACCTACCGCGGGCGCGACCTCACCGGCAGTCCCCCGCACCGGATCGCCCGCGCCGGCGTCGGCCGCTCCTTCCAGCTCTGCCGTGTCTTCCCCCGGATGACCGTGCTGGAGAACCTCCTCGCCGCCGTGCGCCCCGGTTCTCTCGCCGGACAGCTCGCCCGCGCGGGCGGGCGGGCGGAGACCGAGCGGGCCCGCGGTTGGCTGACCCGCATGGGCATCGAGCACCTGGAGCGGGCCGAGGCCCGCCAACTCTCATGGGGCCAGCAGAAGTTGCTGGAGCTCGCGGGTGTGCTGATGAGCGAGCCGGAGCTGATCCTGCTGGACGAACCGGCGGGCGGCGTCAACCCGGCCCTGATCGACCGCATCTGCGACCTTGTCCGCGAACTCAACGCCGAGGGGCGGACGTTCCTGATCGTCGAGCACAACATGGACATGGTCATGAGCCTCAGCGACCACGTCGTCGTGTTCGACCGCGGCCGGCCGATCGCACAGGGCCCGCCCTCGGTGATCCAGTCCGACGAACGAGTCCTCGGGGCATATCTTGGCGTCTGACTCTGACACACGCTCTCACTCCTACGCTGACGTCCTTCTGGAACTCGACGACATCCGCGCCGGATACGGCCGGGCGGCCCTCGTCCTGCGGGGGCTGACGGTCCGGGTGCCCGCCGGGGCCATCGTCTGCCTGGTCGGGCCCAACGGCGCGGGCAAGTCCACGGTCCTGAAAGTCGCCAGCGGACTCCTCACCCCACGCTCCGGCCGGATCCTCGTCGACGGCGAGGACGTCACCGGCCGTGGACCACAGCGGATGCTGGCCGCCGGAGTGGCCCATGTCCTCCAGGGCCACAGCGTCTTCCGGGAGATGACGGTCGCCGAGAACGTCCTGCTCGGCGGCTACTCCCTGCGGGACAAGGCGACCGTCGCCGAGCGGGTCGCGTTCGTACGGGACCTCTTCCCGGTCGTGGCCGAGCGGTGGACGGACCTCGCCGGGCTGCTCTCCGGCGGCCAGCAGAAGCAGGTGGAGTTCGCGCGGTCGTTGATGGTCAGCCCTCGGGTGGTGCTGCTCGACGAGCCGTCCATGGGCCTCGACCCCAAGGCGACCGGTGTGGTCTTCGAACAGATCGTGCGCATGCGGGACGCGGGAACCGCCGTACTCCTGGTCGAGCAGAACGCACGCCGCGCCCTGGAAACCGCCGACACCGGCTGCGTCCTGGACCTCGGCCGCGTCCATGTCTCCGGCCCGGCAGGAGAACTGCTGGCGGACCCCCAGCTGGGCGAGCTGTATCTAGGGGGCCGGGCGCGCCCCTAAAGGGGCGCGGGGAACTGCGCGACAAGCCACAACGAACCCTCACCCAACCACCAACAGAAACCCGGCAGACGAGGTGGCATGTTGACACGCCCCAGAAGACACACAGCCACAGCTCTGGCAGCAGCCGTCCTGACCACCCTGACGATGGCCCCCGCAGAAGCCCGGAGCCACCACGACCCCGTACACCCCTCACTGCGAAAGCACCTCGCGGCCTACTACGACTTCGAGCACCCCACACACGCCAACCCCGCCAAGGAGCAGGACCGCGGCTTCTCCGGCACCGACATCGACCTCGTGAACGGCGGAGCCGACATGCGGACGAGGGACGGCGCCCACCAGGGCAGCCGGACCTCGCTCCAGGTGCGCCAGGTGAACCCGGGGACGGCGGGCAACGACGACTGGAAGGCGGGCGTCTTCGGACCGTCCGGCGTTCCGACGCTCAGGGCCTTCAACGCGGTCGAGGGCGTCACCGTCATGGGCTGGTTCAAGGCGACCGGCCCGAATCCGGCTCTCAACAGCAACACGGCCGCCCCGGACGACCGTTTCGGCGCCGTCGGCCTGGCCGGGGTGCTGTCGGGGAACTCCGACGGCCACGCGGTACGGGCCCTGCTGGAGATCATCGAGGTGAACGGCGAGCTGCGGCTGGTCGCCCTCGGCCGGCGCGTCGACGGGGCCGCCTCGCAGACCTTCGCCGCGTCCCAGGACTGGCGGACCCTGCTGCCGGACGGCGAGTGGGTCTTCCTCGCGGCCACCTTCGACTTCGACACCGGAGCCATGGCCCTGTACCGCGACGGGCGGCGACTGGACGGCTTCTACACGGTCACCGGCGATCCCTGGGACCTCTCGGGACCGGGCCCGCACCGGTCCTCGCCAACCGACCCCCGAGGCATCAAGATCGGCGGCAGCTTCCCGCAGAACACCCTGGAGCGCAATCCCTGCGACTGCCGCATGGACAGCCTGATGTTCCTGAACACCGTGCTCGACGGGAAACGCATACAGGCCCAGTACCGGCTGGCGACCAGGCGCTGACGACCCACCGACCTTCCACGTCACGAAGGAGTGACACCCATGCGCGCATCTCCCCGTATGAGACCGAGAGCCCTCCTACTGACTCCCCTCGTCGTCCTCGCCCTGGTGTTGTCGGCCCTCGTGGCCCTGCCCGGCGCGGCGTACGCGGCCGCCGACCCCGTCACCGACCCCATCCCCGAGCGGCCCGCCGCCTCCGGCATCGGGCTGACCGTCAAGGAGTACGCAGCCTTCCCGAAGACCGAGGCACCACCCGGCCCGGTCACCGACCCACGGCTCAGACGACACGCCCGCATCAACTACCTCAGCGAACTGCCCGACCGGTCCGGCCGGATGGCCGTCCCCGACCTCAACGGCAAGCTGTACCTGGTGAAGGACGGCACCCCGAACGTCTACCTCGACGTCGCCGCCACCTTCGGCCCGCGGTTCTTCGCCAGCCGGGGCCTCGGCCAGGGCTTCGGGTTCGTCACCTTCGACCCCGGCTTCAAGCACAACGGCCGTTTCTACACCGTCCACACCGAACTGGCCTCCGCCACCACCGCCGTACCCGACTTCCGGCAGGCCGCCACGACGAACTACCACGGCGTCATCACCGAGTGGACCGCCGACGACCCCTCGGCCGACACCTTCCAGGGCACCCGCCGGGAGATCCTGCGGATCGGTTTCTCGGGCGTGATCCACGGCATCCAGCAGATCGACTTCAACCCCACGGCCAAGCCGCACGGCCGCGAAAGCGGGCTGCTCTACGTGGCCGTCGGCGACGGCGGCCAGGGCGTGCGGAACAGCGAGCCGCAGAGCCTCTCCCTCCCGCACGGCAAGATCCTGCGCATCGACCCGCGCGGCACCGACAGCGCCAACGGCAAGTACGGCATCCCGGCCGGCAACCCGTTCACCGGCACCCCCGGCGCGCTGGGCGAGATCTACGCGTACGGCATGCGCGACCCGCACCGCTTCAGCTGGGACCCGGGCGGCAGCCATCGCATGTACCTCGGTCACATCGGCCAGCACGCCGTCGAGTCCGTGTACGAGGTGCGGGCGGGCGACAACTTCGGCTGGAGCGAGCGCGAAGCCGCCTTCGTCTTCGACAAGACGGCCACGGACCCCTGCGCCCAGATCCTGCCGCTCCCCGAGGACGACGAGAAGTACGGCTACACCTACCCCGTCGCCGCCTACGACCACGATCCGCCCGCCGACTGGAACTGCACCTCGGACGTGGGCCGGGCCGTCGTCGGCGGCTTCGTCTACCGCGGCCGTGACCTGCCCGAGCTGCGCGGCAAGTACGTCTTCGGGGACCTGGTCGACGGCCGTCTGCTCTTCTCCGACACCAGAGACATGCGGCGCGGCAGCGGGAAACTCGCCCAGCTGTACGACCTCATGTTGTACGACGAGGGCGGCAAGCGCGTCACCATGGCGGACCTGGCCGGGGACACCCGGGTGGACCTGCGCTTCGGGCGGGACGCCGACGGCGAGCTGTATCTGCTGTCCAAGGCCAACGGGAAGATCTGGAAGGTCACCGGCACCCGGAAGTTCGCCTCCTGCGACACCGACGGCTCCCGGCTCACCCGCGTCATGGACGGTGCGAACTGGGCCCCCGTCACCCCGTCCAAGTGGCGCTTCCCGGGCCGTGAGGCCGTCCTCGCCGAGGCCGGCGTCCAGCGCCCGGGCCCGCGCCGTCCGTTCGAGTACGCGGTGCTGACCGCCGGCCGGGAGTACGGCGACGTGCGGATCGATGCCGAGGTCCGGCTCGACACCCCGGTCGAGATCACCAACCGGGACGTGATCATCGTCTTCGACTACCAGTCGGACACGAGGTTCTCCTACGTCCATCTGTCCTCGGACAACACCATCTACCCGCACAACGGCGTCTTCGTCGTCAACGACGCCGACCGGGTGCGGATCGAGGACCAGTGGAACGGCACGACGGGCGCGCCGCCGGCCATCACCGACACCGCCTGGCACAAGGTGCGGGTGGTGCGCTGCGCGAGCAACGGCGAGATCGCGGTCTACGTCGACGGCTCGAAGCGTCCGCTGATGACCGCCGTCGACACCACGCTCGCCTCCGGCAGGGTGGGCTTCGGGTCGTTCGACAACACCGGACGTCTGCGGAACCTGAAGGTCTCATTCCCGAAAGGCCACCTGGGTGACGGGAAATAACATATCGATGTAACACGCAACGAAGATGATTCGTCGAATGCCTCTTTGTGCTTCTGTGCGCCCCCACGGATAACGGATCCCGGGAGCCGAAAGCGGTTGGACTGGGCAGGACAAGACTCAAGCACCAAGCCTGTGGAACGTTCACCGTTTTACGTGTGTCGACTGAGGCAGGTGGTATTCGATGAGCGGCACCGTGCCCAAAGCACCGGAGCGTCATTGGTCGGTGGGTACTGCGCCAGGCATATTCCCATTCCTCGGCCACGGTATCGCGTTGTTCCGGCAACCACTGGATTTTGTGAATTCTCTGCCCGCTCACGGGGACCTGGTGGAGATACGCCTGGGCCCCCGGCGGGCATGGGTGGTCTGCCATCCGGAGCTCGTCCAGCGGATGCTCAGGGACACGCGTACCTTCGACAAGGGCGGCCCGCTCTACGAAAGGCTCGGCGCGCTGATGGGCGACGGCATCGTCACCTGTCCCGACGCGGAGCACCGGCGGCAGCGCCGGCTGCTCCAGCCGGCTTTCCGCCCCGCCCGCGTGGCCGAGCACACGGAACTCATGGCCGAGGAAGCCGAGTCGCTGTGCCACGGGTGGCGGGCCGGGCAGCGGGTCGGCGTCAGCGCCGACATGCTGGGCCTGACGACACGGGTGATCAGCCGAGTGCTGTTCAGCGACTCGCTCGACGCCGGGACGACGGCCGCGGAGATCAGGAGCTGTCTGGCCACCGTGGTCCGCGGCCTGTTCGTCCGCACGGCCGTACCGGTCGACGCCCTGTTCCGTGTTCCCACACCCGCCAACCGCCGTTACCGGCACGCGGTCGATCGCGTGCACGCGATCGTGGACGCGGCCATCGCCGAGCGGCGCCGGGGAGTTCCCCGCGACGACCTCCTGGGGACCCTGCTGGAGGCCGCGCGTGGCGACAACGGTGAAGCGGCGGTCACCGACCGGGAAGTCCACGACCAACTGGTCTCGCTCCTGCTGACCGGAGCCGAGAGCCCCGCCCTGTGTCTGGCCTCCGCGCTCGGTCTCCTGGCCGTGCATCCGGAGGCGGAGCGCCGGCTGCACGCCGAGGTCGACACCGTTCTCGACGGACGGCGGCGGCTGGTCCCGTCCGATCTGCCGCGGCTCGTCTACACGCGAAGCGTCGTCACCGAGACGCTGCGCCACCGCCCGCCCGGCTGGCTCTTCACTCGCGTGACCACCCGGGAGACGGACTTCGCCGGGTGCCGCCTTCCTCGCGGAAGCACCGTTCTGTACAGCCCCTATCTCCTGCACCACGATCCGACGTCGTTCCCCGACCCCGACCGGTTCCTCCCCGACCGCTGGCTACCGAGGCAGGACTCCCCCGCCCGGCGCGACGCGATGATCCCGTTCGCCGCGGGCAGCCGCAAATGCGTCGGCGACACGTTCGCCATGGCGGAGACCACGGTGGCCCTCGCCACCATCGCCGCCCACTGGCGCCTGCGCCATCCGCCCGGCCCCGTCGAACCACCGCGCCCCGGGGCGACGCTGGGACCGCGGTCGCTGGTGATGACCTGCGAACCGCGTGCAAGTGAACCGGCCGGCGCACCGCCCCGTGCCCACGCCCCACGGGCAACTGCGACACCCCGAGCAGCGGACTCCCGATCGGCAGGTGACAACGGTGTCGACGACACATGAGGAAACAGAGGTCGTCCCGCAGGACCGATGCACGGCTGACGACTTGAAGGAACTGATCGACGCCCACCTCCACATGCCCTTCCCCTTCCAGAGCAACCGTCACGAATCCGAGGCGGCGGCAGGCGTCGCCACCTGGCTGCGCAGGTGGGGGCTGACCGATGATCCGGCGGTGGCGGCGATGATCGCCGCCACCCGCCCCGCCGAACTCGCGTCCTACAACAGCCCGGCCATGGACGGTGACGTCCTTCAGATCGTGGCCAATCAGATCGCCTACCAGTTCGTCTTCGACGACCGGGCGGAGGAGGTCGGCCGGCGGTGGCCGGGCCGGCTCCTGCCCATGCTGTGCGAGAGCGTCGGCATCCTGCTGGATGACCAACCGCCCAACAGCGCCCTCGGGGCAGCCCTGGCCGACCTGCACCGGCAGGTCCGGGAACGCTGCACCCCCGGACAGGCCGCGCGGTGGGCCTGGAACAGCCGCGAGTACGTGCACGGCCTGATGTACGAGGCGGTCGCCCAGACACAGCCCTTCCCGCTACGGCTCGGGGTGTGCGGCTCCATACGTTCGCTCACCGCCGGCGTCGAACCCTTCCACCCGCTGTGCGAGGCCGCGCAGCCGTGCGAACTGGCACCCGAGGAGCTCCACCACCCCGTCGTACGGCGGCTGGCGCGGCTGTCGGCCGACGCGGCGGTGTGGATACCCGACCTGTACTCCGCGGTGAAGGAGCAGCAGGCGGGCGAACTGATCAATCTGGCGCTCGCCTACCAGCGCGCGCACCGCTGCTCCCTGCCGGTGGCCGTCAAGCTGGCGATCCGGCGGATCAACAACACGATCCGCGAGTTCGAGGAGCTCTACGACGGGGTCAGGCCGGAGTTGAGCCCGTCCGGCATCGGCTACGTGGACGGCATGGCCGGCTGGATCCGCGGGTGTTACCACTGGTCCCGCACGGTGCCGCGCTACGCGGAGGCCGGCGCGGTGCCCGCCCCCTGAGGCCCTGCGAAGGGTGAAGCTGGCGCAGCTTACCCGGGCATACAACAGTCAAACCGCTCAAGCTAATGATTCGCCCTTCCCTGTGCTCTCATTCCTCAATACGACCAGCGACACTCCACAGGGGCGTACTCTCTGCGCTGTCTTCCGAGGGGCAACGACAGGAAGCGGTACGGCAATGGCGCCTGAGCTGCGGCAACCGATCACCGAGCACCGTCCGCTGCTCGAGCGCCGGCGGGAACTCCGCGCGCTCGACGACGCGTTGGCGGGGCTCAGCGACGCGGTCGGAGGCGTGCCGCGAGCGCGGCACGCCGGACTGCTCGCCTTCACCGGTGCGGCCGGGCTGGGGAAGACGACCCTCATGGCGGAGGCACGTGCCCGGGCCCTGGCACACGGATTCACGGTGCTCTCCGGTAAGGGCGGCGAGAAGGAGCAGGAGCTGGCCTTCCGCGTGGTGCGCCAGCTCGTGCAGCCCGCCCTGGCGGCGATGGACGAGACGGGGCGCCGGGACCTGCTGGGAAGTTGGTACGACATCGTCGCCGCCGCGCTCGGCCTCGAGGCGACCGGTGCCGCCCAGGTACCGGATCCGACCGGGGTGCGCGACGGCCTCGACTGGGTCGTCACACGGCTCACGGTGATGAAGGCGCCCGTCGTCCTGCTGCTGGACGACATGCACTGGGCCGACGTCGAGTCCCTCAACTGGCTCGCCTCCTTCGCACCACGGGCCGAGGACCTTCCGCTGCTGATCGTGGTCGCCTACCGGCCCGACGAACTCCCGCCCGAGGCGCCCGCCTTCCGCGCACTCGCGGAACGCCACGAGAACCGTCCGCACGTCCTGACGCCGCTCTCCGCCGACGGCGTCGCCCGGATCGTCAGGAGCGAGGTGGGTGAGGGAGCCGAGGGCGCGTTCTGCGAGGAGTGCTGGACGGTCACCGCCGGAAGCCCGTTCGAGGCCGTGGAACTGGCCATCCGGCTCGGTGAACGCGGCCTGGCGGGCACCCCGGACGAGCTGCCCGTGATGCGGGACCTCGCCTCGGCCATCAAGGGGCCCGGGTTGTTGGAACGACTGCACCGGCTCGACACGGCCACCCTCCGCTTCGCGTGGACCGCCGCCGTCCTGGGCACGTCCATCTCACCGGAGCTCGCCGCCACGATCGCGGTGGTCGGCAGCGAGGAAGCGGCCCGGGCCACCGAGAAGCTGCGCGCGGCGCGGATCCTGGCGGACGCCCCCGGGCCGGGCGGCAGCCTGGAGTTCGTCCACCCGACGATCGCCACCACGGTCTACCAGGACATCCCCGCGGCCCTGCGGGTCGGTCTGCACAACACGGCGGCGGAGGCCGTCCGCGCGGCGGGGCTCGGCCCCACCGCCGCGGCCCGGCATCTGCTGGAGGTCCCCTGCGACGGCAGGCCCGAAGCGGTCGCATGCCTGCGGGAGGCCGCCCGTGAGTACCTCCGTGCCGGGGCTCCGGAGGCCGCTCGGCGCGTCCTGATCCGAGCGCTGCAGGAGCCGCCCCTTCCGCGGGACCGCGCGGCCCTCCTCCACGAACTCGCGAGCTCGACCTTCCTGATCGAACCCGCGGCCACCGTCAGCCACCTCCGGGCGGCGCTGGCGGAGCGCGGCGTCGACCCCGACCTGCGCGCCTCCATCGTCTACCGGCTCACCCAGGCACTGGCCCACCTGGACCGGGTGGACGAAGCCGCGGCCGTCGCCGACGACGAGGCACAGCAGGCGGCCAATCCGCGCATCAGACTGCGCATGAAGGCCGATCACTTCGTGTGGAGCGCGTTCCGCACCGAGGAGCCCGACCCGTCCGGCCGCTCGCGCCGGCTGGCGCGACTGGCGGAGCGTCTGACCGGCCGTGGTCTGGAGGAACGCTACATCCTGGGTCTGCGGGCCTGGGACGCCATGATGCGCGGAGAGCCGCGGCGGACCGTCCTCGCCTGTGCCGAGAAGGCGCTGGACGGCGGACTGAGCTGGACCGACGAGAACCGGGGCTTCGAGGTGCCCGTTTCGGTCGCCCTGGTCTTCATGTACTGCGACCAGCCGCGAAGGGCCGAGGAGCTCTTCTCCAAGGGCATGGCCGAGTGCCAGGCCAAGGGCTGGCGGGGCTCCCATCTGGCCCTGGGCCAGACCCTGTTCGGCTACATCCGCTACCGGCGCGGCTGTCTGGCCGAGGCGGAGGAACTGGTACGCGAGGGCCTGCGCATCGCCGACCGGGTGGAAGGCGCCGTGCCCGCCCAGTGGTTCGCCATCGGCATCCTCGTCCAGACCCTGCTGGCCCGTGGGCGGACCGCCGAGGCACGCCGGCTCGCCGACTCCTACCGTTACGGCGAGGTGGTCCCGCACGCCGTCATCTACCCCGATCCCCGCACGGTGTACGCCGAACTGCTCCTGGCCGAGGGACAGCACCAGGAGGCCGAGGACCTCCTGTCCGAGGTCGGGGACTGGCTGGAGACGAAGTCGTGGCGCAACCCGACCTGGTGCTCCTGGCAGCTGGACCTGGCTTCCGCTCTGGCCCCCACCGCTCCCGACCGGGCGGTCCGTCTCGCCCGGGACGCCGCCAAGGCCGCCCGGGACTTCGGTGCCGCCTCCGCGATCGGCCAGGCGCTCCACGCCGAGGCCGAGGTGACCGGCGGCCGGGCGGCGCTCGACCTGTACGCGGAGGCCGTCGACCATCTCGAGCGGTCACCCGCCTCGTACGAGCTGGCCCGTGCACTGGTCGGCTACGGCGCGGCGCTGGCCCGCAACGGCCGTGTGCAGGAGGCCGCGGACCGTCTCTACCAGGGCCAGGAAGGCGCCGTCCACTGCGGTGCCGAGGCCCTGGCCTCCCGGGCCAGGGAGGAGCTTTCGGCGGCCGGGCTGCGGCCTCTGCCCCTGCGGTACGCGCAGACGGACACGCTCACCGCGCATGAGCGCAAGGCCGCCGAGATGACGGCCCAGGGGCACCTGGGCACGGTGGTAGCAAAGGAACTGCGCCTCACCGAGCAGGGCGTGACACGGCTGCTGTCCTCCGTCTACCGCAAGATCGGCACCGATGCCACGGGCCTCGCCCGGGCCCTGGAGAGCTTCCCCCGCCCCCGGTCGTGACCCCTACCCGATCTCGATCGGGGACTCATGGCCCGCCACAGAGGTCTTGACGTGGAAATGTCAATGCTGGCTTGATGTGTCATGGGAGCGCTCCCACCTCACGAGGGAAGGGACCACTATGCGCAGCACCCACCATGCGCCATCACGGAACGCCTCCTTACGCGCCATTCCGGTTCTCGGCCTCCTGGCCGCCCTGCTCCTGTCCGTCGGAGGGCCGCTCGCCCCCCGCGCCACCGCCGCGGACACCACCGCGAGGGCCGTGCGCATCATGCCGCTGGGCGATTCGATCACCGGGTCGCCGGGCTGCTGGCGGGCCGTGCTGTGGAACCGGCTGCAGAGCACCGGCTACACGGACATCGACCTTGTCGGCACGCTGAGCCACCAGGGCTGCGGACAGGCGCACGACGGGGACAACGAGGGCCACGGCGGCGAACGGGTCACCGACGTGGCGGACCAGAACCTGCTGCCGGCACGTCTGGCGGCCACGCTTCCGGACATCGTTGTCATGCACTTCGGCACGAACGACGTCTGGAGCGACATCGCACCCGACCGCATCCTCGCCGCCTACTCCAGGCTCGTGGAGCAGATGCGGGCCTCCAACCCGGACATGAAGATCCTGGTCGCGCGGCTCATCCCCATGAACCCGGGCAGCTGCACGGCCTGCGCCCAGCGTGTCGTCGACTTCAACGCGCGGATCCCCGACTGGGCCGGCGCCACGAGCACCGACCGCTCCCCCGTGGCGGTGGTCGACCAGTGGACGGGCTTCAGCACCGCCACGGACACGTACGACGGCGTCCACCCCAATGCCTCCGGCGACGACAAGATCGCTGCTCGCTGGTATCCGGCCCTGACCGCGCTCCTCGACGGGGGCACGCCAGGGGATCCCGGCGATCCCGGTGACCCGGGCGGCGGTCAGCCCTCCTGCTCCGCGTCGTTCCGGGCCCCTTCCGTCTGGCAGGGCGGCTACCAGGGCGAGGTGACGGTGACCAACACCTCCGCCTCCCCCGTCGCGGGCTGGACCGTGACCGTCGTACCGGCCGACGGCGCCCGTCTCACCCAGCTCTGGGGCGGCACCCTCACCACGGCCGCCGACGGCACGGCGACCGTCACGAACGCGACATGGAACGGCACCCTCGCCCCCGGTGCGAGCACCACGTTCGGCTTCATCGCCAGTACCCCGGCAACGGCAGGCACCCCGTCGGCGACTGTCAATTGCACGGCGCGCGCCGCGTCATCCTGACGCACCGTCACCCCATCTCATCTTTCGGAGCCGCCATGAGATCCCGCACCCGCACCTCCCCACGAGTGGCCGCCGTCGTGGCCGTCCTCCTGGGCCTCCTCGTCCCCTTACTTTCCTTCGCCGCGCCTGCCCAGGCGGCGGCCACCGGCTTCCGCATCCAGAACGGCCGGCTGCTGGAGGCGAACGGGAACGACTTCGTGATGCGTGGTGTCAACCACGCCCACACCTGGTATCCGGGCGAAACGCAGTCGCTGGCCGACGTCAAGGCGTTGGGGGCCAACACCGTCCGCGTCGTCCTCTCCGACGGCCACCGCTGGACCAAGAACAGCGCCCAGGACGTGGCGGGCGTCATCACCCAGTGCAAGGCCAACCGGCTCATCTGCGTACTGGAGGTGCACGACACCACCGGTTACGGCGAGGAGGCCGCGGCCGGGACCCTCGACCACGCGGCCGACTACTGGATCGGTCTGAAGGAGGTCCTGACCGGCCAGGAGAACCACGTCATCATCAACATCGGCAACGAGCCCTGGGGCAACACCAACCCCGCCGGCTGGACCGATCCCACGATCGCGGCCGTCAAGAAGCTGCGCGACGCCGGATTCGCGCACACCATCATGGTGGACGCGCCCAACTGGGGCCAGGACTGGCAGGGCGTCATGCGCGCCAACGCCCAGTCCGTCTACGACGCCGACCCCACCGGCAACCTGATCTTCTCGATCCACATGTACAGCGTGTATGACACCGCCCAGGAGATCACCGACTACCTGAACGCCTTCGTCGCCGCCGAACTGCCCATCCTCATCGGTGAGTTCGGAGGACCGCCCGACCAGTGGGGCGACCCGGACGAGGACACCATGATGGCCGCCGCCCAGCAACTGAAGCTCGGCTACCTGGCCTGGTCCTGGAGCGGCAACACCGACCCGATCCTCGACCTGGCGACCGACTTCGACCCCACACGGCTCAGCTCATGGGGCCAGCGTGTCTTCAATGGCGCCAACGGCATCGCCGCCACCTCGAAGGAAGCCACCGTCTACTCCTCCGGAGGAGGCGACACCACTCCCCCGACCGCCCCCGGAACGCCGACCGCCTCCGCGGTGACCTCCTCGTCCGTCCGGCTGACGTGGGCCGCCGCCACCGACACAACCGGTGTCACGGGCTATGACGTCGTCCGCGTCAGCGGCGCGAACGAGACCGCCGCCACCAGCACGGCGACCCCCTCCGCCACAGTCACCGGCCTCGCGCCGTCCACCTCGTACACCTTCGCCGTCTACGCCCGCGACGCCGCCGGCAACCGCTCACCGCGCTCCGGCACGGTGACGGTCACCACCTCGTCCGGCGGATCGTCGGCCGCCTGCGGCGTCGGCTACCGGGTGACGAACGAGTGGCCGGGCGGATTCCAGGGCGAGATCGTCATCCGCAACACCGGCAGCACGGCGATCAACGGCTGGACGCTCCGCTGGACCTTCCCCGACAGCCAGCGCGTCACCAACCTGTGGGGCGGCACCGCGACGCAGAGCGGCGCCGAGGTCAGCGTCGCCTCCGCGTCCTACACCGCGACGATCCCCGCGGCGGGCTCGGTCACCCTCGGCTTCACGGCCACCCGCTCGACCGCCAACCCCAACCCCGGCGCCTTCACCCTCAACGGCTCGGCCTGCGCGCTGACCTGACCCCGGCCCCCACCGCCCGAGCGCCCCATTGATCACTCACCGGCGCGGGCATACGTTTCCGTGCATGACGACGTTTCGGATCGGTGTGATGTACGACCGCGACTGGGCTCCGGAGGACCTGCCCGGGTTCGCGCGGGAGGTCGAGGCGCTCGGAGCGGACGACCTCTGGGTGGTCGAGGACCTCGGGTGGCCCGGAGGCCTGTCGGCCGCGTCCGTCGCGCTCGGGGCGACGGAGCGGCTGCGGGTGGGCATCGGGATCATGCCCGCGCCACTGCGGAGTCCGGCGTTGCTGGCGATGGAGGTGGCGACGCTGGCTCGGGTGTTCCCGGGTCGGCTCGTGGCCGGGATCGGGCACGGGGTGCCGGAGTGGATGGCGTCGGTCGGCGTCGCGGCGCGGTCGCCTCTCGCTCTGCTGGAGGAGACGATCAGCTCCGTGCGCGCGCTGCTGCGCGGTGAGCGCGTCGAACTGGACGGGCGGGAAGTGCGCCTGGACGGCATCACGTTGGTGCATCCTCCCGCGGAACCGCCGCCCGTGATCGCGGGTGTGGTGCGGCCCCGCTCGCTGGAGCTGTCCGGGCGGGTCGCGGACGGCACGCTGATCGCCGAGGGGCACGGGCCGCGCGACCTGGAGAGCGCTCGGGCACTGATCGACAAGGGAGGAGCCGCCGCTGACCACGCTCTGACCGCGTTCGCCTTCTGTTGCGTGGGGGACGACGCAGACCAGGTGGCGCGTGCTTTGCGGCCTCAGGTCGAGGGGCAGAGCGCCTGGCTCGGCCGCCCTGCCGAGCAGGTGTTCACCGTCTCCGGCTCAGCGGCGGAGGCCGCCGGACGGGTCCACGAGTTGGCGGAGGCAGGGGCGAACACGGTCGTGCTGCGCATGGCCGGCCCCGAGCCGGTCCGGCAACTGGGGACGGTACTCAAGGCCCTGGGCCGCTAGGCGTAGTGGCCCCAAGGGGTACGTCAGGTCAGTGCGGCGCTCTCCCTGACGTACCCCTTCTCCTTGTCGACCACGTTCCGCAGCGGGCGCCCCTCCCTCCAGCGCCTGAGGTTGTCGAGGAACAGGTCCGCCAGGTCGCCGCGCCAGCCGGTCACCTCGCCCGCCGTGTGCGGGGAGACGATCACGCCGGGCATGTCCCACAACGGTGAGGCGGACGGCAGGGGTTCCCGGTCGAAGACGTCCAGGGCCGCTCCGGCCAGGCGGCCGTCGGCGAGGTGCAGCGCCAGCGCCTCCTCGTCGACGAGGCCGCCCCGCCCCACGTTGACCAGCCGGGCACCGGGCTTCATGGCGGCGAGGACGGAGGCGTCGACCATGCGGAGGGTGGCCGGGGTGAGCGGGGCCGCGAGGACCACGTAGTCCGCCTCGGCCAGGGCCGTGCGCAGGCTCGCGCCCTCGTGCACGGTGCCGAAGTCGGGATCGCCGTCGCGCGCGGTGCGCCCCGCGCCGGCCACCCGCATGCCGACGGCGCGCAGCATGCGCGCGATGGCACGACCGATCGGGCCGGTTCCCCACACCAGCGCCGTACGGCCGCCGATGCGCTCGCTGTCGCGCGGCCGCCACTCGCGACGCCGTTGGTGCTCCCAGCTGCCGGGGAAGTCCTTGGCGAGGGCGAGGACCAGGCCGAGGACGTACTCGGCGATGGCCTGGTCGTAGACGCCGCGCGAGTTGGTCAGCACCACGTCCGGGCTGTCGACCAGGGCGGGGAAGAGGAACGGGTCCACTCCGGCGGCGGCCACGTGGACCCAGCCGGGCGCCAGGGCCGGGTCCTCGGGCCAGGCCGGGGCGACCGCGGACGTGATGGAGTGCCAGCAGAAGACGGCGTCCGCGCCGGGCAGGAGGAGCGGCAGTTCCTCCTCGGTGGCGTACACGGTGTCCGCGAGGCGTTCGATGCTCTCGGCGTTCGGCGGCAGGATGCCGCGGTGCAGGACGACGAGCCGGTCGGCCCCGGACGGATGGCTCATACGGCAGCTCTCCCACGGCGTGCGAGGGGCGGGGGACGTCTCCCACCCTGTGGCGGGCACGGCGGGAGGGTCAACGGCCAGGATGTTCGCCCCGAGCGGGCGGTGTGGACGGTCTGTCCACCGGACGGCGGCCGCGGAACAGACTGTCCATCCGCCGCCTTCGAAGCGAACACGGTGTTCATTGACGGTGGCCGTGGGCTGAACCAGGGTGATGGCCAACCCCGGACCGCCTCACCCGGTCGCTCCGGACACCCCGGTGACTGTCGGTCCGTCCGCGTACAGAGCCGTACGCCTGCCAATGCTTGACGCACGGCCTCCTCCGCTCCGGTCCCCCTGCCGGCGCGCGTCCCCCCGCAGCCCCGCGTCCCCCAGGAGCCTCAAGCATGTCCGTGACCTCGTCCACCACCGGTGGGACCTCGTCCCTCGACGACGCGCCCGTCAGTCCCTTCCACCGCCGGATCATGGCGGTGGCCATGGGCGGCCCGTTCTGTGACGGCTATCTGCTCGGCGTGATGGGTGTCGCCCTCAGCCTCATCACCCCGGCGCTCGCGCTCGACACACTGTGGACCGGCCTCATCGCCGCCTCCGTCCTGGTCGGCGTCTTCGTCGGCGGCGCCGTCTTCGGCCCGATCACCGACCGGGTCGGCCGCCATCTGATGTACGTCCTCAACCTGGCCGCCTTCGTGGTCTTCTCCGCGCTGCAGTTCTTCGTCACCGAGGCCTGGCAGCTCATGGTGCTGCGGCTGCTGATCGGCATAGCGATCGGCGCCGACTACCCCATCGCCTCAGCCCTCACCACCGAGCTGGTGCCCCGGCGGATGCGCGGTCCGGCCCTGTCCGCCCTGGTGCTGGCCTGGTGGGTCGGGTACGGCGTGAGCTACTGGGTGGGCTGGGCGCTGACCGGTCTCGGCCCGGACTCCTGGCGCTGGATGCTGGCCTCCGGTGTAGTGCCGGCACTGGTCTTCCTCGTCTTCCGGGCGGGCATCCCCGAGTCGCCGCGCTGGCTGGCCTCGCGCGGTCGGATCGGCGAGGCGAAGGCCGTCGTACGCAAGCACCTCGGCCAGGACATCGACACGGGCGATCTGCTCACGGAGACCCGGCAGGAACAGCGCGGCGGCTCGGGACTCGGCAACCTCGTCGAGGTCTTCCGGCGCGGCTACACCGTCCCGGTCGTGTTCTGTTCCGTCTTCTGGATCTGTCAGGTCGCGCCCGCCTTCGCGGTCCGCTCCTTCCAGCCGCAGATGCTGTCCGCTTTCGGTGTGGGGGCCACGTACGGCGCCAGCGCGCTGATCACCACCATCGCGGTGGCGGGCATCGCCCTGGGGCTGGTGGTCGTCAACCGGATCGGCCGCCGCTCGCTGCTCATCAGCACCTTCGTGTGCATCAACGTGTCGCTGATCGCGCTGGCCGTGCTGCCGCTGCACTGGGCGTTCGCGGTGGTGGCCCTGTTCGCCGCCTTCCAGTTCTTCGAGGCGGCCGGCAGCGGGCTCCAGTTCGTCTACCCGAGCGAGCTGTTCCCGACCGACCTGCGGGCCACGGGTGTCGGCATCGCCACCGCCATGAGCCGCGTCGGCTCCGCCACCTCCACGTTCCTGCTCCCGATCGCAGCCGAGGACCTGGGTGTGCGCGGCACGCTCGGCGTCGCGGTCGCGATCACCCTGGTGGGACTCGTCGTGTCGTACTTCCTCGCCCCCGAGACCAAGGACCTGGGCCTGGCCGAGGCCAGCAACCGTTCCTGAACCCCCTTCCCCCGCAAGGACCCTCAAGGACCCTCAAGGAGTTCCCTTCATGCGCAAGGTCGTCAGCTTCGACTGCTACCGCACCCTCATCAACTTCGACACCCGCGCCGCCACCCACGAGATCGTCAAGGACCGCCTCGCAGAGGTCGGCGTCGACCCCGACCGGTTCCACCACGACGCGTACGTCATGCGCTTCCAGGGCGTCGTCGACGAGTACCGCCCCTACCGCGAGATCGTCCGCCGCACCCTGCGCAACGTGATGCTGCTGCACGGCCTGGAGTACCGGGACGAGGACGGCGAGGCGCTGATCGAGGCCATCAAGAAGTTCAAGCCGTTCCACGAGGTCCCGGACGCGCTGCGCCGTCTGAAGAGCGCGTACGACATCGCCATCCTCTCCAACAGCGAGGACGACCTCATCCAGTACGCGGTCGACGAACTCGGCGTCGAGTGGGACTACGTGCTGACCGCCGAGCAGGCCGGAGCGTACAAGCCGCTGCCGCAGGCCTTCGAGTACCTGATGAAGGCGACCGGCCGCGGCCCGGAGGACATCATCCACACCGCCCAGGGCTGGGAGTACGACATCATGCCGACCAAGCGGTACGCGGGCATGCGGCGGATCTGGGTGAACCGGTACGGCTTCCCGGGATCGGCCGCCTTCCAGCCGTACGACGAGATCAAGGACCTCTCCGAACTGCCCGGCCTGCTCGGCGTCTGACCACCTCCGCGGACAGTGCGACGGAATCCGGGATTCTGTCGCACTTCGCAGTCGGCACCCCGCCCCACCGCCGCGAAAGGACACTCTCCGTGAGCGCCTCCACGCTCGGCCGGCCCAGCCCGGTCAACGGCCGGATCTCCCACTGGTTCACCGAACTGCCCACCCCCCGCCGGGCGTTGCCCGGCGACCGTGACGCCGACGTGTGCGTCGTGGGTGCCGGGCTGACCGGTCTGTGGACCGCGTACTACCTGAAACGGGCCGATCCCTCGCTGCGGATCACCGTCCTGGAGGCCGAGTTCGCCGGTTTCGGTGCCTCCGGCCGCAACGGCGGCTGGGCATCGGGGCTGGTCCCCGGCGCCCGCGACCGGCTCGCCCGGCAGTACGGCCGGGAGGCCGTCCTCGACCACCAGCGCGCGATGAACGAGGCCGTCGACGAGATCATCACCGTCGCGGAGCGCGAGGGCATCGACGCCGGCATCGTCAAGGGCGGCACCCTGCGGGTGGCCCGCACACCGGCACAGGCCGCCCGGCTGCGCCACAAGACCGAGGCCGACCACGAGTGGGGCGTCACGGAGGCCGTGATGCTCACGCCCGAGGAGGCCGCGGACCGCATTCGCGTCGACGGGATGACGGCGGCGTCCTGGACCCCGCACTGCGCCCGGCTCCAGCCCGCGGCCCTCGTCCGTGGACTCGCCGACACGGTCGAGCGGCTCGGCGTGACCCTCTACGAGAAGTCCCCGGTCACGGCCATCGAGCCGGGCCGGGCGGTCACCGCTCACGGCACCGTGACCGCACCCGTCGTCCTGCGCGCCACGGAGGGCTTCACGGCCTCGCTCAAGGGGTTGCGCCGCACCTGGCTCCCCATGAACAGCTCGATGATCGTCACCGAGCCGCTGTCGAAGGAGGTGTGGGAGGACATCGGCTGGGCGGGCCGGGAGACCCTCGGCGACACCGCCCACGGGCACCTGTACGCGCAGCGCACTTCCGACGACCGGATCGCGATCGGCGGTCGCGGTGTCCCGTACCGCTTCGGCTCGCGCACCGACGACGCGGGACGGGTGGCCGACCGCACGATCAGCGAGCTCACCGAGACCCTGTTCACGGTGCTGCCCCAGACCACCGGCGCCCGTGTCGACCACGCCTGGTGCGGGGTGCTCGCGGTGCCCCGCGACTGGTCGGCGACGGTGGGGCTGGACCGTGCGACGGGGCTCGGCTGGGCCGGTGGTTACGTCGGGCACGGTGTGACCTCGACGAATCTCGCCGCGCGCACTTTGACCGATCTGGTGCTGGGCCGTGAGTCGCGGCTGACCCGGCTGCCGTGGACCGGGCATCGTCCCGGCACCTGGGAGCCGGAGCCGCTGCGGTGGCTCGGGGTGCGGGGGTTGTACGTCGCGTACCGGTTCGCGGACCGGCATGAGGC
>NZ_VJZC01000251.1 GCF_009377185.1 Streptomyces spongiae
AAGGGGCGCAGCCCCTGGGGATGGGACGGGTAGGGGCGGCGGGGGCGCAAGACGGACTGTGATGTCCCGCCCCGGCCCCGCTACGACAGCCGGTCGGCCACCACGGACGCCGCCTCCGCGATCAGTTTGTTGTCGTACGTGTCGTCCGCCTCGCCGCGGTTCGTCAGGATCGCCATGACGATGGGCGCGGAGTCGGGCGGCCACACGACGGCGATGTCGTTGCGGGCGCCGTAGCCGCTGCCGCTTCCGGTCTTGTCGCCGACGACCCAGCCGTCGGGCACCCCGGCCCGGATGACCTCGTCCCCGGTGGTGTTGGTCTTCAGCCACGTCGTGAGCCGGTCCCGCTCGGGCCCTCGGAGGACGTCTCCGAGAACGTACGCGCGCAGGTCCTTCGCGAGCGCCCGCGGGGTGGTCGTGTCCCGTGTCTCGCCCGGCACCCAGTCGCTCAGCCCGGGCTCGACGCGCTCCATCAGGGTGACCTTGTCGCCCAGTTTCCGCAGCTCGGCCTGGAGTCCCTTGGGACCGCCGAGCGCGTCGAACAGCAGGTTGGCCGCGGTGTTGTCACTGAAGCGGACGGCGGCGTCACACAACTCGCTCAGGGTCATGCCGGTCTCGACGTGCTTCTCGGTGACGGGCGAGTGGTGGACCAGGTCGTCCTCGGAGTACTTGATCACCTCGTTCATGCCGTTCAGCCCGTACTTCCTCAGGACAGCGCCGGCGGACAGCGCCTTGTGCGTGGAGTGGTAGCCGAACCGCTCCCCGTCCCGGTACGCCACCTCGCGCCCGGTGCCGGTGTCGATCGCGTAGACGCCGAGCCTGGCGTCGAACTTGCGCTCCAGTTCCTTCAACTCGCCGTTGACCGGGGTGGTCGCCGCGATCGGGGTCGTCCTCACGGCGGACCGGGACGACGACGAAGCCGAAGCCGACGAACCGTCCTGGCCGCAGGCGGTGAGCGGGACGACGAGGGCGAGTGCGGCGAGCGCACCGCGCAGGGTGCGACGGGCAGGGGTGTGCTGCGTGCTCTGCATGGTCCGACCTCCTGGTTGGTCATGAGTTCGGGGATCACCCTCACCGCCGCTCAGCCATGCGGTCCAATACGCGAACGCTCCGCTCCATGCCGTTTCGGCATAGGAGCCGGGCCGTGGATCTGCCACAGATCTGACATAGGGTTCCCGCTGTGGATCTGGTGGGAGCCTGTCGTGCGTTCGTCAGCGTGAGCGAGCACGGCAGTTTCACCGTCGGGGCCGCCGCCGCCCGGATGTCGCAGTCGGTGGCCAGCCGTCGCGTCGCCGCACTGGAGGAACGCTTCGGTGAACCGTTGTTCGAGCGCACCTCACGGCGGGCCGTCCTCACCCCCTTCGGCCGGGACATGCTGCCGACGGCCCGGCAGCTCGTGCAGGCGGCCGACGTGCTGCTGCACGAGGCGGAGGCCGTCAAACGCAAGCCGTGGCGGCTCGCGGTGCCCGGCATCTGCTCCACGGCCGGTCTCGCCCACCTCGTCGCCGAGGCACGCGGGCACGGCGTCACCCTCGATCTGCGCGTCGCGGGCCCGGCGCAGCGTACGGAACTCCTGCACGCGCAGCAGGTGCGGGCCGCTCTGGTCGCGGTACCGCCGGACGACGCGCGGTGGTCCGTGCCGCTCGGGCTCGCCGGCGCCCGGGATCCGGGAGTGAAGCGCGTCTACCTGGAGACCCTGCGGGTCGGACGCGCCTCCTCCGGCCCCGCCCGCCGCGTGTGGATCCAGCCGGAGGACGACGTGCCGCACATCCGCGACCCGCTGACACGCCTGCGCGACGCGCTCGGGCTGCGGCCCGCACAGCTCGTCACCGCGCCCGACCTGACGACCGCCGCGGCCGAAGTCCTGTGCTCACGCGACCTGTTGCTGTGCTCCCCCGCCCAGGCCGGGGAACTCGCCCTGGAATGGCGGCCCATCGGCGAGATCGCGATCGGCCGGGGCTTCGCCCTCGCCGCCGCCGGAGACGGCAATCCCCAGCTGATCGAAGCGCGCCTGGGCGACGCCGTCGCCCGCTGTCTGGGCGCGGGAACCTCAGCGAGAAACTCAGCGGAAACCTCAGGAGGGCCCCCGACTTGAGCACCGAGGCGTTACTGCACGACCTGCGCGAGCAACTCCGCGACGGCGGCCTGCACGGCTGCCTGCTCGTGCGGGATCTGCACACGGGAGAGGAGCTGGGCATCGAGCCGGACACCCCGCTGCCGTCCGCGTCGCTCGTCAAGGTCCCGCTCGCGCTGGCGACCCTCGAACGCGTCCGGCGGGGCGAGCTCGACGGAGCGACACCCCTCGACGTGGAGCCCGGGCGGATCACCACGGCCGGCCCCATCGGGGTGAGCCGCTTCCGCCACCCCGCCCGGATCGCGGTCGACGACCTGCTCTACCTGAGCACCTGCCTGAGTGACAGCCACGCCGCCGACGCGCTCTTCGGTCTCACCCCGCCGGCCCGCGTCGCCGAGATCGTCCACGAGCTCGGCCTGCGCGACATCACCGTCCGGCACACGATGAACGAGCTGATGGACACCCCCGTCGAACGCTTCGACGCCGCCGACGTCCATCTCGCCCACTCCCTCGCCATCGACGCCGGTACCAGCGGCCGCGGACACCGGGTGCCGCAGCTCGACACCACCCGCGCCAACACCGGCAGCGCACGCGCCTGGGTCGAGCTGCTCCAGGCCTTGTGGACACCGTCGAAGATCCACCCCGAGGTCGCCGAGCGCGTACGCGGCCTCATGGCCCACAACGTGCTCCGGCACCGCCTCGCCCCGGACTTCAGCTCCGACGCCACCACCTGGTCCTCCAAGACCGGCACGCTGCTCAACCTCCGCCACGAGATCGGCGTCGTCGAGCACGCCGACGGCCAGGGCTTCGCCATCGCCGCCCTCACCGAGTCACTGGTCCCGGCCTCCAGCCAGCCCGGCGCGGAGGCCCTCCTGGCCCAGGTCGCGCGCGCACTGAGGGATCACCTGCGGCAGCTGTACTGAGGGCTCCGCCGGAATCACGGCGCCCTCGGGATCGTCGGTTTGGCGTCTCTTGCCTCGGCAGGCCCTGCACGTGCCCGGAACTGTGGCCTCCACCACGGCGGATGTGGGCTTGTCCTGGTGAGATCACCGGATGCTCGGTTTCCTCCTGCGTCTCCTGCCGTTCTGGGTCCGCGAGCCCCTGCTCATCGCGGTCGGGTCCGTTCTCGGCGTACGCATCATGTATCTCGCCGTCCACGATCACGACCGGGTCGCGGCCGGTCTCGGCGTGGTGTTCCTCGTGTTCACCGCGATACGCGTCTACGTGGTGGTCCGGGCCCTGCGCGCCCGCCGGAACCCGAGTCCGGCGGCCTCCGCGGACGGGGCGGCGCTCGATGCTGCCGCCCAGGCTCAGGTCCAGCCCCAGACCCAGGTCCAGCCCCAGGTCCAGGCCCAGGCCCAGGCCCAGCCCCAGGCTGGAACTGAGCCGCGTCCCGTCCCGGCCACCCCGGAGAAGGAGCCCAACGCATGGGGCCAGGCCGTCGCCGCCGTGGCCGTGTTCGGGGCAATCGGGGCCGCGCTGTGGGTGGCCCCACACGTGATGCCGGCCGACGCCAGCACCCCGCAGCCCGCCTCGTGTTCGGACGGGACACACGAGGAGTTGCCGAAGACCTACAAGCAGAAGCCCCGACCCGTGACCGGTGAAGCGCTGTGCAAGGCGCTCAACCGGCCGGACCTGGCCAAGCTCCTGGGAACGCCTGAAGAGACCGCGACCAGTGCTTCCGGCACCAACAACACCGCTCCTCTGACTGATGGGAAGGTCGCCCAGCCGGAGGCCGAGGTCGCGTTCGACACGTACACCGTGAACGTCTCGGCCACTTACAACGACCTGTCGACCGACCAGTACGTGAAGCTGATGAAGTACGGGAACGAGACGGACATCAAGACACTCAAGGTTCTCGGTCGGCCCGCGGTCTTCTCCTCGGATCACACCATGAAGCTCGAGATCGATCTGGGGAGTGGCGGATCAGGCGGACCGGTCGAACAAGGTCCACTGGCCAGAAACCTGGCCGTGGCCCTGGACCGTAATGACCGGGGCGGCTACTGCGAGATCACCGTGTGGAGCGAGTCCGGAGCCCTCCCGGACGACAGCGCCCTCCTCGACATCGCGGAGAAGGTTCTTCCGAGAATCCCCGAACGGCCTGCCCGATGAGGCGCCGCCGCCGCACCGACTCCCTTACGGCCGGACCCTGATCGTGGCCTCGTCGTTGCCGGGGTTCGGGTCGCGGCGGTCGGAGTCCTCCTTGTCCATGACGGTCGCGGTGCCCTCTCCCGGTTCGCCGAGGCGCAGGGTGAACTCGAAGGTGCGGTCCTCGCCCGGCTTCAGCGCGCCGACGTCGCAGGTGTACGCGAAGCCGTTGCCCTCGCAGTAGGGCTCGTAGACGTCTTCGTCGATCGCCGTCATGGGCTGCTTCAGGACCGTCACGCCGAACGGAGGACTGAACACCAGCTCGGTGGCGGGGCCGGGGTCGCCGGGACCGTTGTTGCGAACGGTGAGGCGGACCTCGCGCTCGGTGCCGGGCTCGCCCTTCAGGTCGACGTCGGAGACCTCGTAGTCGGAGCCGGTGTCGAGGGTGACCTCGGTGCTGGCTCCGCCCTTGGCGAACGTACCCTTCGCGTCCGCGTCGTCCGCCCGCTCGGCTTCGAGGGCCGGGCCGTCACCGGCGTCACCGCCGTCGGGTGTGACACCGTACTTTCCCGGCCCCATGTCCAGGGCCCACGCGTCCTGGCCGAAAGAGCCGTACATCGTCGCCTTGGGGGCGCGCAGCCGCACCGCGGGCCGGAGGACGACCGCCTCGCCCGGCTTGATCCGCAGGTCAGGGAACCGGCAGATCGCCATGTGGCCCCGCTGGGGCTCCGGGTAACGGCAGTTGGAGTACCGCTGCGTGAAGTCCATGGTTCCGTCGACGAGTTTGAGGCCGAGTCCTTCGACGGGCACCTCGCCGGAGTTGCGGACGACGACGGGCGCGGTGATCCCGGAGCCGGGCCGGACGTCCTTGAACGGCTTGATCGTGCGCACCTCGATCACGGGCTCACCGACGACGACCCGGGTCCTGGCCGTCAGCTTCTCGCCGTCCTGGGTGGTGTACGTGAACCGTACGACGCCCGTGTCCCCGGGTTCCGCACCCTTCGCGGGCTTCGGGTGGACCCGGTCGAGGTCCGCCCAGCTGTCGTACGTGCCGTCGACCTCGCAGGTCACACGCACGGCGTCGCCCTCGCACCGGGCACCGCTCTTGCGCAGGCCCACGGTCTTGAGCCGTACGACGTCCTCGGAGCCGCTCACGTCCACGGTGAGCCGATGGTCGCGGTCGTTGTTCCTGGTGGGTGACTTGGTGTCCTCCGCCTGGAGGTGGAAGGGCGTCTTGTCGTGGGGGCCGGACTTGTCACCGTCGGGGCGCAGGTAGAAGACCTCGGGGGCGGAGAGCCACGGCTCCTTCTCGCCGACGCCCGCGCATGCGGTGAGGCCGAGGAGGAGGGTGCCGGCGGCGAGGGCCGCGCCCGTTGACTTCACGGCTGTCCCGCTTTCCGCTCGATTTCCCTCTCGATGGCGCACCACGGGCAGCAACCTACCGCCACCTCGCACGCGTGTGCGGTTCTACGCCTGCGGCCCCGCCTGGCACCGAGCGGTTCGAGCCATATGGACCATGCATGGACCATGCGTCGGAATAGCCCATGTCCGAGACTCGCTGACGGAGAGGCGGAAGAGGCAGAAAAGACGGAAATGACAACGGCGTCCGTGCCGCCCCACCTGTCGCAAGGAGAACCGAGATGGCGCTCACCCGCGAAGAACGTGAAGAGTTCCTGGCCGAGCCGCACATCGCCGCGCTCGCGGTGGACGCGGGGCCGGGACGGGCCCCGCTGACCGTGCCGATCTGGTACCAGTACGCCCCCGGCGGCGACATCTGGGTCATGACCGGACGCGACAGCCGCAAGAACGAGCTGATCCAGGCCGCGGGCCGGTTCTCCCTGATGGTCGACCGGCTCGAACCCACCATCCGGTACGTGTCGGTCGAGGGCCCGGTGACGGACACGGTCCCCGCGACCGTCGAGCAGCTCCGCGAGATCTCCGCCCGTTACCTCCCGGCCGAGAAGGTGGACGAGTACGTGGACTTCGCCTGGAAGAGCCACGGCGAGCAGGTGATCGTCCATCTGCGTCCGGAGAGGTGGGTCTCGTCCGACCTGGGTACCGTCTGAGGTCCTGGGCCGGTGACAATCGGAGCATGGGAACGGATCTTCACGAGCTGCTGAGGTCGCTGCGGGTGTGGGACCCGGAGGTCACCGAGCTGCCCTCCTTCGACCCGGCCGCCGCACCCGCCGAGCCACTGCCGCTGTTCACCACGTGGTTCGCGGAGGCGGTGGCGGCGGGCCAGGCGGAGCCGCACACCATGTCGCTCGCCACGGCGGACGCGGAGGGCACACCGGACGTACGGACGGTCATGCTGCACGGCGCGGACGAGCACGGCTGGCACTTCGCCTCGCACGCGGGCAGCCGGAAGGGCCGGCACCTGGCCGCCCGGCCGCGGGCGGCGCTCGGCTTCTACTGGCCCGCCCTGGGCCGTCAGGTGCGGGTGCGCGGCCGGGTGACGGTCGCCCCCGCCGAGGTCGCGGACGCCGATCTGCACGCGCGTTCCACGGGTGCGCTGGCCGCCGGGCTCGTGGGCCGCCAGAGCGAAGTGCTCTCCTCCTACGAGGAGTTGGAGCGCGCCTCGGAGGACGCGTGGGAGCGGGCGCGGCGCGAGCCGGACGCGCCGGTGCCGTCGTGGACGGTGTACGTACTCGCGCCGGACGAGGTGGAGTTCTTCCAGGGCGACGCACGGCGACGGCACGTACGGCTCGACTACCGGCGTACGGACAGGGGTTGGGCCAAGGAGTTGCTGTGGCCGTGAAGTGGCGGGTGGCGAAGCCCTGGAGCGGCGGGTAGCTATCCCTCCCCCGGCTCCGGGTCCGTGGCCAGGCGGGCGTGCAGGTGGACGTCACGGAAGGCGTCGTGGCGGCCCGCCTCGAACATGGCGCCCCGCAGCGTGCCCTCGTACGGGAAACCGCAGCGCTCGGCTATCCGGCAGGAGGCGTCGTGGCCGAGGGCGTGCCCGAGTTCCAGGCGGTGTATGCCCAGGGCGGTGAAGGCCCAGCGTGCGGCGAGGCGGAGGGCGCGGGTGGCGACACGGTGGCCGCGGGCCTCGGGGAGGACCCAGTAGCCGACGCGGGCGGCCCGTATGAAGTGGTCGATCTCGTTGACGCCGACGTGCCCGAGCGGAGACCCGCTCACCGCGTCCGTGACGCAGAAGGACACGCACTTGCCCTCCGCATCCCACTCGGCACGCAGCCGCAGCGACTCGCGGGCGTTCTGCATCTCGTCGACCAGCCTCACGGGGGTGTTCCACCGCCGGAACTCGGGGTCCGAGTTGCCGCGCAGCCATGTCTCGACGTCGCTGTCGCACTCCGGGTCCCAGGGCCGTAACCGCAGGCCGTGGCCGCGCAGTTCGGGCGCGGGCGTGTGATTGTTCTTCCGATGCGGATCCGCCATCCGCCCATTGAAACTCCCGCGCGCACCGGGCTGACGTCCGGCCCCCGCCGGGGATCGCCGCCGACGGCCGCCTCACTCCCGGGGCCGGAAAACCGGAACGACCACCTCACCGGTGTGTGTGGCTTCACCGGTGGCCCCCGCCCCCCGGAACGCCACCTCCAGCTCCATCCCCATCCGCAGCTCACCCTCCCCGCACTCCACGACCTCGGTCATCATCCGGGGACCCTCAGCGAGGTCGACCACGGCGGCGACGTACGGGGTGCGGGCGCCGAAGGGCGGGAGGTCGTTGCGGTGGACGACGGACCAGGTGTAGAGGGTGGCCCGGCCGCTCGCGGGCTCCCACGTCACGTCCTCGCCCCAGCAGTGGGGGCAGAACTCACGGGGGTAGTGATGGGCACGCCCGCAGGTACCGCAGCGGCGCAGCAGCAGGCGGCCCTCGGCGGCGGCGTCCCAGTAGGGGCGGGTGAAGGCGTCCGCCTGGGGGACGTCGAAGCGTGGGTCTGTCGGGCCACTCACTGGAACAGCCCCAGCGCGTCGTCGAGCGACCACGTCTGCCACGACATCGCGAACAGCCCGACCACCGAGATCAGCGCCATCATCGAGTTCTGCCCCTGCTCGGCCCAGTCGTGGATCATGAGGACGAAGTAGAGAAGGTTGAGCAGCAGCCCTCCGACCAGCGCGACCGGCGTCAGGAACCCGAGGATCAGGCCCAGGCCGAGGGCGAGTTCGGCGTAGGCGACGACGTACGCCATCGTGCGCGGGCGGGGCGCGACGACGACGTCGAAGCCGCCGCGCACCGCGTTCCACCGGTGCTTCGCCGCGATGCCCGCCGCCCAGGTGATGCCGCCGCCCTCGAACCACGTCTTCTTGTCCTTGTGCCGCCAGCTCTCCAGCCACCACAGCCCCAGCCCGATGCGCAGCACGGCGAGCCATTCCGCACCGGTGAGCCAGATCGTGTCCATGGACTCCCCTGCCACCGAAGGAATCTGACGGTACGTCAGTTCAGCTGATGCGGGGCGTTCACGCAAGACCGCGGGCTCGAACCCTTCCCCTCGGGCGGAGGTGCGGGCCCCCACCGAACCACCACACTCCAAGACGCCTACGCCACGAGCCCCACCCACTCCTCCTACAGCCGTGATCAATCCGCAACCAATTCCGGGCTTGACCGAGACCCATCAAGTGAGCATGCGAATACTCTCGGGCACATGGCCGACTCCTCCACATCCACCGACTCCACCGAGCCCGACGGGGCGACCGAACCCGCCGGGGCCGCTGAGCCCGGCAAGGCCGGTGACTCCGTGGGGCGCGTGGAGCTGGTCCGTCGTGATCGTCCCGTGTACGTCATCGGCGGTGGCCCGGGTGGGCTGGCCGCGGCGTACGCCCTGCGGGCCCAGGGGGTCCGTGCCGTCGTACTGGAGAAGTCCGACCGGGTCGGCGCGTCGTGGCGCGGGCACTACGACCGGCTGCACCTGCACACCACCCGGCGTCTGTCGGGGCTGCCCGGGCTGCCGATGCCGCGCCGGTTCGGCCGCTGGGTGGCGCGGGACGACGTGGTGCGGTACCTGGAGAAGTACGCCGAGTACCACGAGCTGGAGGTCGTCACCGGCGTCGAGGTCTCGCGCGTGGAGCCCGCCGCCGACGGCTACGGCTGGCTGCTGCACGCCACCGGCGGGCGCGAACTGACCGGCGGCGCGGTCGTCGTCGCCACCGGTTACAACCACACGCCCCACCTGCCCGACTGGCCCGGCCGCGACGACTACACCGGCGAACTGCTCCACGCCGGCGAGTACCGCAACGCCGCGCCCTACGCCGGCCGCGACGTCCTCGTCGTCGGCGTCGGCAACACCGGCGCCGAGATCGCCGTCGACCTGGTGGAGGGCGGGGCCTCGCGCGTACGGCTCGCGGTCCGCACCGCCCCGCACATCGTGCGCCGCTCCACGGCCGGCTGGGCGGCCCAGTTCACCGGTATCGCCGTACGGCACCTGCCGGTCGCCCTCGTCGACCGGCTCGCCAAGCCGATGGCCAAGGTCAGCGTGCCCGACCTGTCCGCGCACGGGCTGCCCCGGCCCGACACCGGGCTGTACTCGCGCGTCAACGCGGGGTCCATCCCCGTCCAGGACGTCGGCCTCATCGACGCCGTACGCAAGGGCCGGGTCGAGATCGTGGCCGCGGTGGAGGGCTTCGAGGGCGGCGAGGTGCTCCTCACCGACGGCAACCGCATCGAGCCGGAGGCCGTGGTGGCCGCCACCGGGTACCGACGCGCCCTGGAGGGCGTCGTCGGCCACCTCGGTGTCCTCGACGAGCGCGGTAAGCCCGTCGTCCACGGCGCCCGCACCCCGAAGAACACGCCAGGTCTCTATTTCCAGGGCTTCACCAACCCCATCAGCGGTATGTTCCGTGAACTCGCCATCGACGCACGCAAGATCGCGAAGGCCATTGTCCGGGACGCCGATGTAAGGCTGTCCCGGCTACCAGGGTGACGACCTCACGGCCTGCGGCCGAAGGCCAGTGCTGTGACCGTATCGCCGGTCGTGTTCAGACTGCGGCGGCAGGTGGTCGTCCGCCCCAGCGGATGCCCTTCTCGCTGCGGACACGGGCGCGTTCGCGTCGCTGGGCAGCCAGGACGTCGGGATGCCGGGCGTTCTGGCTGCGCACGATCCGCTGCAGTTTTTGCCCCTCCGCCTCACTCAGTCCGTGCACCCTGACCGGCCCTGCCATCGCGCCTCCCCACATCAATCAAACGTGTCGTCACATCCAACCGACGCGAGGCCAGTAGACACCAACCACCGTGAGCGTTTCCGGTCGCACTAGGGCCTGTTGCGAAAGTCCCGTCGTCCGCCCGAAGGGCGGGCCCCGGGGCGTCCGGTGCGTGCTCTCGGCGTGCCGGGTGCAAGCCCTCGTACTGGACGTACTTGGGTTTGTGCCCGGTGCGGCGAGAGTGCGTGCCGGGCGTCGCGGGGCAGGCGGGACTTTCGCAACAGGCCCTAGGCGCGGTCGGCGAGGATGGGAACGCCCTGGCGTTCGCAGATCCGGATGATCCGGTGGGCGCGGGCCGCAGTGAGATCGTGTGCGCGTCCCGGCAGCGTCGGCGAGATCCACAGCAGTTGTCCGGACAGGTCGGTCACAACCTGGAAGTTGACCCTGTGTCGGCGGTGCTTGTGGGAGAAGTCGGCCCGGCTGTCGCCGACTCGGTCGCACTCCGCGAGGGTGCCGTCGAGCAGGACGTAGTCCGAGTTGGCCTCGCGCAGGGCGCGCAACAGGCCAGGTGCGCGGTTGGCGAGCAGATCGACGACGGCTGTCGTGTAGGCGTGAGCGGTGCCGACGGAGATGCCGAACCCGGCCGCGAGCTGGGCGAGGGCGTCATGTCGGCGCAGGTACACCAGGCCGACCAGGGCACGCTGGTGCGGCGGGAGCTTGCAGCGGCGGTCACCCTCGCGGGTGACGATGAGCATGGTGACCCACTCGACCAGGGCGCGGAGCAGGTCGAGTGCGGCAAATTATGGAACCAACGCGGCTCCTGTGCCCGTGGGTTGAGACTGCGAACACCTCCCCCAACGGCACGGGAGCCTCGTGCGTTGCGGGCATCGAACCCGTCACCTGATCCATACCTTTCAGTGGCCGCGCTGAAAGACCTCAGTGACTGACAGTGGGGCGGCCTAAGATCTGCGTCACACGGGTGACCCCGGCGGTACGCCACATACCCCGGGGTCCGGCCAGTCGCGAAGGGACTGACATGACCAAGCTTATGCGCCACCCCAACCCTGCCACGCTCTGCAGCGAGATCATTGCCCTGGGCTACAAGCGCTGCTCCACCGAAGAGCAACTGAAGGGCTACGGCCTCGAGGTCCAGGACGACGAGCTTCGAGCCTGGGAGGCCCAGGATCCCGGGCGCACCCTGCTGGAGGTCTTCTCGGACAAGGGGGTCAGCGGGTCCATGGACCATCGGCCGGACATGCTCCGGCTGGAGGCCGAGGCACTCGAGGGCAAGGCCAACCGCATCGTGGTCGCCAAGGTGGACCGCGTGGGGCGTACCGCACGGGCCGCCTTCAACTGGGCCTGGCGCATGCAAGACATCGGCGTTCACTTTATCGCCATTCAGGAATGCATCGACACCAGCACCGAGTTGGGCTGGGCGATGTTTCAGCAGTACGTGTTCTTCTCCGAAATGGAGTGGAACCGGATTCGCCAGCGCACGCTGGACGGCCGCAACAAGAAGATCGAGTACGGCGGTTGGCCAGCTGGCCCGGCACCGTACGGCTACAAGATCGAAGGCAAGGGGCAGAAGGGTTCCTTCCTTGTCATTAACGAGGAAGAGGCGCGCGTCATCCTCAAAGCCGCGGTACTTCTGGTCGACGACGGCAAGAGCTTCGAGGAAGCATCCGCCGAACTGAACCGGCTTCAGATGTACACCCGCAGCGGCAGGCCGTGGACGGTCACGAACCTCTACCAACGCATGCACTCAGAAACTTTCGACGGTTACACCACCTACCGCAAGACCCACCGCGGTGACCGGATGAAGGCCACCAGGCTGTCCGAGGACGGCACTCCGGTCCACGGCGAGCCGATCCGCATTGCCGTACCGCACATCCTCACCCCCGACCGGACCAAGGGACTGAAAGCTGCGTTGGAGAAGCGGTCCATCGGCAAGCCCCGGAAGCCTGCCCGCATCTATTCGCTGAGCGGTCACATTGCCGGCGCTTGCGGAATGACGTACGTCGGAGGCGGCCGTACAGGACAGCGAGCTTACCGCTGCCAGGGCAACAGCACCGACAAGAAGGGCTGCGGCTGCACCAACCTGGATGCGGCGGAAATCGAGAGTGCCGTCTGGGCCAAGGTCGCGGAACTTCTTCGGGATGAGGGCCGCTTGAGGGTTCTCGCGGACCGCTGGGTCACTTCGCTTCCTGGCGACCAGGACAGGTACCTGGAGCGCCAGGAGAGCCTAACTGCGAGCATCGAGAAGCAAGAGAAGCTGATCGAGAGTGCTATGCCCGATTGCATCAAGGCGGGCATGGAGCCCGCCGTGGCTGTGGCGGCAGTCAAGAAGCTCCGCGAAGAAGTGGTGGACTGGAATAAACAGCTCAAGGAGGTTCGGGACTGGCTGGCTAAGAACGACCAGACGAAAGCGAGGACGAACGCCATCGTCTCCCTCGCCCGCTCCTCCCGGGAGCAGCTGGCAAATTTGGATGCCGCCGAGAGGGCCGAGGTCTTCGACATGTTCCGCATTGCCGTGATCCCCGAGAATGGCCGCTTCATCAAGCGGTCCGGGTCTCCGTGCAAAGTCACTGCCTGGCACCATCAGACCGGCACGCTCGTTCCGCCGGACGTGACCGAGGCTCAGTGGGACGAAGTGCGAGAAGTTATCGCTCGGTACCACGGGCCGCGGCACTTCTCGATGACCAAGCTTGATCTGCGGCAAGCCCTCAACGGGATGTTGCATCGGCTTCGCCACGGGGTGGAGTGGCCTCAGGTCGAGCCCTGGGGCATTCCTGAGGCCGTCCGCCAACGTCAGGGCGTCTGGTTCCGTAGCGGCGCCTGGAGGGCTCTCATGGAGCATCTGACAGCCAATGGGCAGGGAACCGCGGTGCCCCGCCACCCGACGATTCCACCCCTGCTTGTGGTAGGAGAGATCCGCTCCGGAGCCCTGGCTCTGTTGGGTGCCACGGAGGCCGAACTCACGGAACTCACGGAACTCACGGAACTCACGGATAGAGGATCAGGCTTCACCAGCCCCGCGAGCGGTATGTTCCGCGAACTCGCCCTCGACGCCCAGAAGATCGCCAAGGCGGTCGCCCGCCGGGGCGGGGTGGAGCGGAGGCCCGCCCGCACCTGAGCCCTCGGAGCCCGGCGCCCCGTCAGCCCCCAAGCGGCTGCGCCAGCCGTCCCAGCAGCCCCGCGACCAGGGCCGTCTGCGCGGGCACGGTGTCGGGGTGGATGAACTCGCCCTGCGCGTGGGCGCCGTCGCCGACCGCGCCCATGCCGCACAGGACGGGCAGGCCGAGCGCGGCGACGAAGTTCGCGTCACTGGCGCCGCCGACGGAGGTGTCGTGCAGGTCGCGGCCCTGTTCGCGGGCGACCTCGCGGGCGAGGGCGAGGAGGGGGGC
>NZ_VJZC01000252.1 GCF_009377185.1 Streptomyces spongiae
GTGTGGGGGTGGGGTGTACGGCCGTGGCTGTGGTCGGGGGCGTCCTGCTCGTCCTGGTCGTGAGCGCCATGGTGTCGATCCAGGTCGCGGACCGGAAGGCCGAGCGGGAGGCCCGGGGTCAAGTGGCGTCGTCCGTGGCTCTGACACGGGATGGGCTCACGCGGGCGGCCGCCGACGGCGATCTGGTGGACACGGAGATCCGGCGGGCCGTCGCAGGCGGGCAGAAGAGCGGGGGCGAGATCCGGCGGGACGGTCGGAGGGTGACGGTGACGGTGCGTTACTACGGGTTCGCGGGCGTCATGTTCGGCGCTTCCGGCGACGCGCGCGGCTGCTACCGCTTCGAGGTGGTCCCGGCCGCCCGGGCACCGTCCGTCTCCATGCGTGAAGTGCCGTACGACGCCTGCCGTTACGCCTCCCGGTTGCTCGCCTCTGCTCCCGCCGACGTCGCTGAGGACGTCAGCGCAGAGTTGCGTACGGCGGTGGCGACCGGGGGAGTGGGGGGCGCGCGGACGGCGGATGTGTGGCGGACGCCGGGTGTCCGCGTCCAGGACATCGAGCTGACGGGAGGCCGGCTCGTCGCCCTCGTGTGGCTGTCGGGTGCCGGGAGGAAGGGCCCGGCCGTCGAGGACTGCTACGAGTTCCGCGTAACGAGAGACGCCGACGACGCTGTCTCCGTCAGGAAGCTGAAGCCGGACGGCTGTTACCGCCTCCAGCGATAGAGGGCTGCGACGTGAAGTCGGAGCCGGAGTGAGACGCGGTCGCGTGCGGCTCGTGGGCTCGGGCGCCGGCCGTTGGTTCGTGGGTCGGGGGCGCGCCTGGAGGTCTCCGTCCTCGGTCCGGCGGTGCTGTGGGGGAGCGAAGGGCTCGGCGGCGGACGCCGACCGCTGCGGGCGGACGCCTCCCGGCACACCCCCTGCGGTGCGTACGCGGCTGCAGGGTGCGTCGTGGTGCGGGTGCGGGTGCGGGTGCGGGTGCGCGGGGGCGACGGTGCGTTGTGATGCCGGGCGCGGGCACGGCTTTTCAGGGGCGCCGGGCTGTGTCGATTTGCGGCTCCGCCGCGTGGGCGCGACAAGCTACAACGAACCCGCAGTCGCCCAGAGACAGAACCCGGCAGACGCGATATTGGCTCGCCCCGCCGGAGGCGCTTCGCTAGCGTCTCCGGCATGACGGACATACACGGCATGTGTACCGATCAATTCACCCCCGTACGCGACGCGTTGGCAGCAACGCTGGCAGACCGGGACCTGGGCGCCTCCGTGGCGGTGTACGTGGACGGGGAACCCGTGGCCGACCTGTGGGGCGGATACGTGGACGAGGCCCGTACCGTCCCGTGGCAGCGGGACACCCTCGTCAACGTCTGGTCCACCACCAAGACCATGACGGCCCTGTGCGCACTGATCCTCATCGACCGCGGTGAGTTGGACCCGGCGGCACCCGTAGCCGAGTACTGGCCCCAGTTCGCCGCCGCGGGCAAGGAGAAGGTGCAGGTCAGGCATCTGCTCGGGCACACGGCGGGGTTGCCGACCTGGACGGAGCCCATGACGGTCGAGGACCTGTACGACTGGCCGACCGCCACTGCCCGGCTCGCCGCGCAGGCCCCGGCCTGGGAGCCGGGCACCGAGGCCGGCTATCACGCTCTCACCCAGGGATATCTGGTCGGAGAGGTCGTCCGCCGCGTCACGGGCCGTACTGTGGGCGCCTTCTTCGCCGAGGAGGTGGCAGGTCCCCTCGGTGCCGACTTCCACATCGGGCTGGACGCCGAGCACGACCACCGGGTCGCCCCGGTGTTTCCGCCGCCGGCGCCCGACGTCCCCGAGCCGGTGTCGCCGAGTGAGGGGCCCGGCAATCCGCCCTTGCCGCCGACCACGGCCAACACCACCGCCTGGCGGCGCGCCGAGATCCCGGCCGCGGGCGGGCACGGCAACGCCCGCTCGGTCGCCGCAGTGCAGTCGGTACTGGCGTGCGGAGGTACGGCACGCGGCGTACGGCTGCTGTCGGAGGCCGGCTGTGAGCGCGTGTTCGAGGAACAGTTCCTCGGCGAGGACCGTGTGCTGGGCGTCCCCCTGCGGTACGGGCTGGGGTACGGACTGCACAGCGGCCAACTGCCCAACCCGCGCAGCTGCTTCTGGGGCGGCTGGGGTGGGTCGATGGTCCTGGTCGATCTCGACGCCCGGATGACGGTGGCGTACGTGATGAACCAGATGATCCATCAGGGCTCGCTCGGCGACGACCGGGCTTTCCTGATCCTCGCGGCGGCGTATGAAGGGTTCTCGGCCTGAACTGTGGACCACGGGGGGCGCTACGGCGGAGTGGCAGGCCCCGTGCGAAGATCACTGGCGGCCGCGGGAACCAGAAGCCGGGATTCCCCCTCTCTAGGGTCGGGTGTCGCCCGAAGCTCCCCCCCCGAGGCTGCGGGCGGCACCCGATGACCTGCAACAAGGTGTTCATGCCCTGTGCATGGTCCTGCACGGACCGTCCCGCTGATCATCGGTTCACGACCAACCACCGCCCACCGACAGGAGTTCCGCATGCCCAGCCGTCGCCGTTTTCTCGCCGGGTCCACCGCCCTCGGCGTGACCGGAGCGGCGGCCGGGTGTTCCGTGGGCAAGGAGGTCGGGGGCGGGGACGCGGCGCCGCCCGCCGGGCGCCCGTCCGCCTCGGTCGTGCCCGCCACCCAGCCCAAGGCGCAGCGGCTCAACTTCGTGGTGGTCCTCGCGGACGACCTCGGCTGGGGCGAACTCGGCGGTTACGGCCAGAAGCTGATCCACACACCCCGCCTCGACGCCCTGGCCGCCGAGGGACTGCGGTTCACCGACGCGTACGCCGCCGCCCCCGTCTGCGCGCCCTCACGCTGCTCCCTGCTCACCGGACTGCACAGCGGCCACGCGACCGTGCGCGAGAACCCGTGGGGACCGGAGGGCCAGGGCAGCCTCACCGAGCACGACTTCACCTTCGCGGAGGCACTGCGGGCCCGCGGCTACCGCACCGGCCTCATCGGCAAGTGGGGCTTCGGCCCCGAGGCGCCGGACCAGCCGAGCCACCCCAACTCCCGGGGCTTCGAGGAGTTCTACGGCTACATCACCCACCGCCATGCCCACGACTACTTCCCGGACTACCTCTGGGACAACGGCACCCGGCAGGAAATCCCGGCGAACCGGGACAACGCCCGCAAGGTGTACGCGCCCGACCTCATCCAGAGGCGCTCACTCGACTTCATCGACGCGCACAAGGACGAGCCGTTCCTGCTCTACCTCGCGCCGACGGTCCCGCACGCCCCCAGCCAGGACCCGGACCTCGGCGCGTACGCGTCCGAGCCCTGGGCCCGTCCCGACAAGGCGCACGCCGCCCAGGTCACGTCCTTCGACACGCTCGTCGGCAGCGTCGTCGACCGGCTCACCGAACACGGTCTCGCCGAGCGCACCCTCATCCTCGTCACCAGTGACAACGGCCCCCACGAGGAGGGTGGCACCGACCCCGACCTCTTCGACGGCAACGGCCCGCTGCGCGGCTACAAGCGCAACCTGTACGAGGGAGGCATCCGCGTCCCGCTCATCGCCTGGTCCAAGGGCCGCGTCCCGGCGGGGACCACCGACCGGCCGACCCCGCTGATCGACCTGCTGCCGACGCTGGCGGACCTCGCGGGCGCGCCCGTCCCCACGGACATCGACGGCCTCTCGCTGGCCCCGCTGTTGCGAGGGGCCCGGGGCACCGCCCGCCACGACCACCTGTACTTCTACCGCAACCACAGCGGGGTCACCCCGCGCGCCGACGTCGTCGACGGCGGCCGGGCACGGCGCCTGGCCGAGGCGGTGCGCCGGGGCGACTTCAAGGCGGTGCGGTTCGCGCCCGGTCAGGACCGCCGGGTGCCGGACGACCGCTGGCAGGTCGAGCTGTACGACCTCGTCAAGGACCCCGGTGAGCGGGACGACCTCGCGGCGGTACGGCCCCGTGAGGCCGACACGCTGGTCCGCCTGATGCGTGAGTCGTGGGCCGACACGTACGAGCGCGCGCCCTTCGGTGTCACCCTCGAAGTGGCCCGTCAGGGCGCGGAGTTCCTCGTGACGGCCACCCTCGCCAATGGCTCCGCCCGGCCCTGGACGGCCGCGGGGCTCGCCCTTCAGGCGCCCGATCGGTGGCAGGTGCGTCCGCTCGGGCGGACCTCTGCGGATCGTCTGGCCGCGGGCGGCCGGTTCACCGCCCGTTGGGCGGTCACGCCCTCCGCGGGTGCGCGGCGCGGCTGGCTGACCGGTCGGGGGACGGCCACGCATGCGGGGGTGCCGGTGGCGTATGCGGCACAGGTGGTGGCGGAGTAGGAGCCCAGGGGGTTGGTTCGTCTCGTCTGCCGGGTCCTGTCGGTGGTCGGCTGCGGGTTCGTTGTGGCTGGTCGCGCAGTTCCCCGCGCCCCTTGGAAGCATGGGCGCGCCCGGCATCACAAGGCACCCGGGGGCGGTGCGACCAGTGCACCGGGTCAGCTGCCGGACTCCGGTTGCCACCCCAGCGCCCGGGATATCCCCCGCGCCGCCAGCCGCACCGCAGGTATCAGCACCGGGACCTGCGCGCCCTCCTGCGGCACGACCACCGATACCGCCGCGACGACCGTGCCGTCCTGGCCGCGGATCGGGGCCGCCACCGAGAGGGCGTCGTCCGTGACCTGGCGGCTGCTCACGGCCACGCCGGTGCGCCGGACCTCGGCCAGGACGCGTCGCAGGCGCGCTTCGTCGGTGATCGTGTGCGGAGTGAACGCGGTCAGCGGCCCCGCGCAGTACTCCTCCTGGGACGCCGGGTCGCCGTGGGCGAGCAGGGCGAGGCCGACGCCCGTGGCGTGCAGGGGCCAGCGGGCGCCCACGCGGATGTGGACACCGACCGCCGAGCGGCCGGAGAGCCACTCGATGTAGACGACCTCGCCGCCGTCCCGCACCGCCAGCTGCACGTTCTCGTGCGTCGCCTCGTACAGGTCCTCCAGATACGGCAGCGCGATCTGGCGCAGCGCCAGCCCGCGCGGGGCGAGGGCGGCGACCTCCCAGAGTCGTAGCCCCACGTGGTAGACGCCGGAGTCGTCCCGTTCCAGGGCGCCCCACTCGGTGAGGGCGCCGACCAGCCGATGGGTCGTGGTGAGCGTGAGCCCGGCCCGGCGGCTGATGTCGGTGAGGCAGAGCGCGGGGTGGTCGTGGTCGAAGGCGGCGAGCACGGCGAGCAGCCGGTCGGGCGCGGACCGCGCCGCGGCGGACGAGGGGGCGGTCGGCGTGGACGAGTACCGCAGCGACGACGGTGGCGGGGACGACGGTTGCGGTGTCGGCGACGGGACGGTGTCGGCGGTCATCGGCATGGCATCGGCTCTGTCTCTGCTCGGGTCGGCGCTCTCTCGGTCCGGCTCTCTCGGCTCAGGCTCTTGCCTCGTTCAGCTCAGTTCAACTCAGCTCACTTCGGTTTCAGCTCAGCTCAGCTCGGTCTCGGCGACCTTGTGCAGCAGAGTATGCAGGGTGTCGCGCTCGGCCGGGTCGAGGGCCTGGAGCAGGGTGTTCGTGACGCGCAGCCCGGCCTCGACGGTGTCGCGCAGGAAGGCCCGGCCGTCCTCCGTGAGTACCACGATGCGGCTGCGGCGGTCGTCGGGCGACGGGCGCCGCTCGGCGAACCCGAGCTTCTCCAGGTCGTCGACCAGTCCCACGATCGCGCTCGGGTCGTAGCCCAGCCGGGAGCTCAGCTCGCGCTGCAGCGCGCCCTCTGCGGTGGCCAGGAAACGCAGCAGAGCGTAGTGGCGCAGCCGCAGCCCCGACTCTTGCAGGAACGCGTTGAAGAGCTGCCCCGACCGGAGACCCAGGCGGTACAGCAGGTACCCCGAGTCCGTGTGCAGCGTGCGCATCCACGGCTCCTGTGCGTCGATGAGGGCGGGGCCCACTGCGTTGTCGGTGGCGTGCTGCTGGCCGGCGATGACTGGCTCCCTGGGCCGGGCCCCGGGTGGGGCGGTTCGTACGTCTGCCTCCAGCATGCCGCAACACCGACACGGCAACAACTATTGACGACAACAATGATTGTCCTTAGCTTCGATCTCGTAGCCGTGGCCCCCGGCCCTCCGGCAGCCGTACCTCATCGTTCGAAGGGACCCCCTCGTGCCCAGCATCGATCTCACCGGCAAGGTCGCCGTCGTCACGGGCAGTGGCCGTGGCCTCGGCCTGGCCTACGCACAGGCCCTGGCCGCCCACGGAGCCGCCGTGGTCGTCAACGACATCGACGAGGCCGTGGCCGAGGCCGCCGTGAAGTCCATCACCGAGGCGGGCGGCAAGGCCGTCGCCGAGGTGGTCCCGGTCGGCACCTCCGAGGCGGCGGACCGGCTCGTGAACCGCGCGGTCGAGGAGTTCGGGCGCCTGGACGTCCTGGTCACCAACGCGGGCATCCTGCGCGACAAGGTCCTGTGGAAGATGTCCGACGACGACTTCGACGCCGTGATCGCCACCCACCTCAAGGGCACCTTCACCTGCGCCCGCGCCGCCGCGATCCGTATGCGCGAGCAGGGCGAGGGCGGCTCCCTGATCCTCGTCGGCTCCCCGGCCGGCCAGCGCGGCAACTTCGGTCAGACGAACTACTCGGCGGCCAAGGCGGGCATCGCGGCCTTCGCCCGCACCTGGGCGATGGAGCTGGGCCGCGCGAACATCACCGTCAACGCGATCGTGCCGGTCGCCGCCACCGCCATGACGGAGACCATCCCCTTCTTCGCCCCGTACGTGGAGGCCCTGCGCGAGGGCAAGCCGTTCCCCGACTTCCTGCGCAAGGGCGAGGGCTTCGGCACCCCCGAGGACTGCGCGGCCCTGGTCCCCTTCCTCGCCTCCGAGGCCGCCCGCGGTGTCACCGGCCAGGCCATCGGCATCGGCGGCGACAAGGTGGCACTCTGGTCGCATCCGCAGGAGATCAAGGCGGCGTACGCGAACGGCGGCTGGACCCCCGAGGCGCTCGCCGACGTCTGGCCGGCCTCGCTGGGCGCCGAGCCGGAGACCGTCGGAGTCCCCGCCCCGAAGATCCCGGAGGCGTGATGAACCCCGGAAACCCCGGAAACCCCGAAAGCCCCGGAAAGCCTGGCGACCCCGGCAGTCCCGGAAACCCCGCCATCAACCCCGACGACCTGGTGGCCATCGACGTCCACACCCACGCCGAGGTCTCCTCCAAGGGCACGTCCTCCCTCGACGACGACCTGCACGACGCGTCGTCCGCGTACTTCAAGGTCGAGGGCAAGCGGAAGCCCACCCTGGAGGAGACCGCCGCGTACTACCGCGAGCGGAGGATGGCCGCCGTGATCTTCACGGTCGACGCCGAGTCCGCCACCGGCACGGAGCCCGTCCCGAACGAGGAGGTCGCCGAGGCCGCGGCCGCCAACCCGGACGTGCTGATCCCCTTCGCGTCCATCGACCCCTTCCGCGGCAAGGCCGGGGTGAAGCAGGCACGGCGCCTGGTCGAGGAGTACGGGGTCAAGGGCTTCAAGTTCCACCCCAGCATCCAGGGCTTCTTCCCCAACGACCGCTCGGTGGCGTACGCCCTGTACGAGGTCATCGAGGAGACCGGCACGATCGCCCTGTTCCACACGGGACAGACCGGCATCGGCGCCGGGGTGCCCGGCGGGGGCGGGATCCGGCTGAAGTACTCCAACCCGCTCCACGTGGACGACGTCGCGGCAGACTTCCCGCACCTGAAGATCATCCTGGCGCACCCGTCCTTCCCCTGGCAGGACGAGGCCCTCGCGGTGGCCACCCACAAGCCGGGCGTCCACATCGACCTCTCCGGCTGGTCGCCCAAGTACTTCCCGCCGCAGCTCGTGCAGTACGCGAACACGCTGCTCAAGGACAAGGTCCTCTTCGGCTCCGACTACCCCGTCCTCACCCCCGACCGCTGGCTCGCCGACTTCGACAAGCTCAGCATCAAGGACGAGGTCAAGCCGAAGATCCTCAAGGAGAACGCCGCCCGTCTGCTCGGGCTGACGAAACCGTAAGGGACACCCCATGTGCAACGACGGACAGGGGCAGACACATGCGCAATGAGGGCATCGGGTCGTGGCCCGCGCGCCGGGCCCGCAAGACCCCGCACCGCACCGCCCTGATCCACGGCGACACCACGCTCACGTACGCGGACCTGTACGAGCGCACCACCCGTCTCGCCCACGCCCTGCGCGCCGCGGGGATGCGCCGCGGTGACCGGATCGCCTACCTGGGGCCCAACCACCCCTCGTACCTGGAGACGATGTTCGCGGCCGGGACGCTCGGCGCGGTCTTCGTCCCGCTCAACACCCGCCTCGCCGGACCCGAGATCGCCTACCAGCTCACCGACTCCGGCGCCAAGGCCCTCGTCTACGGGCCCTCGCACGCCGGGCTCGTCGCGGGCCTGCCGGGCAACACGGACGTGCGGACGTACGTCGAGGTCGGCGCCGAGTACGAGGCGCTGCTCGCCGGGGCCGAGAACGAGCCGATCGACCAGCCCGTCACACCCGACGACACCTGCATCATCATGTACACCTCGGGCACGACGGGCCGCCCCAAGGGCGCGATGCTCACGCACGGCAACCTCACCTGGAACGCGGTCAACGTCCTGATCGACCACGACCTGATCGCCGACGAACGCGCCCTGGTCTCCGCCCCGCTGTTCCACACGGCCGGGCTGAACATGCTCACCCTGCCCGTGCTGCTCAAGGGCGGCACCTGCGTCCTGGTCGAGGCGTTCGACCCGGCGGCCACCTTCGACCTGATCGAACAGCACCGGATCACCTTCATGTTCGGGGTGCCCACGATGTTCGACCAGGTGGCCCGGCACGAGCGCTGGGACGGTGCGGATCTGTCGTCACTGCGGATCCTGACCTGTGGCGGATCTCCGGTCCCGACCCCGATGATCGCCAAGTACCAGGAGCGCGGACTGACCTTCCTCCAGGGCTACGGCATGACGGAGGCGGCCCCCGGCACGCTCTTCCTGGACGCCGAACACGCGGTCAGCAAGGCGGGCTCGGCGGGTGTGCCGCACTTCTTCAGTGACGTGAAGGTCGTACGGCCCGACATGGCCCCCGTCGACGTCGGTGAGACCGGTGAGGTCGTCGTCCGTGGCCCGCACGTCATGCCCGGCTACTGGGGGCTCCCCGAGGAGACGGCAGCGTCCTTCACAGACGGCTGGTTCCGCACCGGAGACGCGGCCCGGATCGACGAGGACGGCTACGCCTTCATCGTCGACCGCATCAAGGACATGATCATCTCCGGGGGCGAGAACATCTACCCCGCCGAGATCGAGGACCAGCTCCTCGCCCACCCCGACATCGTCGAGTGCGCGGTCATCGGCGTGCCGGACGAGAAGTGGGGCGAGGTACCGCGCGCGGTGGTCGTCCCCCGTGAGGGCAGTTCGGTGGACCCCGACGAGGTACTGGCCTCGCTGGCCGGGCGCCTCGCCAAGTACAAGATCCCGAAGTCGGTGGTGCTGGCGGACGAACTGCCGCGTACCGCCTCCGGCAAGCTGCTGAAGGCACGGGTGCGCATGCGCTTCGGGAACAGCTGACTCTTCATCAACTCACTTTTAAGGAACGCTACATGAGCATCACCGTGAACGGCATCGACGAGCTCAAGAAGCTCGCGGGCAGCGACCTCGGCGCCAGTGAGTGGATCGAGGTCACACAGGAGCGGATCAACACCTTCGCCGATGCCACGGGTGACCACCAGTGGATCCACGTCGACCCGGAGAAGGCCAAGGAGGGTCCGTTCGGGGCGCCCATCGCGCACGGGTACCTGACCCTTTCGCTGTTCATTCCGCTGTTCACCGAGTTGCTGGACGTCGAGGGTGTGTCGACGAAGGTCAACTACGGGCTGAACAAGGTGCGGTTTCCCTCGCCGGTGAAGGTCGGGTCGAAGATCCGGCTGGTGGCGAAGCTTGCCTCTGTCGAGGACGTGCCGGGTGGGGTGCAGATCACCGTTGACGGCGCGATCGAGATCGAGGGTGGGGCGAAGCCGGCGGCGGTGCTTCAGAGCCTGTCGCGCTTCTACGCGTGAGCGCCGTTGGGCTTTAGGCCGTGGGGAACTGCGCGTCCGTTGTGGCGGCTCGCGCAGTTCCCCGCGCCCCTTTCAGGGGCGCCCCCTCACCTCACTACGTCCACGAAGATCGGGTTCGAGTAGAACCACGTGTCCTCCCACGGGTCGCCGTTGCCCGGCACGTGCGGGATCGGGCCGTGGGGGTCGATCGCGGCGCCCAGGTAGCCGGTGCCGTTGCGCTTGCCGTCGCTGCCGCGCAGGCGGACGTAGAAGGACTCGTCCCCGGCGGTGACCGGGATGCGCAGGGTGTACGTGCCCCTGCGGCCGGACACGTCCACCGTGCGGGTGACCTTGGTGTCGGGCGCCCGCCACTCCTCCCGGTCGGCCACCGGGCCGCGCACCGCGCCCCGGATCAGGTCCACGTGCGCCAACTGGGGCAGGATGCCCTGGGTGTTGGGGCGGGAGGTGGTGGTCACGGTGACGTTCAGCGTGAGCTTCTCGCCCTTGCGGACGCGCAGCCGGCCACCGAGCGTCACACCGGGGCCGCGGTCGCAGTCCCGCTTCAGGTGTACGTCGAGCCCGTCGAGCAGATGACCGTGGTCGAGCCACACCCGGCCCGCGCGCAGGCCCGCCATCACGGCGCGGTAGCCGTAGCGGGTCACGCCCACGTGGGTGCGGCTGAACTGGCCGGGCCAGAAGTCGCCGCCGGGCTGGGGGGAGTCCGTGTTCACCGGGTCGGGAATCCTGCCGGTGTTGTCGAAGTTCTGACCGGGCAGCCAGTCGCCGTTCTTCCACGTGTCGAAGACGACCCGGTGGACATCGGAGTTGGTGGTGATCGTGAACAGCTTGCCCTCGGCGAGCATCGCGTCCCACATGCCGCCGACCGTCGCCGTCATCCAGTCGAAGCCGCCGTACAGCACGTAGGCGTTCTCGGGGTAACCGGCCCAGGAGTTCACGGACGGCTTGTTGGTGTACTCGCCGCGCTGCGAGTCGGGGCCCTCCCAGCCGGGGATGCCGCCGCCCTGTGCGCCGGGCGCGCCCTCCATGCCGATCATGATCTCGGGGGCCGCGTCACGCCAGTTGCGCATCTCGTGCGGGGAGTCGATGCCCAGCCGCATCGGATGGTTCGCGAAGACGAGGACGTCGTCGACGTATCCGGTACGGCGCTGTTCGGCGAGCCACTGGATGGCCTTGACCGCGTGCGCCTCGTTGCGTGCCGTGTTCGGATTGTCCGGGGCGCCGTCCGTGTAGTTGAGCAGCTTGCCGTCGTAGGCCAGCTCGAACTGGGTGAGGACGTCGACCTCGTGGGGGCCGGGCGCGGCGAAGATCGTGCAGTGTTCGGCGGCCGGGATGTACCACTCCAGGCCCTGGAAGATCAGCTGGCGGGGGTTCTCGGCGCGGGCCTTGAGGATCTCCTTGTGCTCCATCGCGGCGCCGTAGTACGCGTGCCCGAAGTTGGAGTGCTCGTTGAACACCATCCAGTCGAGGCCGTACTTGGCGGCCGCGGTGGCCAGCTGGGAGAAGGTGTACTTCGCGTCGTGGCTGTAGACGCTGTGGACGTGGTGGTCGCCGACGAGGTAGGCGAGTCTCGGGTCGTTGCCGCCGTAGCCGTCGGCGGCGGCAGCCTCGGGTATCGCCGCCGAGCCGAGGGCGAACGCGGCGCCGAACAGGCCCGCGCTACGGAGGAGCCCGCGTCGTGAGACGCCCTGGGCGTCGAGGTCGGCGGGGGAGACGGACGGATCGGCCCATGAAGGCAGTTGCTGCTCGGTCATGATGTTCCTCCGGGGTGTCGCGTGATCAATGGTTCATGAAGCTGGTGACGGGCAGCGCCCGTGCGACGATCCGGACGTCACCGAGGCGTCCGTGCAGGATCTGGTCGATCTTGTCCGCGTACTCGTATCCGCCGAGCAGCCAGGGCCGCCCGGACGAGGCGATACCGATCGCGGGGGCGTGCGGGTTGCGGGCCACGGGGCAGCCCTGGACGTACATGACCGTGTGCCGTCCGTCGTTGACCACGGCCAGGTGCCACCAGGTCTCGCGGGCGGTCTCGTCGCCCCAGTTGGTGGCGAGCTGCTGCTGGTTGAGCGGATGGACCGCCCACTGCGGGCCCGGTCCGTCGGAGAGGGACAGCGTGGCGAGCGGCTCGTCCGGGTCGTCCGTGACCGTGCCGACGGAGCCGTTGCGGCCGGTGCGGCTGACCAGTCCGGACCAGGCGTTGTGCGAGGCGTCCCAGTCGGCGGGCAGCCAGTAGAACGCCTCGATGGTGTAACCGTCCTTGAAGGTCGCCGAGTTGAGCGGGGCGCCGTCGACCGTCCTCAGATACGCGCCCTTCAGCGGCGACTTGTAGCCCTGGAACTCCAGGCTGCCGTGGCCGGGCTGGTCGGGGTGGTGGCCGGACGACCAGCCGAGCGTGCCGCCGCCCACCGAGACCACGGTGAGGTCGTTGCCGTGGCCGGACAGGTCGCGGACGGTGCCGGAGACGGGCGACTCGAAGCGCCAGTACGCGGCCGTGCCGGGAATGAGCATCTTCGAGGCCGGACGCGCCGGGCGGGTCGGCACCGGGTCGAAGCCGGAGAAGCGGTCCGCGAAGTCGATCTCCACCGAGAAGCGGTCCGCGTCGCCGCTCAACTCGATCTCCTGCCGCTCCAGCTCGTTGAGGCCCTTCTGGGCCCGGCCGAGGATCCACGGCGAGACCGTCTCCACGTCGATGACGTTCCGGTCCAGGTCGAAGTGGTAGAGGCGGATCATCGCCGCGCCGCCGAAGTAGCGGTTCTGGTAGTTCGTGAGGTGGAGGTGCACCTCGTTGCCCGCCGCGTTCTTGCGGGTTGCCCGGCCCGCAGGCCAGTCGTGCCCGTTCAGGGTCAGGAAGATCTGGTCGTGGTCCTCGATCAGCTGGTCCCACAGCTGCTGACCGTTCGGGGACAACGTGTCGTCCTCGACGACCAGTTCGTGCGTGGTGAGGATGACCGGGGTCTTCGGGTGCCGGGCGATGACGTCCTTCGCCCAGGCATACCCCTTCGCCGACAGCCGCCAGTCCAGCGCGAGCACCAGCCACTCGCGACCTGCCGCCTTGAACAGGTGGTAGGTGTTGTAGCCGTCCGAAGAGGCGCCCCCGAACGTCGGCTTGCTCCTGAAGCGCCGCGGCCCGAAGGTGTCGAGGTAGGGCGTCGCTCCGCGCTGGTCGTCTGTCGAGGACTTCACGTCGTGGTTGCCGGCCAGGACGCTGTAACCGACGCCCCGCCGGTCGAGCAGCTCGAACGCCTCGCCGATCGCGGCGAATTCCTCCTTGGCGCCGTTCTCCGTGAGGTCACCGAGGTGGGACAGGAAGACGATGTTCTCGTCCTTGCCGTGCTCCAGCAGATACCTGAGGGACGCCTCGACGGGCGCCTTGTCGATGCTCGGACCGTCGAAGAGGTACTGGGTGTCGGGCATCACGGCGAGCGTGAAGCGACGGCTGTCGGGGTCGGGCCGCCATCCGGTGGCCGGGGAGGCCGCCGTCGCGGCCTGGGCGGTCGTGGCCGGCAGGGCCACCGCGGCGGCCGCTCCGATCAGTGCGGTCGCCCGCAGGAAGTTGCGTCTGCCGGCGCCCGCCTGGGGCGCCTCCTGGGCATGTTCATGCCCGGACTCGTGCGAGGTGCACACATTGACTCCGTGAGAGGGGAAGTCCCGGAG
>NZ_VJZC01000253.1 GCF_009377185.1 Streptomyces spongiae
GTGCCCGGTCATCCAGGGCAGCAGGACGCCGTCGGTGTCGACGAGGGTGCCCTCGGCGGGGTGGGAGCCGGCAGGGGTGACGGTGAGCGAGGGGATGCCCAGGCGGTCCCATCCGGGCTGGGGTGTGACCGGTCCGGCGTGCAGGAGCAGCCAGCGGCCGCCGAGCGCGTCGTCCAGCCGCACCCGCTCCCCGTGGGGCCCGGTCACCCAGGGCTGGGGGATCTGGTGCCCGGTCGCCTTGGCGCGGGGGCGGGCCCGCAGCCCCTCTGCGTAGTGGGCGACGGGTATCCAGTGGGAGTCCTGCAGCCGGCCGCTGAAGCCCGGCACCCGGATCAGGACCGGCAGCACGGAGTCACGGACGCGGGTGACCGCGCGCCGCCGTTCGGTGATGATCCGCCCGACGAACACCGCCCTCCTGGTGACCTCCTTGACGTGCGGCTTGCGCTCCGCCTCGTAGCTGTCGAGCACGGTCTCGGGCAGTTCGCCGCGCAGTACGGCGTCGAGCTTCCAGCACAGGTTGGCCACGTCCCGCACCCCAGCGGCCATGCCCTGGCCGATCCACGGGGGCATGGCGTGGGCGGCGTCACCGGCCAGGAAGACGCGGCCCACCCGGAAGCGGGCGGCGAAGCGCACGTGGTGGCTGTAGACGGTGGCCCGCAGGATCCTGATGCTGTCCCGGCCGATCCCGTACCGGGCCACCATCGCGTGGATCGCGTCGTCGCTGGTCAGGTACGTCTCGTCGTCGCCCGGCAGGACCGGGAACTCCCAGCGGTGGTGTCCGAGGGGCGTCGGGCAGTCCACGGCCGGGCGGGCCGGATCGCAGCGGAAGCGCAGCCGGTCGTGGTCCGGCCAGGGCTTGAGCACCTCCGTGTCGACAACCACCCAGCGGTCCTCGTAGGTACGCCCCTCGTAACCGACGTTCAGCTGCGCGCGGGTGAGACTGGAGCCGCCGTCGGCCGCGATCACGTACGAGGCGCGCAGCCGGCGGACGGAGTCGTCGGAGGTGCCGACCACGGTCAGCTCCACACCGTCGGCGTCCTGCCGCAGCCGCAGGCACTCGTGCCGCAGCAGGACCTCGACGTTCGGATGACGGGCTGTGCCGTCGCGCAGGACCTGCTCCAGCGCCGGCTGGTAGATGAACATCTGCGGTGGATGGCCGTGGCCGCGCGGGGTGGGGTGCGCGCTGAGGAAGGCCCGGCCCCGCGCGTCGACGAAGTCGAGTGGCCGCTCGGCCAGCATGTCCTGCTTGAGCCGGTCGGCCAGACCGACGCGCTGCCAGATGCGTACGACCTCCTCGTCGGTGGAGATGGCCCGGGCACGGGAGTAGACCTCGGCGTCGCGTTCCAGGACGACGGTCCTGAGGCCCATCGCCCCCAGCAGGTTCGCGGCGGTGACACCCGTGGGCCCGTAGCCGATCACCGCCACGTCATACGCACTGTCCTCGCCTATGTCCTCGCCTATGTCCTCGCCTACGTCCTCGGCTCTCTCCTCGGCTCTGATCCCGCTCACCAGGCCACCTCACTGTCGTCCCTGTGCTGCCGTCGGCTCTTACTGATTCTTGCTGTAGTGGTCGTTCCAATTGGAATGAGCGCTACGGTAAAGTGGGTGCTGGAGACGGTCAAGGGCGAGGCACGGCAGGAAGGGCACATCCGATGACCAGACCGCAGACGACGCGGAAGAAGCGTGCGAACGGGATGGAGTCGCGGCAGCGCATCCTCGACGCCACCGTGGAGATCGCGGGCGAGCGGGGGTACGAGGGCACGTCGATCGCGGCGGTCAGCGCCAAGTGCGGGCTGCCCGCGAGCTCGATCTACTGGCATTTCAAGGACAAGGACGACCTGATCGCAGCGGTGATCGAGCGCAGCTTCGAGAGCTGGCTCGCGGCCGTCGAGCTGCCCGGTGAGGAGACCGGCACATCGCTCGAGCGGGCCACCGCCATGGCGGTGAACGTGGCGAAGTCGCTCGTCGACGCCCCCGACTTCCTGCGTCTGGGCCTCATGCTCGCCCTGGAGCGCCGCCCCACCGAGCCCCGGGGCAGGACGGTGTTCCTCCAGGTCCGCGACATCGCCAACCAGAAGATCGCCGAAGTGGTCGCGACGCTCTTCCCAGACCTGGACGAGGACGCCGTACGCGCCCTCACCGTCTACGCCGTCGCAGGCGCCGACGGTCTGTTCGTCCACCGGGAGATCAGCGGCGACGCCGTCGACCTGGTGGCGATGTTCGAGTTGCACGCACAGCTGGTCCACGACGCGGCCGCCCGCATGGCGTCGAAGGCAGAGGGGTCAGAAGCGGCGGGATCAGGAGCGACGAGATGACGAGCAACGGGATGAGGAGTGACGGATGGCCCTGACCGCGCCCGAGCGCGGGGAAGCCGCCCGGCTGCTGCGCCACGCCGAGCACCACGTGGCACCGATCGACCCGCTGTCGGCCCTGCTGCCCGGTCTTGACCTGACCGACGCCTACGCCGTCCAGCAGGACAACATCGCGCGGCGCCTGGCCGACGGCGCCACGGTCGTCGGCCACAAGGTCGGCCTGACGGCGACCGCGATGCGACAGCTCCTCGGCGTCGACGAGCCCGACTTCGGCCACCTGCTGGACGACATGGTCCACCGCGACGGCAGCGCCGTTCTCGCCGCGCGTTACTGCGCCCCGCGGGTCGAACCGGAGATCTGCTTCCGTCTCGCCCGCCCCCTGTGCGGCCCCGAGGTGACCGTCGAGGACGTACTCGAAGCCACCGAGGCGGTCGCTCCCGCCCTGGAGATCGTCGACAGCCGCATCCGGGACTGGAGGATCGCCCTGGTCGACACCGTCGCCGACAACGCCAGCTCCGCCGGCCTGGTCTGCGGCCCCTGGACGCCGCTGGAAGACGTGTCCGACCTCGCCGGCGTCACTGTCGACCTGATCGTCGGAGGCGAGCGCGTCGCGACCGGCAGCGGCAAGGACGTACTGGGCCATCCGGCCGCCGCCGTCGCCTGGCTGGCCAACACACTCGCCGCCTTCGGCACCACCCTGGAACCCGGCCGACTGGTCCTGCCCGGCGCCATGACGACCGCCCCCTCCGTCAGCGCGGGCCAGCAGGTCGAGGCACGCTTCAGCAGTCTGGGCGAGGTGTCGGTGACGTTCGTCTGACCCGTCCACCGATCCTCCCAGGAGTTCCGCAGGCCCCTGGCCCCCGGCCTGAGGCCGACACCCCTGCCGGAGCCGACGCCCCCCGGCCGGAGCCGACATCCCTGCCGAGCACACCCGCCCCTCCGGCCGACTCCTCCGCCACACCGGATCCGCCTCGGTCCACGCTCACCCCCTGCATCCTCGCCCTACTCACCGCGAAGGAGGCCGCGTCATGTCCGGCTCCCCCCGTCGCATCGACGTCCACCAGCACCTCGTCCCGCCCTTCTACCGGGACCGTCTCGCCAAGGCCGGCATCGCCGAGGCCGGCGGGCGGACCCTGCCCGACTGGAGCCCGGAGGCCGCGCTGGAGCTGATGGACCTGCTCGGCACCGCCATCGGGATCGTCTCGGTCTCGACCCCCGGGACCGCCTTCCTCACCGATCCGGACGAGGCCGTGGACCTGGCCCGCCGGCTCAACGACTTCTCGGCGTCCCTCCCCGAGGACCACCCGGGCCGCTTCGGCTGGTTCGCGACCCTGCCCATGCCCGACACCGACGCCTCGGCGGCGGAGGCGGAGCGTGCGCTGACGGAACTGGGCGCCGACGGCGTCACCCTGCTCGGCAACAACCACGGCGTCTACCTCGGCGCCGAAGGCCAGGACGCCCTGTGGCGGCGCCTGGACGAACACGGTGCCGTCGCGTTCGTCCACCCGGCGGAACTGCCCGCACCCGCGTCGACGGCATCCCCCCGTTCGCCGCCGACTTCCTCCTCGACACGACGCGCGCGGCCTACCTCCTCGTCCGCAACGGCATCGTGCGCACCTACCCGAACATCCGGTTCATCCTCAGCCACGCCGGTGGCTTCGTGCCGTACGCCTCCCACCGGATGGCCGTGGCCATCGCGAGCGACACCGGCCGCAGTCCTCTGGACGCGCTGGACGACTTCCGCTCCTTCTACTTCGACACCGCGCTGTCCTCCAGCTCCGCGGCCCTGCCCTCCCTGCTCGCCTTCGCCCGCCCCGACCGCATCCTGTTCGGCAGCGACTGGCCCTTCGCACCGACCGTGGCCTGCCAGTACTTCGCCCACGGCCTCGACGAGGCCGCTCTCCCCGCGGTCAACCGCGCCAACGCCGAAGCCCTGTTCCCCCGCCTGGCCGCCTCACCCCCGGCCGCCGCGACCCGCCCGGCCGCGATGCGCCTGCGTCAGTCCGCCCAGCGAGCCGGCGCCCGCCTCTTCTACAAGCTCGTCCAACCCGGCACCGGGTGAGGCACGCCCTCACCGAGCGAGCCGCCGGTCAGACGCCGACTCCGCCACGCAGCACACGGGACAGCCCCAGGGCCGCCGTACGCACCGCCGGTGCCAGCTGGGCGGGGCTGAAGCGTGCGCGTGGGACGGCCACGGAGAGGGCGGCGACCGTGGTGTCGCCGGCGAACACGGGGGCGGCGATGCAGCTCACGCCCGGGGCGGCCTCCTGTTCCTCGTAGGCGAGCCCCGAGACCTGGATCTTCTCCAGGGACATGCGCAGACGGGCCGGATCGGTGATCGAGTGGGGTGTGAGGCTCGGCAGCGGCCGGGACAACACCTCATCGGTCAGCTCGGCGCCGGAGAACGCGAGCAGGGCCTTGCCCACACCGGTGCAGGTCAGCGGCAGGCTGCCACCGATGCGGGAGGGCAGCTGCAGCGCCTCGTGTCCGTGGATGCGTTCCAGGTAGACCACCTCGAGGCCCTCGCGGACGCCGAGGTGGATGGTCTCCCGGGTGGCCTCGAACAGGTCCTGGAGGAAGGGCAGGGCCGTCTCCCGCAGATCGAGGCGGTGCGGGACCAGCGAGCCGAGTTCGAACAGCTTCCCGCCGAGCCGGTACCGGTGGCCCGAGCGCTCCAGCCAGCCCAGATGGACGAGGTCCGCCGCCAGCCGGTGCACGGTCGGCTTGGGCAGGCCCGTACGCTCCGAAAGTTCCGACAAGCGGAACGGACCGCCGCTGGGACTGAAGCATTCCAGGATGGCTGCCGCTTTCTCCAGCATGCTGCCGGACGCGTTGTTCCGTGACATGGAACGAAGTTTGTCCGACCGGGGTGGTGGTGTCTATACCGGGTGGTGCCGTCGGGCGTGCCGAAGCCCCTCGCTCGCCCACACCCCCCGCACCGCGCACCCCGCACCCCCTGGAGGTACCTCGTGTCGACCGAGCTCGACGGCGTCCGCCCGGACGCCGTTCCACCGGCCGTGGTGAAGGCCGCCGACCTGCTGGCCGAGGCCGCCCGTACCGGGATCGCCTGCCCGCCGGTGCGGACCCTGTTCGACGAGGGCGATCTGGAGGCCGCCTACGGCGTGCAGCAGCTGGGCGTCCGGCGCGACCTGGACTCCGGCCGCCGGATCGTCGGCCGCAAGATCGGCCTGACCTCTCCCGCCGTCCAGCGGCAGCTCGGTGTGGACCAGCCCGACTTCGGCGCGCTCTTCGCGGACATGGCCGTCCCCGACGGTGGTGAGGTGCCCGCCGGACGGCTGCTCCAGCCCAAGGTGGAGGCCGAGGTCGCGCTCGTGCTGGGCCGCGATCTGCCGGACCGCGAGTGCACCGTCGTCGACGTGCTGCGCGCGGTCGACTTCGCGCTGCCCGCTCTGGAGATCGTCGACAGCCGCGTACGGGGGTGGGACATCTCCCTCGTCGACACCGTCGCCGACAACGCCTCCTGCGGCCTGTACGGCCTGGGCGCCACCCCCGTACCGCTCACCCGGATCGATCTGCGCACGGTCACGATGGCCATGACGCGCGGCGGCGCGACCGTCTCCGAGGGCAGCGGCGCCGACTGCCTCGGCAGCCCCCTCAACGCGGCCGTCTGGCTGGCCTCGGCCCTCGCCGAGCGGGGAGATCCGCTGCGTGCGGGCGACCTCGTGCTGACCGGCGCCCTGGGCCCGATGGTCCCCGCCCGCCCCGGCGACGTCTTCGAGGCCACGATCTCGGACCTCGGCTCGGTGCGCGTCGCGTTCGCCACGGACGGAACGGATACGGGCGGAACGGAAACGGACGTAACGGAAGGAGACACCCAGTGACCCGCCCCCGCACCAAGGCCGCCATCATCGGCTCGGGCAACATCGGCACCGACCTCATGATCAAGGTGCTGCGCCTCTCGGAGAGTCTCGACGTCGTAGCGATGGCCGGGATCGACCCGGACTCCGACGGCCTGGCCCGCGCCCGCCGTCTGAAGGTCGCCACCACCCACGAGGGCGTCGAGGGGCTCGTCGGGCTGGACCAGTTCGCCAACGTCGACCTCGTCTTCGACGCGACCTCGGCCGGGGCCCACCGCCACCACGACGACGTACTGCGCCCACTGGGCCGTACCCTCGTCGACCTCACTCCGGCCGCCGTCGGCCCGTACGTCGTCCCGCCCGTCAACGGCGACGCCCACCTCGACGCCCCGAACGTCAATATGGTGACCTGCGGCGGCCAGGCCACCATCCCGATCGTCGCCGCCGTGGGCGCCGTCACCCCGGTGCACTACGGCGAGATCGTCGCGTCCATCGCCTCCCGCTCGGCCGGGCCCGGCACCCGGGCGAACATCGACGAGTTCACCGAGACCACGTCCTCCGCGATCGAGCAGGTCGGCGGCGCCGCCCGGGGCAAGGCGATCATCGTCCTCAACCCGGCCGAACCCCCGCTGATCATGCGGGACACCGTGCACTGCCTGGTGTCCGACTGCGCCACCGAGGCCGTCACCGCGTCGGTCGAGGCGATGGTCGGCCGGGTCCATGCCTACGTGCCCGGTTACCGGCTCAAGCAGAAGGTGCAGTTCGACCGCGTGCCCTCCGACGACCCGCTGCGCGGCCTGCTCCCCGCCGGCGCCGTCGGCACGGACGCGATGAAGGTGTCGGTCTTCCTGGAGGTCGAGGGCGCCGCCCACTACCTCCCGGCCTACGCCGGAAACCTCGACATCATGACCTCGGCCGCGCTGCGCACCGCCGAGCGCATGGCCGCCCACCGCGCGCGACAGGGGGCTACCGCATGACCACCGAACTGTACGTCCAGGACGTGACCCTCCGGGACGGCATGCACGCCGTCCGCCACCGGTACACCGTCGAGCAGGCCCGGACCATCGCCGCCGCCCTCGACGCCGCCGGGGTGGCCGCCATCGAGATCGCCCACGGCGACGGCCTGTCCGGCTCCAGCGTCACCTACGGCGTCGGCGCCCACACCGACTGGGAGTGGATCGAGGCCGTCACCGGCGCCGTGCACCAGGCGATCCCCACGACCCTGCTGCTCCCGGGCATCGGCACCCTGCACGACCTCAAGCAGGCCCACGCGCTGGGCATCCGCTCGGTGCGCGTCGCCACCCACTGCACCGAGGCCGACATCTCCGCCCAGCACATCGCCGCCGCCCGCGAGCTGGGCATGGACGTCGCCGGGTTCCTGATGATGTCCCACATGGCCGAACCGGCCGAACTCGCCCGCCAGGCCAAGCTGATGGAGTCGTACGGCGCCCACTGCGTGTACGTCACCGACTCCGGAGGCAGGCTGACGATGGACGGCGTACGGGACCGCTTCCGCGCGTACCGGGACGTCCTCGACCCCGCCACCGAACTCGGCATCCACGCCCACCACAACCTCGGCCTGGGCGTGGCCAACACCGTCGTCGCCGTCGAGAACGGCGCGGTGCGGGTCGACGCCTCACTGGCCGGTCAGGGCGCGGGCGCCGGCAACTGCCCGCTGGAGGCGTTCGTCGCCGTCGCCGACCTCATGGGCTGGAAGCACGCCTGTGACCTCTTCCCTCTCATGGACGCCGCCGACGATCTCGTACGACCGCTGCAGGACCGTGAGGTACGGGTGGACCGCGAGACGCTCAGCCTCGGCTACGCGGGGGTGTACTCCAGCTTCCTGCGCCACGCGGAGGCAGCCGCGGCCCGCTACCACCTGGACACCCGCAGCATCCTGGTCGAGGTCGGACGGCGGGGCATGGTCGGCGGCCAGGAGGACATGATCACCGACATCGCGCTGGACCTGGTCGCCCGAGTCGCCCGAGGGGAGAGCGCCGCCTGAGCCGGGGCGCTCCGGCACCACGCGGATCGATCCCCTGTCCGCACGCCGACTACGGTGGCCGGGTTGCCGTCCGGCTCCCAAAGTCGCCGGGACCGGGGATCGAGGAGGCCGACCGTGGGACCGTGGTGGGGCAGGGCGCTGGACGCCGCCGGGATCGACTCGGCACGGCTGCGGGCCGACTACACGCGGCAGCGACGGACCGTCGCCCGCCACCGTCCCAGCAGCTATCTGGCCGCCCGCCTCCTGGTGCGTCGTGAGCTCCTCCCCCATCTCCTGGCCGTGACGGCCTTCATGGACCGCACCGACACCCTCCTGGACAGCGGTCCGCCGGCCCAGCGCGCCACCGCTTTCGCGCACTGGGAGCAGCAGGTCCGTGAAGGGCTGGCCGGCGGTACCACCGACCACCCCGACCTCCGGCCCCTGTTGCACACCATCACCGTCCACCCGCCGCTGCGGGCCCGCGTGACGGAGTTCCTCACCGCCGCCCCGGCCGACCTCGACTTCGCGGGCTTCGCCACCGAGGAGGACTACCAGGAGTACGTCGACGCCTACACCCTTCCCGCCTTCATGCTGATCGCCGGTCTGCTGGCGGGCGAGGACATCCCGGCCGGCTACCGCGAGGCATGCCGGACGTACATCGACGGCAGCCAGCGCCTGGACTTCGTCAACGACCTGGCCGAGGATCTCGCGGAAGGCCGTCTCAACCTCCCCCAGGAGACCCTGGACACGTACGGGGTCACCCGTGCCGACCTCGAATCCGGCCGTGACACCTCTGGTACCCGGGCCCTGCTGGCCCACGTCCTCGACCGGGCCCGTCGGTCGGTGGACGCCGGGCGGCCGATGGCCGACCTCGTGGCGCCGGAGGGCCGCCCCCTGTTCCGCGCCATGATCGGCATCGAGGACCTGACGGCCCGGGCGGCGCAGGCCAAGGGAGCCGCGCTGCTACGCGGCCCCGCCCGACCGCCGCTGTTCAGGACGCTGAGGCTGCTCTTCGGCGAGCGTGCCCGGGCGAGGCGGAGTCCGGTGACAGCCGGGACCGGGACCGTCAAAGCCTCGTAGCGCCTCAGGGCACCGAGAGCGCACTTTGTTCCGGATATGATGCGTTTTGTGCCTACCTTGAGGCGACCGAGACGCCGTCGCCCGCACGGCGGCCGTTGGGAAGCTGTCCGGCTGTCACCGGTGGTTCTCACCGTCCTCATCTCCGCGCTGGCGTTCGCCACACCGCGGGAGATCGCCTTCAGCCGCCTCCTGCCCGCCGCGCCCGCCCTGGCGGCCTCGATGTGGCCCGTGATCCCCACGATCCTGCTGGGGGCGTTCTGCCTGCTGGTCATGATCGGGCTGAGCCTCGTCTACACCGACCTGGGGACGCCGTACACGGCGGCTGCGATCGCCGCGGTCACCTTGGCCGCCGCATACGCGAGCCACGTCCGGCTCCGGCGGGAGGAGACCCTCTTCCAGATCCGGCTCGTCGCCGACGCGGCCCAGAAGGTGCTGTTGCGTCCCCTGCCCAGCCGTTTCGAGGACATCGAGATCGAGTCGCTGTATGTGGCGGCCCAGGCGCAGGCCCGGATCGGCGGGGACTTCTACGAGGCGGCCGAGACACCGTACGGCGTCCGGCTGCTCCTCGGAGACGTACGCGGCAAGGGCCTCTCCGCCGTGGGGGCGGCCTCGGCGGTGATCAGCTGTTTCAGGGAGGCCGCACACGACGAGGCCGATCTGACGAGCGTCGTCCATCGTCTGGAGACCAGCATGGGGCGGCACAGCGCCGCGTTCCCCACCCAGGACCTGCCGGAGCGTTTCGCCACCGCGCTTCTCGCCGAGATCCCGCACGGCGGCGGCCACATCAGACTCCTGAACTGCGGGCACCCGCCGCCGCTGCTCGTGCACCACGGGAAAACGTTCGTACTGGAGCCCACCGCCCCCTCGCCGCCCCTCAACCTGGCGACGCTCATCGGAGACCACTACCGGATCGACACCGTGACCTTCGCCCCGGGCGACCAGTTGCTGCTCTACACCGACGGTGTGACGGAGACGCGGGACCACTCGGGCGAGTTCTTCCCCCTGGAGGACTGGATGGGGCGGCAGGATCCGGCATCGCCGCAGGGCCTGCTCGACCGGCTGCACCAGGCCCTGCTGCGTTTCAGCGGCGGACAGCTCGACGACGACATCGCGGCCCTGTCCGTGCGTCGCCCGGACCATCACGGGTGACCGCCCAGGGGCGGCGTCGAGCGGAAGGTCCAGTGCCCCGAGCCGACCGCGTACACCGCCTCGGTCGCCGTGGACCGGAGCAGACGCGCTCCCTTCGGCGCTGACGCGTGGCCGCCGGCGGCTGGGACGTGGATCTCCGCCGTGCTGCCGGCGGGGACGTCGACCGTGAGGCGGAAGCGGCCGGCCGTGCGGGCCCAGTCCGTGCGGGCCACGCCGTACGGGGTCCGGTACGAACCCGACGCCGAGGTCAAGTCGCCCACGACGGCCGGGGCGACGAGCAGTTCCGCGTAGCCCACGGAGTCGGGTGTCTGCGAGATGCCGGCGACGCGGCCGGTGAACCAGGAGTCGATGGCGCCGAGCATGAAGTGGTTCTGCGACTGGCCGGGGCCGCCGTCCCAGGACTCGCCGAGCGTGGTGTTCCCGGCCAGCACCTGGTAGCCGTAACTGGGGCTGGTGGTCCGCGTGGCGATCTTGTGCACAATGTCGTCGCGGCCGGACGTGGAGAGGACGCGGAACGCGGCGGGGAGGGAGATCTCTCCGAGCAGCAGGTGGTGGCCCGCGGTCTCGACCGCCGCGGTGAAGTGGGCCAGCAGGCGGTCCCTCTCCCCCGCCGGATGGGCGCCCATGTCGAGAGCGAGGGCCTCCGCGCCATGACCTCCGCCACCGAACGTGCCGGTCGCCCGGTCGTAGTACTTCGCCGTCAGTGCCCGGGCAGCGGTGTCGGCCTTCGCCCGGTAGTCCGCGGCGGCCGTGTCGTCGCCGAGGACGGTGGCGATCCGGTTCAGGGCGTCGAGGACGCGCCAGTACCCGTAGGTGCCGGCCACCGCCCGCGGGAAGGTGCGGTCCGGGGTGAACCAGTCGCCCAGGCCGCAGTCGAGGATGCCACCGGAGACCTGCGTCTCGAGGAAGGCCGCGTACTGCCGCATCCGGGGGTAGTAGGTGCGCAGTGTGTCCCGGTCGCCGTAGGTGGTGTAGAGCTGCCAGGGCACCAGGACGAAGGCACCGCCCCAGTTGGAGTCGTTGCGGTAGGCGCCGGGGAGGTTCGTGTACTCGGGGACGGTGCTCGGGATCAGGCCCTCGGCGGTCTGGGCGTCGGCCATGTCGCGGACGATCTTGCGCAGGTGGGCCCGCATGTCGAAGTTGGCGGCGAGCGCCGGGAAGACCAGCTGGTCCTGTTCGAGCCAGCCGAGCTTCTCGCGGCTCGGGCAGTCCGTGAGGACGCTCATCATGTTGCCCTCGACGGCCCGGCGGATCAGCCCGTGGATGCCGTTGATCAGCGGGTCGGAGCTGGTGAAGGTGCCGGCCGAGGCGTTGTCGGTACGCAGCACCTTGCCGCGTACGGCGACCTCGGCCCCCTCGGGCACGCCCTTCAGTTCCAGGTAGCGGAAGCCGTGGTAGCTGAACCTCGGGTGCCAGGTTGCCGTGCGGCTGTCGCGGGTGGTGTAGCTGTCCCACAGGGGCGCGCCGACGTTGCTGATGGACTGGAAGGCGTGGCCGTCCTTGAGGCTCTCGGCGGGATGGACGCGGATCTCCGTCCCGGCGGGGGCGCTGACGGTGAGCTCCGGCCAGCCGGCGATGTTGCGGCCGAGGTCGAAGACACGGCTGCCGTGGGCGCCGTCGACCTCCTTGCCGGTGAGCGTCTCCACGACCCGGATCGGTTCGGTCTCGCGGGCGCTGAGTACGGCGGGCGCGGCGGCGGTGCCGGGTGCCGTCACGGTGACCGCCCGGTCCCAGGAGCGTCGGTCGCCCCGGGGCTCGTCCCAGTGCGGGATCTCGCGGCGGGCGTCGTAGTCCTCCCCGCCGTACCAGTTGCTGGAGGTGGTGGGACCGAGCGTGGTGCGCCAGTCGTCGCCGCTGGTCACCGTGCGGACCGTGCCGTCGGCGAGGGTGACCTCCAGTTGGGCGATGAGCTTCGGGTCGCTGATGTTGCCGTACAGCTTGCGGTAGCGGTCGGCGGTGCTGACGACGTTGGACATGCCGTTGCCGAGGGCCACGCCGAGGGTGTTGGCGCCTGCGCGCAGGCGGTCGGTGACGTCGTGGGTGGCGTACTGGACGCGTTCGCGGTAGTCGGTGTTGGCGGGCTCCAGCACGGCGTCGCCGACCGGTTCGCCGTTGAGGGTGGCCTCGTAGACGCCGAGGCCGGCGATGTGGAGGCGGGCACTGCGGATGCCGCGTGGGAGGGTGAAGTCGTCGGCGAGCAGGGGCAGTCCGGCGGGGAGGTACGGCTTCGGCGGCTGCCGGCCGGTGACTTCGGCGAGTGTGGTGTACGGGCCGGTCGGGGCGTCGGCCGCCGACAGGGCGTAGTCGACGGGGAAGTGCGGGACGCGGCCGTCGGCGGTGAGCACGTCGGCGCGCGGGTAGAGCGCCACCTGGTCGAAAGTCCTGGCGGCCTTGAGGTCGAGGGTGAGGGTGACGGGGGCGGCCGAGGTGTCGGCGGAGGTGTGGGCGGCGCTGGAGTAGCCGGCGGCGGTCTGCAGAGCGCTGTTGGGCAGGCCGTCCACGGCGAGGGCTGGTTCGTAGGTCTTGCGGACGGTGGTCGTCTCGGACGCGGTGACCGCGGCGCCCTTGGCGAGGCCCGTGGTCGCGGTCGCGGAGTCGCGGACGTCGATCTCGCCGAGTTGGAGGCGCCAAGTGCGGGCGTCGACGCTCTCCTTGAGCGGCAGGCCGAGGCGGGTGACGTCGAGGCGTAGGTAACGGGCCGTCGTGCGGGGCAGGTTGACGACGACGGGCTCGATCTCGCGTTCGCTCAGCCGCCAGTCGGTGTGGGTGATCCACTGTGCTTTCCAGTCGGACGCCCGGGTCAGGCCGGTCTCGAAGACGGCCGGTTCGCTCCAGCCGGAGCCGCCGCGGTGGGTGCCGGACCAGAGCATGACGCGCCAGTGGACGCGGGTGCGGGAGCCGAGAGCGCGGCCCGCGTAGGTGGTCTCCGGTACGGCGGAGGAGACCTTGCCGGAGTCCCACAGGTCGGGCCGTCCGGAGCGCAGGCGCTCGGGTGAGCTGGCCGCCTGGACGCGGTAGGCGGTCTGCAGGGCGCCCGGGGTGCGGGCGGTCGTTCCCCAGCTGAGGACGGGCGTGGTGTCGTCGATACCGAGCGCCTCGTCGAGGTGTTGGGTACGTGGGTGAACGGGGTTGAGGGTGCCGACGGGCTCGGGGGCTGCGTGCACGGTGCCGGACAGGAGGGTGACGAAGGCGGTCACCGCGGCCGGTAGGAGGACGGCGAGGCGGGGCCTGGGTCTGAGT
>NZ_VJZC01000254.1 GCF_009377185.1 Streptomyces spongiae
GTGGAGCGGTAGGGGTCCGACTCCCGGGCGGCCCGGGTGGTCCAGGCGGCCCCGCGCGCCGGGGCGTACGAGCCGGACACACCCGGACCCGACGCCTCGACCAGGGTCGCCTCGAACAGGGCCGCCTCGGACAGGGCGTGCGCGCCGGTGTCACCACGCCGGGCGAGGGTCTGGGCGCGGGTGCGGGTGTTGGCGTGGATGTGGGCGCTGGCGTGGGCATGGGAGTTGGCGTTGGCGTTGGCGTGGGCGTCGCGGGCGCCGAGCTGTCGCGTGCCCTGGTGCTGGGCGGCGACCGGGCGCCCGGGGGCTTCGTGCCCGAGGCCGACCGCGTATTCGGGGGCTTCGTGGCCGGGGGTGGCTAGGTGGTCAGGGCTGTCGTGGTCGGGCGAGGCCGGGTGGTTACGGCCGTCGTGGCCGGGGACGGCCAAGCGGTCAGGGCTGTCGTGGTCGGGAGAGGCCGGGTGGTTACGGCCATCGTGGCCGGAGGCGGCCAAGCGGTCAGGGCTGTCGTGGTCGCGGGCGGCCGGGTGGTCACGGCCGTCGTATCCGGAGGCGGCCAAGTGGTCACGGCCGTCGTGGCCGGGGACGGCCAAGCGGTCAGGGCTGTCGTGGTCGGGAGAGGCCGGGTGGTCGCGGCCGTCGTATCCGGGCGAGGCCGGGTGGTCACGGCCGTCGTATCCGGAGGCGGCCAGGTGGTCGCGGCTGTCGTGTTGCGTGGCGGTCGGGTGTTCCGTGTCTTCGGGACGGGACGCTGCCGAGCGTCCCCTGGCGCGGTGCCCGTCGCCGGCCTGGGCTTTCGCTTCCCCTCGTACGGCGGCAGCCGCCCGCCGGACTCCGCCCGGTTGACGCGGGCGTCCCGGCGTGCCGCCCCGGGGGCGCAGCACCAGCGCGGTCGCCAGTGAGGCGATCAGCGGGACCAGCGACAGCAGGGTGACGGCCGCCGGGAGGGGCAGGGAGCGGTCGGCGGCCAGGGCGTCCGGGGCCGGGCCGTGGAACGGGGCACCCACCAGGTCGCCGCGCAGGTGGAGGTAGCACAGCAGGGCCAGCAGCGAGCCGAGCGTGGTCGACAGGGCTGTCGTCAGCGCCGAGACGGCCATCAGACGGGCCGGGCCGAGGCCGATGGCCGAGAGGCCCGGCCGGGGACGCGTCCCGGGATCCGTACGGGCGACCGTCACCGAGAAGTGCACCGTGGCGGCCAGCGGCGCCCCGCACCACACGAGCCGCAGTACGGAACCGGCGGGTGCGTCCGGGTGCGCCAGCGCGTGCCCCAGCGCGCACAGCAGCAGGAAGCCCGTGCCCGCCGACGCCGCGGTGACCAACAGCCGGCGCAGGTGGAGGGCGGGGCCGGCGCCGCGCGCTAGACGGAGAGCGAGCACGCGGCCCGGCCTTCCGCCTCGGGGGGCTGGGGCAGGCGGACGTTGTGCACGCGCCGTCCGTCGAGCAGTGACACCGTACGGTCGGCCAGCGCGGCGGTGTCCGCGCAGTGCGTGGCGAGGACGACCGTGATCCCGTGCGAACGGGCCGCCGCGGTGAGGGTCCGCAGGACGTGGGCGCACTCGGCGCGGTGCAGTGGCGCTGTCGGCTCGTCCGCGAAGAGCACCGTGGGGGAGCCGACCAGCGCGCGGGCGACGACCACGCGCTGGCGCTCGGAGTACAGCAGGGCGTGCGGGCGCTTGCGGGCGCAGCCGCCGATGTCCAGGCGCTCCAGCCACTCCAGCGCGGCGGTCTTGGCGGCACGGCGGGCGGTGCCCCGCAGCATCAGCGGCAGGGCGGCGTTCTCCCAGGCGGTCAGTTCGGGCACGAGGGCGGGCTCGGGGTCGATCCAGCCGAAGCGGTCCCTGCGCAGCCGCTCGCGGGCCAGTGGCCGCATGGTGTGCACGGGCGTGCTGTTGAACCACACCTCGCCCTGCTGCGGCAGGACCTGTCCCGACAGGCACCGCAGGAGCGTGGTCTTGCCGCTGCCGCGTGGACCGCTGACCGCGAGGATCTCGCCCTCGCGGACGCCGAGCGACACCCCGTGAAGCGCGGGCGAGCCGTCGTGGGCGTGGGTCAGGCCACGTGCCCAGAGCACGTCGTTGTCCGGCGGGGCCACCATGGGCGTACACCTCGGTTCAGATCAGTATTGCCGTGGGGAGTCCCCCATCCGGGGGAACGAAGGCAGAGCCGATCGGTCACTGGGCACGCTAGGCAGCGGGTGGAGCGGGGTCGGACAGCACGCGGCCCCGGGCCGCCGTTTCTCACTCGAACGGCAGACGCCGGGGCCGGTGTTGATCACAGGATCAGCTCATCGGAGCCGCGACGGTCACAGCTTGGTCCACGCCTCCGACAGCGTCTCCCGCAGGATCTGCTCGATCTCGTCGAACGTCCCCTGGTCCGAGATCAGCGGCGGCGCGAGCTGGACGACCGGGTCGCCTCGGTCGTCGGCGCGGCAGTACAGGCCCTTGTCGAAGAGGGCCTTGGACAGGAAGCCGTAGAGGATCCGCTCGGTCTCCTCGTCGTCGAACGTCTCCTTGGTGGCCTTGTCCTTGACGAGTTCGATGCCGTAGAAGAAGCCGTCGCCGCGGACGTCGCCGACGATCGGCAGGTCGTGGAGCTTCTCCAGCGTGGACCGGAAGGCCGCTTCGTTGTCGAGCACGTGCTGGTTCAGGCCCTCGCGCTCGAACAGGTCGAGGTTGGCGAGGCCGACCGCCGCGGACACAGGGTGGCCGCCGAAGGTGTAGCCGTGCAGGAAGGTGTTGTCGCCCTTGTAGAAGGGCTCGGCTATGCGGTCCGAGATGACGCACGCGCCTATCGGGGAGTAGCCCGAGGTCATGCCCTTGGCACAGGTGATCATGTCCGGGACGTAGCCGAACTTGTCGCAGGCGAACATCGTGCCGAGCCGGCCGAAGGCGCAGATGACCTCGTCCGAGACCAGCAGCACGTCGTACTGGTCGCAGATCTCGCGGACCCGCTGGAAGTAGCCGGGCGGGGGCGGGAAGCAGCCGCCCGCGTTCTGCACGGGCTCCAGGAAGACCGCCGCGACCGTGTCCGGGCCCTCGAAGAGGATCTGCTGCTCGATCTGGTCGGCGGCCCAGCGGCCGAAGGCCTCCGGGTCGTCGCCGAAGATCGGGGCGCGGTAGATGTTGGTGTTCGGGACCTTGTGGGCGCCCGGGACGAGCGGCTCGAAGGGTGCCTTGAGGGCGGGCAGGCCCGTGATGGACAGGGCGCCTTGCGGGGTGCCGTGATAGGCGACCGCGCGGGAGATGACCTTGTACTTGGTCGGCTTGCCCGTGAGCTTGAAGTACTGCTTGGCGAGCTTCCAGGCGGTCTCGACCGCCTCGCCGCCGCCGGTGGTGAAGAAGACCTTGTTCAGGTCACCGGGCGCGTGGTGCGCGAGGCGCTCGGCCAGCTCGACGGCCTTCGGGTGGGCGTAGGACCACACCGGGAAGAAGGCCAGCTCCTGCGCCTGCTTGAAAGCGGTCTCCGCGAGCTCCGTGCGGCCGTGCCCCGCCTGCACCACGAACAGGCCGGCGAGACCGTCGAGGTACCGCTTCCCCTTGTCGTCGTAGATGTGGGTGCCCTCGCCCCGGACGATGGTGGGGACGGGGGACTTCTCGTACGCGGACATGCGGGTGAAGTGCATCCACAGGTGGTCGTACGCGGTCCGGCTGAGGTCCTGGGGACTGTCGGTACTCACGGTTATCGGATCCTCACGATCATCGGGTTCCCCACATGTAGGTCTGCTTCTTGAGCTTCAGGTAGACGAAGCTCTCGGTGGAGCGCACGCCGGGAACGGCCCGGATGCGTTTGTTGATGACCTCCAGGAGGTGGTCGTCGTCCTCGCAGACGATCTCCACCATCAGATCGAAGGAGCCGGCGGTCATCACCACGTACTCGCACTCGCCCATGTCGCTCAGCGCGTCGGCCACGGACTCCACGTCGCCCTCGACGTTGACACCGACCATCGCCTGGCGGCGGAAGCCCACGGTGAGCGGGTCCGTGACGGCGACGATCTGCATCACGCCCTGGTCGAGCAGCTTCTGGACGCGCTGGCGCACGGCCGCCTCGGAGAGGCCCACCGCCTTGCCGATCGCGGCGTACGGCCGTCGGCCGTCCTCTTGGAGCTGCTCGATGATGGCGAGGGAGACGGCATCCAGGTGCTGAGTGCCGTTCCTGGAAGTGCCGTTCCTGGGCTCGCGGGCGTCCCTGGAGTCCCTGGGGTCTGCGCTTCGACTGGCCACAGGCTCACTGTGCACGAGGAGTCGACAGTTTCGCAAGGATCGATCGATGAAATTCGTTGTTTACGCGCCTTGAACTTGCGAATTCCGTAGCTCTGTCGGGATCGCTGCTGTTGAAAACGTGGCTCGGCGGACTAGTGTGGGTGTCTCAGAGGTTGGACACCCGGGCCTGTGCGGGTTCGGGGACACCGGGACACCAGGACTTGGAGGGCCGGCAGTGAGCACCGAGCTGGGACGGCTGCGCAAGTTGCGCAACTACATCGACGGTGAATTCCGCGACGCCGCCGACGGGCGGACCACCGAGGTCGTCAATCCCGTGACCGGCGAGGCCTACGCGACGGCGCCGCTGTCCGGGCAGGCGGACGTCGACGCCGCGATGGAGGCCGCGGCCAGGGCCTTCCCGGCCTGGCGCGACGCGACTCCCGCCGAGCGCCAGAAGGCCCTGCTGAAGATCGCGGACGCCTTCGAGGAGCGGGCGGAGGAACTCATCGCGGCCGAGGTGGAGAACACGGGCAAGCCCGTCGGGCTGACCCGCACCGAGGAGATCCCGCCCATGGTCGACCAGATCCGCTTCTTCGCGGGCGCCGCCCGGATGCTGGAGGGGCGCGCGGCCGGCGAGTACATGGACGGCATGACGTCGATCATCCGCCGCGAGCCGGTCGGTGTCTGCGCCCAGGTCGCCCCCTGGAACTACCCGATGATGATGGCCGTGTGGAAGTTCGCCCCGGCGCTCGCCGCGGGCAACACGGTCGTCCTCAAGCCCTCGGACACCACCCCGGCCTCCACGGTCCTCATCGCCGAGATCATCGGCTCGATCGTGCCCAAGGGCGTCTTCAACGTCATCACCGGCGACCGCGACACCGGCCGGATGATGGTGGAGCACGACATTCCGGCGATGGCGTCCATCACCGGCTCCGTACGCGCCGGCATGCAGGTCGCCGAGTCAGCGTCCAAGGACATCAAGCGCGTCCACCTGGAGCTGGGCGGCAAGGCCCCGGTCGTCGTCTTCGAGGACGCCGACATCCCCAAGGCCGTCGAGGACATCTCGGTCGCGGGCTTCTTCAACGCCGGCCAGGACTGTACGGCCGCCACCCGCGTCCTGGTCCAGGAGTCCATCCACGACGAGTTCGTGGCCGCGCTCGCCAAGGCCGCCGCCGAGACGAAGACCGGGCACCCGGACGACGAGGACGTGCTGTACGGCCCGCTCAACAACCCGAACCAGCTCAAGCAGGTCTCCGGCTTCATCGAGCGGCTGCCCGCCCACGCCAAGGTCGAGTCCGGGGGGCACCAGGTAGGCGAGAAGGGCTACTTCTACGCGGCGACCGTCGTCTCCGGCCTGAAGCAGGACGACGAGATCATCCAGAACGAGGTCTTCGGACCGGTCATCACCGTCCAGTCCTTCTCGGACGAGGCCCAGGCCATCCAGTGGGCGAACGGCGTCGAGTACGCCCTCGCCTCCTCCGTCTGGACCAAGGACCACGGGCGCGCGATGCGGCTGTCCAAGGCGCTCGACTTCGGCTGTGTGTGGATCAACACGCACATCGCGCTGGTCGCGGAGATGCCCCACGGCGGCTTCAAGAAGTCCGGGTACGGCAAGGACCTGTCGGCGTACGGTTTCGACGACTACACGCGGATCAAGCACGTGATGACGTCACTGGGCTGAGCCGGGAGAGAGCAACCGGGAGAGAGTAATCGGCTTCTGAGTCCCAGCGACACGCCGTGCCCTTGGCGTGTCGCTGGGACTCCAGAGCCAATGGACGGCCTCTCTACGAATAGCGGCTGCCGGGTGCCCGTTGCCCGTACTCCCTCCGCACCGGCATGCTTCCCGGATGTCCCGTGCACAGCCCGCCCTCCTCAACCGCCGCTCCCTGCTGCGCGCCCTGGGCGGTGGCGCGGTGCTCGGCGCTCTCGCCGGCTGCGGGGTGCCCGCCGCGTACGTGGCGCCCGGCGACCGGGCGGCCGACGACCTGTCGGCGCGCGAGAGGCGGCTGACGTTCGCCAACTGGCCGCTGTACATCGACACGGACGACTCCGACGAGTCGAAGCGGCCCACGCTGGACGCGTTCGAGCGGCGTACCGGCATCTCGGTGGACTACGTCGAGGAGATCAACGACAACGACGAGTTCTTCGGCAAGATCAGCCCGGCCCTGATGAACCATCAGCCGACGGGCCGGGACCTGATCGTCATCAGCGACTGGATGTGCGCCCGCTTCGTCCGCCTGGGCTGGGTCCAGGAGATGGACCGGGCGAGCCGACCCAACGTCACCAAGTACCTGGATCCACTGCTGCGTTCGCCGGCCTTCGACCCCGGACGCCGGTACACCGTGCCCTGGCAGTCCGGGATCACCGGCCTCGCGTACGACCGGCGCAGGCTCGGCCGGGAGATACGCCACGTCTCGGACCTGTGGGCGGACGACCTGAAGGGCCGCGTGACGCTGTTGTCGGGGCTCGACGAGGCGTTCGCGCTGCTCATGCAGGGCAACGGCGTCGACATCACGCGCTGGACGGCGGACGACTTCCACACGGTCTGCGACCAGGTGGAGGCCCGCGTCCACGACGGCCACATCCGGCGCTTCACCGGCAACGACTACACGAAGGACCTGGTCAGCGGAGACGTCCTGGCCTGCCAGGCGTACTCGGGCGATGTGATCCAGTTGCAGGCGGACAACCCGGACATCCGCTTCGTCGTCCCCGAGGAGGGCGCGGAACTCTGGTCCGAGTCCCTGATGATCCCCAACCTCGCCCGCCACAAGGCCAACGCGGAACGACTGGTCGACTACTACTACGAGCCCGAGGTCGCCGCCGAACTGGCCGCCTGGGTCAACTACGTCTGCCCGGTCCCCGCCGCCCAGGACGTCCTCGCCTCCGCCAAGGACAAGGACACCGCCGCCCTCGCCGAGGACCCCCTGATCTTCCCCGACACCGCCATGCGCCGCCGCCTGGCCATCGCTCGTGACATCACGTCGGGGGAGCGGAAAGAGTTCGCGAAGCAGTGGAACGCGATTGTGGGGTTGTGAGGCGGGGCTGTGAGGCCGGGAACCCCGGCTGTTGTGACGAGGATTTCTAGTTGGCACAAAAGAGGGATAGTTGGCTGTAGCCACGCCTGCTGTCCGCACCTCTTCTGAGCCCGGACACGGTAGTTGGAACCTGGCCACGGGAGTTGGAACCAGCGTCGGGGCATCAGGCGGGGGCGGCACCGACGAGTCGGCTGGTGACCGAGTGCATTGTCCAGCCGTCCCTGCCGACCCTCAACTGCGGCCTGGACTTCGGCAACGTTGGAGGCGCGGAGGCGTGCGCCACCGCCGGCAGCGGACGGCTGGTTGTAGAAGACGAAGTCCTCGTCACCGGAGACCCGGCCGTCGTTCCCGACCAGGAACAGGGTGAGGTCGGCGTCGGCGCCGGCGAAGCTGAAGGAGACGCGAAGTCCCTGCCAGGCTTCCTCGGGCAGGACGAGGGTCTGGCCCGGAACGAGCACTGTGGACGCGGTCGGAGGAGCAACGGGCGTGGGATGTGTCGGGGAGAGAGCCTGTTGCTTCCATTCGGCGAATGACCTGATCCGGTACGGGTCGTCGGCCCTGGCCGGGGGCTCGGAGGGTGTGTTGGCGCCGAGGGTGATGTCCAGGTCGGCGAGGGAGGGCTCGCCGGAGTCGGCGGTGTCTTGGGCGCCGTCCAGCAGGTCTTGGAGGCCAGGTACGCGGGTGGTGTCCAGAGGCTTGAGCGTGCTCGAGAAGTTGCCGGAGGCGGTGGTGGTGACGGAGCAGGCCAGGTCCTGACCGATGTCCAGGAAGCGCAGGGCGTCCTCCGGCTCGCGCCAAGGCGTCGACTCGATCGCGGGCCGTGTCCAGCGGCCGTAGGCGACAAAGCCGAGTCGCTGAGTGTCGGGCAGGCGAGTGAGGACGGCCAGGTCGATGGCTTCGATGCCGGGCGCTGTTGCGAAGCCCTCTTTGAGCGTGGCGACGATGTTGGAGCCCATGGCCGTCAGCCACCACAGGATCCGGTCGCGTTTGGTGAGGTTCTTCAGAGTGGGGCGCCCGCTGGGTGTGAGGCCGGCGGTTTGGGTGGGCATCGTGTCGAGGTCCTGCTGTCGCATGACGACCGACAGGACGGAGCCGTCCACGCCGACTGCGCAGCCGGCGGCCGGATTGTCGGAGAAGGCGGTGTTCACTGCCTCGCAGACGGTGGCCTCGTCGTTGGAGAGCAGTGCCTGCCACCACTGTCCGGCCTCGGTGACCATCTGTTCCCGGGCGGCGTGCAGACGTGCCGTCTCCGCGGCCAGGTACTCGGGAGCGTCCTGCTGGGCGCGCTGTTTGGCGGTAGCGCGCTCGGCCCGTGCCAGGCGGCCCACTCCTTGCAGGTGGAACGTCTGGGCCTCGGCGAGTGCCCATGGCAGACCGAGCTGCGGAGCGACCGGGATCAGGGGCGGACGCTGGTCATCTGCAGTCTCAACTCTTGCAGTTGAGCGATGGCGGCGTCGCGCTCCGCCTCCTGTTGTGCTCTTTCCGCCTGGCGGTGCACCCGCTCCAACTGGGCGGCCGAAGGAGTGACCGACCGGGTCTGCGTGGTACGCCGTGTGGTGGTCCGTCGACGATTGCCGCTGAGGGAACTGGACGCGTAGAAAGGGCCGAGTCCCGTCGACACCCTTGCTCCGCCGCTGCCCACACTGAGCCTCGCCGCACGTGGCCCCACAGAGGTCCGCACACCGCGTGTGGAGACACGCACACTCATCCCAGGCACACCGACACGGAATCCGAATCCCATGGTCCACCCCCTTCCCCGGGGGCACAGTGTGGCACTTGCCGATGCTTCGGGAGTACGTGCGAGGCTCATCCGCCCCTGGGAAAGTTCGTCTGGGGCGAATTCTGTCCAAAGCCGGGACGGTCGGGCATCAGGGGTCTACCGTTTCCCTCTCGGCGATCAAGGGGGCGAGGATGCAGACGACGTCGTTGCGTAAAGGGGAGAACACTGGGCTGTTGACGGCGCCGGTGGTACTGACGGTGTCGGTTCAGGGCTTGGCTGCGGACGTCTCGGCACTGTTGCTCGAAGCGGACGGCAGAGTTCGGAGCGACGACGACTTGGTCTTCTACAACCACCCGGCCCAGGACGGCGTGTCAATCGCCGGCTCGGCGGTCACGGCCGATCTTGTGCGCGTGCCTACTGACGTGGACAGACTGGTTGTCGTGGTGAGCGCCGATCCGCTGCAGCCGGGCGCGGTCTTCACCCGTGCACCGATTCTGTCGATCACCCAGACAGGCTCGCCGACCAGGTCGTTCACAGCGCCGGACTTCACGTCCGGGGAGACGGTCGTGGTTCTGGCGGAGCTCTACCGACGGGATGGCGGATGGAAGATCCGCGCAGTGGGACAGGGCTACGCCTCCGGTCTGGCTGGTCTCGCGACCGACTACGGCGTCGATGTCGAATCCGAGCCAGCCGCAACCCCTGTGCCACTCCCCGCCCAAGGACGCCAGAATTCGAGTTCTGCGGGGCCTGCGGTGGACCTGTCCAAGGTCGAACGGCTGGCCCCCGGACTGCTCTCTCCAGCACGACAGGCCGGCAAGGCCCTTGCGGACCGGGACATCACGAACCGGCGGGCTGCGGTGTACCTGATCCTGGATCACGACTGGCACATGGAAGAGCTGTACGAGTCATTCGCAGTGCAAGCTTTCGCCGAGCGTGTCTTGGCGCTATCGGCCAACCTCGATGACGACGGCACGGTGCCCGTGGTCTTCTCCAGCGGACGGGAACCATTCCTGGAGGAGATCCGCTTGGACAACTACCGCGGTCGCATCGGCCAGCTGCACACTCAGGTCGACTGGGGGTGGGGCAATGTCGCCGACGCCATGCGTCGTGCAGTAGGGCACTACCAGGAGTCCGGGGCCGCTGATCCCGCCTTCATCGTGACTCAGGTCGGTGATGAGCCCTGGGACAAGGCCGAGGTCCGCTCCTTGTTGCAGAACACCGCATCCCTCGGGGTGTTCTGGCTGTTCGTCGGATTCGGTCGCGGCAAGCTCGCGTTCTACAAGAACCTCAACGCATCCGTCTCCGCCTCATTCACCAACGTCGCCTTCTACGACGCGAGCAAGAACCCGGGATCGGTGCCCGACGAGCGGTTCTACGCAGGCCTCATCGACGCCTTCGCCACCTGGTTGCGGCATTGAGTCAACCGCCGCTCACCCACCGACTGAGTAGCCTCATCACATCTGATCAGGCCGAATCCAATCTCCGACGCTACTTCGGCACCGGCCTGCTCGAGGAAGCAGCGCCGTTCACGGGTAGTCGTTTCGAGCATCTGGCCGGCGGAGGGGACCGTCAGGCGGTCGCGAACGTAGTGACCGCCGACGACCTGATCGCTGTGCAGACCCTGTCGGTCAGGATTCCCGTACAGGCCGCCCTCGCCCTCCTTGAAGGCGACCTCGGTGTCCGGTTGTCCAAGCTGCTGAGCAGCGTTCCCTTCGACATCGACATGGTCGAAGCGGAGGCTGCCGACCTGGCCGAAGGGTCGCCGGCCCACACTGCCTGGCGCGTCCTCTGCGACCAGCCCGGAATCGGGTGGGTGACGGCCGGCAAGCTCCTTGCCCGGAAGCGGCCGCGACTGCTGCCCGTCTACGATCAGGTCGTTCGCTGCATTCTCGGTCGGCCGGAGTCGTTCTGGCTCGACCTGCATGGTGCGCTGAGTGCCGACCATCACGCGCTGCACCGCGATCTGTTGGCCCTACGGCAGTCCGCCGACCTCCCCGCGACCGTCAGTGCGTTGCGGGTGTGCGACGTGGTGCTCTGGATGCATCACCGTACGGACCATCAACAGAGAAGCTGCATCGGGACCTGAAGCCCGTCGGCCATACACAAGGGAGCCCTCTGCCCGGAGAGCAGATGACCCCCGTGCTCCTGGCGAGACACCCTGTGACCTGCGGTGTACCAAAGTGCCAACTATCTCCCTCTCGAAGAAGGCCTTACGAAAAGGACTTACGTGGTACTGCCGGACGGCATCCGGTTGTGGTCGGCGGCCCAGGACGCCAGGAGGCGCAAACCGTCGCAGGAGGGGGAGTGGGGCGGGGCGGTCCACACGATGATGTGCTGGTCGGGGTCGGTGGCGCAGGACAGTGTGTGCCAGTCGAGCGTGAGTTCACCGACGACGGGATGGCGCAGCCTCTTGGTTCCCATCGTCCGTAGGGCGACATCGTGGGCGGCCCACCACTCGCGGAACCGCGCGTCCCGCACGGAGAGTTCGTCGACCAGGGCGGCGAGCTGCGGATCGTCGGGATAGCGGGCGCTCTCCATGCGCAGTTGCGCGATGGCCAGCCGGGTGACTTCCTCCCAGTCCACGTACAGCCGGTGCATCGCGGGGTCGGTGAACAGCAGCCGCAGGTAGAACCGCTCCGCCTCCGGGATCCGCCCGAAATCGGCGAACAGGGCGGCGGCCAGACGGTTCCAGCCCACGACCTGGGTGCGGCGACCGATCACGAACGCCGGGGTGGTGGTGAGATCGTCGAGCATGCTCTGGAGTCGGGTGTCCACCTCCTGCCGAACACTGCTGCGTGGCGGCGCGCTCTTTCCCGCGAGCTCGAACAGGTAGGCGCGCTGGTCCTCGTTCAGACGGAGTACCCGCGCGAGCTCGGCCAGAAGCGGGGCGGACGTCCATAGGCGACCTTGCTCGATCCGCGTGTAGTAGTCGGTGGTGATGGCGGCCGGCAGAGCGACTTCCTCACGGCGCAGGCCCGGCACCCGCCGCGGTTGGCCGCTGTCGGGAAGCCCCAGTTCGGCGGGGTTGAGGTCATGAGCCGGAACCCGCATCTGAACGAACTGGGGGAGTTCCTCAAGGCTCGCCGTGCCGACTCGAATGGCACGTTGGCGCGGTGTCATCGGGCGACGTAGCCACCGTCGACGGGCAGCGCGACCCCGATGACGAAACCGGCTCCTGGGCTGCACAGCCACAGGACGGCCTGGGCGATCTCCTCGGCGGTGCCGAGCCGGTTGACGGGCTGGTTGGCCTCGGCCTCGGCGCGGTCGAGTTCCCCCTTGGCGATCATGTCGCTGACCATGGGGGTGTCGATGGTGCCGGGGCACACGGCGTTGACGCGGATGCCGCGTGGGGCGTACTCGAGAGCGGCGCTGGTGGTCAGGCCGATCACCCCGTGCTTGGAGGCGTGGTAGGAGGCACGGCCGGGCAGGCCGACCAGGCCGCCGAGGGAGGAGCAGTTGACGATGGCGCCGCTGCCCTGGGCGCGCATGTGCCGCAGTTCGTGCTTCATGCAGGCCCAGACACCGCGCAGGTTGATCGCGTTGACGTGGTCGAACCTCTCGGCGGGTTCGTCGGCGGCGTCGCTGGGCGGGATCTGGATGCCCGCGTTGTTGTAGGCCATGTCGAGTCGGCCGAAGGTCTCGACGGTGTGGTCGACCGCGGCGGCGACCTGGCCCTCGTCGCTGACGTCGCAGGTGAGGGCGAGGGCCCGGTGGCCCGCGTCGGTGAGCTCATTGGCGGCCGCGTTCACGGCGGCTTCGTCGAGGTCGGTGAGGGCGACGGCGGCCCCGGACTCGGCGAAGGCGCGCGCGGTCGCCAGGCCCATTCCGGACCCCGCTCCGGTGACGAGGGCGACCTGGCCGGTGAAGTCATAGGTGGGGTTCATCGCGTTCTCGGGGTTCATCGCGTTCCTCTCCTCCAGACGCAGCTTCGATGGTGATCTTCTCGGCGGTGGCAAGGCGCTCGGTGTCGCCGTCGGTCACGTGGCCGAGGACGATCAGGCCGGTGTCGCTGGAGCCGCCGTCGCGGTAGTAGAGGGCCAGGTTTCCCCAGGGCGCGTAGTAGGCCAGGTCACCCGCCTTGGCTTCGGCTGCTTCCGGTGCGCCGGTGGTGGACAGGCGGTGGGGCAGATCGGCGATCCTCTCCGTCTGGTGGAAGTCGCTCAGGTTGAGGGTGAGCGGGAGCAGGGCGGCGAAGCCGCGGGCTGTGGCGCTGTCGTTCAAGGTGGCGTCGACCTGGTGGCCGTCGATGGTGAGCCGGATCTTCATGGAGGTGTTCATGGAGGTGCTCGCGGAGGTGTTCCTGGCGGACGGTGCGGCGGGCGATGCCGGGGCTGTCGGTGTCTGCCGCGGCGTGGACGCGGACGCGGAGGATGCGGAGGTCGATGACGGGTCCTCGCCACAGGCGGTCACGGCCATCAGCAGGGCGGTGGCCGGTATGGCGCGGGTGAGGACACGAAGGGCGGCCGGGGGCATGGGCGTCGTCCAAGGGTCGGTGGGACAGGGGTGGCGACTGCTCGTCGGGGAGGGCGCACCCTCTCCACCGGAGTGATGGTTCGGGGCCTCCCCGTCGCCTCCGGCCGAACCCGTCTGGCCAGGGAGCGCTCAAGAC
>NZ_VJZC01000255.1 GCF_009377185.1 Streptomyces spongiae
CTCCACGCGCGCGTGGAGGGCCCCTTTTCATCTGGATCCGTCAGACGGTCACGGTTTCAGCAGCAGCGTGTCGCTCGTGCTCGCGTCGACCGCCTTCTTCGAGAAGGACCAGGTCAGCAGCTCACCCTTGGCCCACTTGTCCGTCTGGTCGGTGTAGTGGGCGTTGTAGGCGTGCCCGGAGGCACCGCTGAGGTTGATCCACTTGGACTTGTCCAGGTTGCCGAGGTTGACCACCATCCGCATCGAGGGCACCCAGACGACGTTGTAGCCGCCCGCCGCGTTCCAGCCGGTCGCGTTGACCGTGGCCTCGCCGCCGCCGAGCTTCCAGGGGCCGCGGTTGAGCATGTACTGCAGGAAGCCGGGGCCCTCGGTGCCCATGGTCTGGTTCTTCAGGAACAGGCGGTGCAGCCGGCCCCAGCTCCAGGTGTCGATGTCCTTGCCGAGCTTGGCGGTCAGCTCCCAGCGGGCGTCGTCCATGGCCCTCTTGAACAGCTGGTCACGGGTCTTGGCGGGCTTCTCGGTGCGCGTACCGGGCGCCTTCCACCAGTCGTTGTCCTCGTCGTCGATGATCCTGCGGACCACCTCGAACCAGCGGTCGCCGCCGTCCGGCTGTGCCTGGTCCGCGTCGCGCTGACCGCACTCGCGGACCTCCGTCACCTCGTCGGCCGGGCCGTTGTTGTCGGTCGGCTTGACCCACAGGCACTGGCCCTTGACCCGCAGTTCCCTGGGCATCTTGTTGCCGAAGGCGAGCTTGAGGATGTTGCGCCAGACCGCGTTGAAGTACGCGGCCGCCGCCGAGTCGGGGTCCTGGGTGTAGTCCCAGCCCTCCAGCAGCTTCTGCGCCTCCCGGACACTCTTGTCCTCGATGTCGATCTTCAGCAGCTTGGGCACCAGCAGCCGCGCGATCTCGCTGCTGTTGTCCAGCTGCATCTGGCGCATGTCCTCGGTCGAGACCTTGCCGCCGCCCTTGATCTTCGACTCGATCAGGTCGGCGATCCGCTGGCTGCGCGTGCCGTAGCCCCAGTCCGTGGTGAGCGTGTAGGGGTACTTGTCCTTGTCGACGACGGCCTGGTTGGCGGTGACGATGTAGCCGCGCTTCGGGTTGTACTCGTACGGCAGCTCGTCCCGGTCGATGTAGCCGGTCCAGCGGTACTTGGGGTCCCAGCCCGGCGAGGGGAGCGAGCCGTCGCCCTCGCCCCGGACCGGGATCTTGCCCGGCAGCTGGTAGCCGATGTTGTCCTGGGTGTCGGCGTAGATCAGGTTCTGCGAGGGCGCGTCGAGCAGGGCGGCGGCCTTGCGGAAGCTGTCCCAGTCCTTGGCCTTGTTCATGGCGAACACGGCGTCCATGGAGGTGCCCGGCTCCAGCGCGGTCCAGCGCAGCGCTATGCCGTAGCCGTCGCCCCGGTCGGGGGCGGCGCTGTCGACGGCGGCCTCCTTGCCGACGTTCACCAGCTCGTCGTCCCGGTCCGACAGGAGGGGGCCGTTGTTGGTCGAGCGGACGACGATCTTCTTGGCCGTACCGCCCGCGACCTCGATGGTCTCCCTGCGGGTGCTGAAGGAGCGCACCTTGCCGTCGTACTCGTAGCCGTTGCCGGTGAGCTTCTCCAGGTACAGGTCCGTGACGTCGACGCCGGAGTTGGTCATGCCCCAGGAGATGTTCTGGTTGTGGCCGATTATCACTCCGGGCATGCCGGCGAACGTGTAGCCGGAGACGTCGTACTGGCACTTGTCGGAGATCGACTTGCAGTGCAGACCCATCTGGTACCAGACGGACGGCAAGGAGGCCGACAGGTGCGGGTCGTTGGCCAGCAGCGGTTTGCCGGTGATCGTGTGGGCGCCGGAGACGACCCAGGAGTTGGAGCCGATGCCGTTGCCGTTCACGCCGACGGCATCGGGCACGTTCTCCAGCACCTTGTAGAGACCCGACAGCTGCGTCTGGACGGCCGCGGAGTCGCCGGACGCCCCTGCGACGGTCCCGGTGCCGCCCGTACCGGCGCTGTTCTGCGCGGAGGTGCCGGAGTCCTGCGACCCTTGAGTCCAGGTACGGGTGACCTCGTCGTACTGGCCCTCCTGGACGATCGTCTTGTTCCGGTTGTACGGGTACTGCGGGTACAGTTCCTCGATCTGCTTCGGGCCCAGGCGGTTGGTCATCAGGGCGCGGTCGATCTCGTCCTGCATGTTGCCGCGCAGGTCCCAGGCCATCGCCTTCAGCCACGCGATCGAGTCGACCGGGGTCCACTCCTCGGGCTTGTAGTCGTTGCTGAAGCCGAGGGCCGCGTACTCCAGGGAGATGTCCTTGCCGTCCTTGCCGCGCAGGTAGGCGTTGACGCCCTTGGCGTAGGCCTGGAGGTACTTCTTCGTCCCGGCCGACAGCTTGGTGTCGTATTCCTTCTGCGCCACCTCGTCCCAGCCCAGGGTGCGCAGGAACGCGTCGTTGTCGACCTGGCTCTTGCCGAACATCTCGGACAGGCGGCCCGCGGTCATGTGGCGGCGCACGTCCATCTCGTAGAACCTGTCCTGCGCCTGGACGTAGCCCTGCGCCATGAACAGGTCCTCGTCGGTGGAGGCGTAGATCTGCGGGATGCCGTAGCCGTCACGCTGGACATCGACTGGTCCGGACAGGCCCTCCAGCGTGGTCGATCCCTTGGTCTGCGGGAACGAGGCACGTACGGTGCTGATCGACCAGTACCCCCCGAAGCCGACGCCTCCGATGAGGGCCAGGACCAGGACGATCAGGAGCAGGCGGGCTCTGCGCCCCTTCTTCCTGCCGGACTTGCCGGGCTTCTGACCGGAAGAGGCGGTGGTGTCGGTGGGCATCGCTGTCCTTGCTGTCCTAATGCGAGCGGCAGGCCGGGCTGTGCTTTTAACTGAGCGCAGGAGCAACCATAGGCGCAGGGTCCGACACGACTTGACGCGGAGTCGGCAACCGGCACGTACGGACGTTCGATCTTGCACCCTGGAGTGTCAAGAAAACGTCAAGAGTTAGGTAAGGTAACGAAGTACTCGCATGGATGAGCGTGCCGACGACCGCCTCCACGTGCTCGAATCCATCTGCCCGGACCCGCGAGAAGGGACCAGCCGCTGACTGTCCACCACCTCAACCAGCTCCTGCTCGTAAGCTCGGTCGTTCTGCTCGTCGCGGTGGCAGCGGTGCGGATCTCCTCGCGCAGCGGGCTCCCCAGCCTGCTCGTCTACCTGGGCATCGGCGTCGCCATGGGCCAGGACGGCATCGGTGACATCCACTTCAACAACGCCGAGATGACCCAGGTCATCGGCTACGCGGCCCTCGTCGTGATCCTCGCGGAGGGCGGTCTCGGCACGAAGTGGAAGGAGATCAAACCAGCCCTCCCGGCCGCGAGCTCGCTCGCGCTGGTCGGTGTCGCGGTGAGCGTCGGCGTGACGGCCGCGGGCGCGCACTACCTGATCGGGCTGGAGTGGCGGCAGGCGCTGATCATCGGCGCGGTGGTTTCGTCCACGGACGCGGCGGCGGTCTTCTCGGTCCTGCGGAAAATCCCCCTCCCCTCGCGCATAAACGGTGTCCTGGAGGCCGAATCCGGCTTCAACGACGCCCCGGTGGTCATCCTCGTCGTCTCCTTCTCCATGGCCGGTCCGGTGGAGCACTGGTACGTGCTGCTCGGGAAGATAGCCATGGAGCTGGCCATCGGCGCGGCCATCGGCATCGCGGTGGGCTGGCTCGGCGCGTACGGGCTGCGGCACGTGGCCCTGCCCGCCTCCGGTCTCTACCCGATCGCCGTGATGGCCATCGCCGTCGCGGCGTACGCGGCCGGGGCGCTCGCCCACGGCAGCGGCTTCCTCGCCGTCTACCTGGCCTCCATGGTCCTCGGCAACTCCAAGCTGCCGCACTGGCCCGCCACGCGCGGCTTCGCCGAAGGCGTCGGCTGGATCGCCCAGATCGGCATGTTCGTCCTGCTCGGCCTGCTCGTGACCCCGCACGAGATGGGCGACGACATCGTGCCCGCGATCGTCATCGGCCTGGTGCTGACCATGGTGGCCCGGCCGGTGAGCGTCATCGTCGCCCTGCTGCCGTTCCGGGTGCCGTGGCCCGAGCAGACCCTGCTGTCCTGGGCCGGGCTGCGCGGCGCGGTGCCCATCATCCTGGCCACCATCCCCATGGTGAACGAGGTCGAGGCGAGCCGCCGCATCTTCAACATCGTCTTCGTGCTCGTGGTCGTCTACACCCTCGTCCAGGGCCCCACGCTGCCCTGGGTGGCCCGGAAACTGCGCGTGGGCGGCGACCAGGAGGCCGCCGACCTCGGCATCGAGTCGGCGCCCCTGGAGCGGCTGCGCGGGCACCTGCTGTCCGTGGCGATCCCCGAGGGCTCGAAGATGCACGGCGTCGAGGTCCACGAACTGCGGCTCCCCGCCGGCGCGGCCGTCACGCTCGTCGTCCGGGACGGCACGTCGTTCGTCCCCCTGCCCACCACGGTGCTGCGACGCGGTGACGAACTGCTCGTGGTGGCCACGGATCCCGTCCGGGACGCGGCGGAACGGCGTCTGCGCGCGGTCGGCATGGGCGGCAAACTGGCGGGCTGGCTGGGGACGGGGAACGGTACGACGAACCGTTAGGCACCGCCTCTGTAGAATGCAGGCGCACCTGATCGAACCACCTCTGCCTGACGCAGAGCTGGCGCGACCGTATGGCGGCCGGAACACCCTCACCGCGGGCCCGGTATCTACCGCAGTTCCGCGCAAGAGGACAGCTCTCGGTGCGCCCCCCGCACGGGCGCGTACTACCAGGTGGCAGAAAGGCATGGGCCGTGGCTTCCACGGTCACCTCGACGTCGTCCCGTCCGTCCCGCCCAAGCTACGGGCAGCTGCTGCGCACGCGCGGCGCCTGGACGTTCCTGCTCCCCGGCTTCGCGGCGCGCCAGCCGTTCGCGATGCTGACCATCTCCATCGTGCTGCTGGTGCGGCACACCACCGGCTCGTACGGGGCGGCCGGTGCCGTGGCCGCCGTGACCGGTGTCTCCATGGCGCTGTTCGCCCCGTACAGCGGGCGTCTGGCCGACCGCCACGGGCAGCGGGCCGTGCTGGTGCCCGGCGTCGTCCTGCACGCGCTGGCGGGCCTCTCCTTGACGGCGCTCGCACTGGCGGACGCCCCCTTGTGGGCGCTCTTCGCCGCCGCCGTGCCCACCGGTGCCTCGGTGCCGCAGATAGGTCCCATGGTGCGCGCCCGCTGGGGCGTGAAGCTCCAGGGAACGCCCCTGATGACGACCGCGGCGGCCTTCGAGTCCGTCACGGACGAGCTGACCTTCGTGCTCGGCCCGCTGGTGGCTACCGCTCTGTGCACGGCCGTGGACCCGGCGGCCGGACTGGTGACGGAGGCCGCCCTCACCCTGGTCGGCGGTCTGCTCTTCGCGGCCCGGAGGGGCACGCAGCCCGCTCCCGTTCTCGACGGGCACGCACGCGTGGAGCACGTTTCGGCGCTGCGGGTCCCCGGGGTGCGCGTTCTGATCGTGACCTTCCTGGGGATCGGCTCCGTCTTCGGCGGCATGCAGGTCTCGCTCACGGCGTTCTCCGAGTCGATCGGCGAGCCCGGCCTGAACGGCGTCCTGTACGGCGTCTTCGCGGCGGGCAACATGCTCTCCGGCCTCGTCTGCGGCGCGATCGCCTGGAGGGCGGCCCCTCAGCGGCGGCTGGTCGTCGCGTACGCGGGCCTCGCTCTGACCGCCTCGGGCCTGTGGACGGCGCACTCCGTGGTGATCCTCGCCGGTCTCGGCCTGCTGGTCGGCATGTGCGTCGCGCCCGCTCTGATCACCGGGTACACGCTGGTCGACTCCCTGGTGCCGACGACCGCCCGCACGGAGGCCTTCACCTGGCTGACCGGGGCGGTCGCGCTCGGTCAGGCCGCCGCGGTCACGGCCGCCGGACAGTTGGAGGACCGCCTCTGGGACGGCGCCGGATTCCTGGTGCCGATGGCGGGTACGGCACTGGCGCTGGCGACGCTGGTGGCACTGCGCTCACGGCTCTCGACGCGGCCCCGGACCCGCACCGTCGCACGTGGTGTCGGTCACCGCGCGCAGGTGGCAGTGGACTGAGCCGCAGGAATACGTCACTATAGACCGTCGTTAGCACTCATCGAGTGAGAGTGCCAGGAGGAAGACCAGTGCCGACGTACCAGTACCAGTGCACCGAGTGCGGTGAGGGCCTCGAAGCGGTGCAGAAGTTCACCGACGACGCCCTGACCGAGTGCCCCAGCTGCAGTGGCCGCCTGAAGAAGGTGTTCTCCGCGGTCGGCATCGTCTTCAAGGGCTCCGGCTTCTACCGGAACGACAGCCGTGGTTCGTCGTCGAGCAGCAGCACGGCGTCGTCCTCCAAGTCTTCGACGTCGTCGGACTCGAAGTCCTCGTCGGATTCGAAGTCCTCCTCGGACTCGAAGTCGTCGTCCGGCTCGAAGTCGTCGTCGAGTTCGTCGTCCTCGTCGTCCTCGGGTTCTTCCTCCTCCAGCAGCAGCTCGGCGGCGTAGCACCCGCTCCGGAGCCCTGTCGTCCTACGGCGGCAGGGTCTTCGGCGTTTCCGGCCCCGGTTAGGGTGCGGGCATGGCGAACACGGAAAACGCTGAGATCGCTGAGATCGCTGAGATCGGTGTCATCGGCGGTTCGGGCTTCTACTCCTTCCTCGACGACGTGACCGAGATACAGGTCGACACCCCGTACGGGCCGCCCAGCGACTCCCTCTTCCTCGGCGAGGTCGCGGGACGGCGGGTCGCCTTCCTCCCCCGCCACGGGCGCGGCCACCACCTGCCGCCGCACCGCATCAACTACCGCGCCAACCTGTGGGCGCTGCGGTCGGTCGGGGCACGCCAGGTGCTGGGGCCCTGCGCGGTGGGCGGACTGCGGCCGGAGTACGGGCCGGGCACGCTGCTCGTGCCGGACCAGCTGGTGGACCGTACGAAGGCGCGGGCGCAGACGTACTTCGACGGGCTGCCGCTGTCCGGTGGTGGCGTCCCGAACGTGGTGCACGTGTCGCTGGCCGACCCGTACTGCCCCACCGGCCGCAAGGTCGCGCTGGAGGCGGCCCGCGGGCGGGACTGGGAACCGGTGGACGGCGGCACGCTGGTGGTCATAGAGGGGCCGCGGTTCTCCACGCGCGCCGAGTCGCTCTGGCATCAGGCGCAGGGCTGGTCCGCGGTCGGCATGACGGGCCATCCCGAGGCCGCGCTCGCCCGTGAACTGGAGCTCTGCTACACGTCGTTGAACCTCGTCACCGACCTCGACGCTGGCGCTGACACCGGCGAGGGCGTCTCGCACGAGGAGGTGCTCCAGGTGTTCGCCGCGAACGTCGACCGGCTGCGGGGCGTCCTGTTCGACGCGGTCGCCGCGCTTCCGCCGAACGAGAAGCGGGACTGCCTGTGCACGACGGCGCTGGGCGGGATGGACCCGGGGTTCGCGATGCCGTGACTTCCACCGGGAGATCCGGTCGGCGGAACCTCACGTTCGGGTGAGGGAGTTTTCCACAGCTCGTGGGTTGTCCACGGGCGTCTGCGAACTCTGCCGCGAAGCCTCATCGTGGGACCGCAAGCCGATCTCACGCAGCAGGTGGTGGCCTCATGTCCCTCCCGATCTCTTCCCCTTCCTCCCTCTCGTCCTCTCCCTCCCTCTCTTCCCTGACCTCGTCGCCCGGCTCCGGTGCTCCCCCGACCTGTGAGGTCCCGCACTTCGCTCCGTTGCGGGTGGGCGGTGCCCGCTACCGGTTGCGGCGGCTGGTGCGGTGCAGGAGGCGGGCCGTGGCCGCCGGGCTGGCCGTCACCGCGACGGCGCTGGTGGCGGCCGGCCCGCGGGAGGCGGAGCCGGGCCCAGGCGCCCAGCGACCCCGCGGTCATCCGGTGGCCGAGGCCGTGCCGGAGCGGCAGCGTGCCGTCGAGATGGTGGCGGCGCCGGTGCGTATCGCCGACGGTGACGCGGTAGGGCTGCTGCGGCCCGGCGACCGGGTCGACGTGATCGCGGCCGAGGGGTCGGCGACGGGCGGCGGCGACGCCCGGGTGGTCGCGCGCGCGGCGCGGGTGACGAGGGTGCCGGAGGCGAGCGTCAGCGAGAGCGGGGCACTGGTGGTCCTGTCCGTGCCCCGGACCGCGGCGGCACGGCTGGCGGGCGCGGGCGCGACCTCACGGCTGGCGGTGACGCTGTGCCGGCCTTGACGAAGGGCACGGGCGAGCGCCGGTCACGTCTGTCGCTCCAGAGGTGCCGCTGGACAGGCCCGGGACACCGTGCCGTAAGTTGCGGAGTCGTTTGTTCCACAACGTGCGCGGAGGGGCGTCGAGGTGAGCGAGAAGAAGGAGCCGAACCTCTGGGAGGGCTTCAAGGCCTTCCTGATGCGGGGGAACGTCGTCGACCTGGCGGTCGCCGTGGTCATCGGCGCGGCCTTCACCAACATCGTGAACGCGGTGGTGAAGGGCATCATCAGCCCCGTGGTGGGAGCGATCGGGACCAAGAACCTCGATCACTACAGCTACTGCCTCAAGGACCCCTGCACGGGCAGCGGCGACACCGCGACGGGAGTCCGCATCCTGTGGGGCTCCGTCCTGGGAGCGACGATCACCTTCGTCATCACGGCGGCCGTCGTCTACTTCCTGATGGTGCTGCCGATGGCCAAGTACCTCGCCCGGCAGGAGGCCCGCCGCAAGGCCAAGGAGGGCACGCAGGAGGTCATCGAGGTGAGCGAGCTGGAGGTCCTGAAGGAGATCCGCGACGCCCTGGTCGCCCAGCGCGGCTCGGGGCACGACCGCGAGTAGCGCGAGCAGAGCGGTTCACGGACCGCGCTCAGAGATGGTGGGGCGGCTTCTCGTCGAGGAAACGCTTCAGGTCGGCGACACCGCCGCCGTCCGAGGACCGCTCGCCCCACCCGCGGTCCGTGTCGTCCGACGACTGCTGGTCGAGCGGGTCGTCGAAGACCAGCGCGGCCTTCGCCGGCTCGCGCGGTTCGGGTGCGGAAGCGGTACTCATGGCCCCAGGGTACGTGCCCACGGGCGGGCGGGCCCCGGGAGCCACGGGTGGGCACCGCGTCCGTGAGGGCCCGGGCGCCACCGGTGGGCACGGCGTCTGTGAGGGCCCACTCGGCGGTACGCTCCTCCGCGAGAGGCTTTCGGGGTTTTCTGTTGTGATTTGCCCATGACATCCAGTTCTGCCGGTTCGGCTCCGGACTCCGCTCCTCCTCCCGCCGCCCGTGGCACCCTGCGAGGGTGACCGCGCGGGGGCGCGGCGAGGAGCACCGGGTCGCGTCGCCGCTCGAGCTCTTCTTCGACCTGTGCTTCGTGGTGGCGATCGCCCAGGCGGGCGCTCAGCTGGTCCACGCGGTGGCGGAGAACCACGCGGGCGAGGGCATCCTCGACTACGCGATGGTCTTCTTCGCGATCTGGCGGGCCTCAAGGTGGGGATCGCCCAGCAGGCCGTACTACCCACCACCGCGCTGGCAGTGATCGCGTGCACGTTCCTGGCGGACTGGGCGGTGTTCGCGGCCGGCCTCGTCGCGGCGCTGGCCGTCGCCACCGGGGTGACGCTCACGACGCGGAGGGGGGCGGGAGAGGCGAGAGCGGAGGGGGGCGGGAGAGGAGAGAGCGGTGGCACAGGCCCGGTGAGGCGGAGTGGGCCGTGCCGGATCAGACTGGGTCCATGACAGTTGACGCTTTGACAGATGTTGTGGGGCTGCGGGTCGGGCACGCCACCCGGATCGGCGACGGCTGGCTCACGGGGACGACGGTCGTGCTGGCCCCGGAGGGCGGGGCGGTGGCGGCCGTGGACGTACGCGGCGGTGGTCCGGGGACCAAGGAGACGGACGCGCTCGATCCGCGGAACGTGGTGCAGAAGGTCGAGGCGGTCGTACTGACCGGGGGCAGCGCGTACGGACTGGACTCGGCGTCGGGGGTGATCGCCTGGCTGGAGGAGCGGGGACGCGGGGTGCGGGTGGGCCCCGGTCCGGCGCATGTCGTGCCGGTCGTGCCCGCGGCGTGTGTGTTCGACCTGGGCCGGAGCGGTGACTTCCGTGCCAGGCCGGACGCGGCCACCGGGCGGGCCGCTGTGGAGGCGGCCGCCGCGAGCGAACCGGGCGCGGCGATCGAGGAGGGCAGTGTGGGTGCCGGTACCGGGGCGACGGTCGGGCAGATGAAAGGCGGCGTCGGCACGGCGAGCGTGGTGCTCGCCTCGGGCGTCACGGTGGCCGCGCTGGTGGTCGCCAACGCGTCGGGGTCGGTGATGGATCCGGAAACGGGGGTGCTGTACGGGGAGTTGCTGCAGGGAGGCGGCCGGACGGTGTGCCCGGCGGCCGAGGTCCACGAGGCGGCACGGCGGCGGCTCGCGGAGACCAGCGCCAAGAACACCACGCCCTCGCTGAACACGACCCTCGCCGTCGTCGCCACCGATGCCGACCTCACCCGTGCCCAGGCGCAGAAGCTGGCGGGCACGGCGCACGACGGCTTCGCCCGCGCCATACGGCCGGTGCACCTCCTCAACGACGGCGACTCGGTGTTCGCCCTGTCCACCGCCACCCGCCCGCTGCCCTCGGACGGCCCCCTCGCCCTGAACGAGATACTCGCGGCGGGCGCGGACGCGGTGACGCGGGCGATCGTCCGAGCGGTGCGGGCGGCCGGGTCGGTGGAGGGGCCGGGCGGGGTGTGGCCGGCGTACGAAGAGCTGTACGGAAACTAGGGCCCTTCTGAGAGGAGGAACTTCCGGGCTCCCCAGGGCGATTGTCCCGGTTCTGTCACGTGACGGCCGCAGCGGTGGGACGGCCGGAACCTCACCATGGGCCGGGGCCCTCTCTCCTCGTACTGGAGCGGATCACGTACGAAGCGAGAATATGGAGCAGCCCGTGACATCGCAGGACAAAAGGGTGCGACGCGCGCTGGGGGCCTGCGCCGTCCTGGTGGTCGGATCCCTCACGCTCACCGCCTGCGGTGGCAGCGCCAAGGCCGACAACGACAAGACCTCCACCGAGGACTCCGCGGCGAGGATCACGATCTCGGCGAAGGACGGTTCGACGGGTGCGTCCATCAACGCGACCGGCGTGAAGGTCAGCGGCGGCAAGCTGACCGAGGTGAAGATGACGGTGGCGGAGTCGAAGCAGGCCGTGCCCGGGACGCTGTCCGCGGACGGGAAGGCGTGGAAGCCGAAGGAGCAGTTGGAGCGGGGCACCAAGTACCAGATCTCGGCCGTTGCGAAGAACGCCGAGGGACGCACGTCCGCCGCCAACTCGATCTTCACCACCGTCACGTCGGCCAACAGCTTCATCGGGACGTACACGCCCGACAACGGGAGCACCGTCGGCGTGGGGATGCCGGTGTCGTTCACGTTCGACAAGGCGATCAGCGAGAAGAAGGCCGTTCAGTCGCACATCACGGTGACGTCGAGCAGCGGGCAGAAGGTGGTCGGGCACTGGTTCGGGACGCAGCGGCTCGACTTCCGGCCCGAGGAGTACTGGAAGGCCGGCTCCAAGGTCACGATGAAGATCGACCTGGACGGGGTGGAGGGCGCCAAGGGCGTCTACGGCGTGCAGGACAAGACGGTCCGCTTCACCGTCGGGCGGTCCCAGGTCTCCACGGTCGACGTCAACACCCAGACCATGACGGTCGTGCGGGACGGGAAGACGCTCAGGACGATCCCGATCTCCGCGGGCACCCCGGAGAACACCACGTACAACGGGCAGATGGTGATCTCCGAGAAGTTCGTGCAGACGCGGATGAACGGGACCACGGTCGGCTTCGGCGGTGAGTACGACATCCCGGACGTGCCGCACGCGATGCGGCTGACGACGTCGGGCACCTTCATCCACGGCAACTACTGGTACAACAAGGGCAACCCGCCGTTCGGCAGGCAGGGCACCAGTCACGGCTGTGTCGGGCTCCAGGACGTGCAGGGCGCGCAGGGCGACACTCCCGCCAAGTGGTTCTACGACAACTCGCTCATCGGTGATGTCGTGACGGTCAAGAACTCCCCCGACAAGACGGTCGCCCCGGACAACGGCCTCAACGGCTGGAACATGTCCTGGAGCGCCTGGACGGCCGGCAGCGCCGCCTGAGCCGCGGCGCCGCGAGTGACGTCCTCGTCCACGTGACGGCCAACCGGAGCCTGACGAGCGCTCTTTGAGGAACACGACGCCAAGATCTTCGGCAGATCAGCGGGCCACGCGGGAACGATTCGCGTGGCCCGCGCGTTTTCCGGACGTACGTTTTCTCGGTTCCCGGACATGATGTCCGACCGAGGGGCTACGGTATGCACCCACAAGGTGACATGCAGCAACGCCGGGAGAAACCTTGAGCGTTCCGTACGAGACGGCAGCGTACGAACAACCCGAGTCGCCCGAGTCTCCGGAGGAGCACCTCGCGCGACTCCTCGGTCGTGCCCTGAACTCCTTCGAGCTGCCCGACGAGGCCATACGGCGACTCGACTGCGCGCTCGCGCACGACAGTTCGCTGCACTCCGCGCACTACAGCGCGGGGCTGCACCGGTCGACGTACCGGCACACCTGGCTGCTGGCCGACGGCGGCGCGCTCACGCTGTGGGAGCTGGTGCACAACACGGCGCCGGGCCGCGATCCGCAGCACGAGGTGTACGTGGACGAGGAGGAGCTGCGGGCCGCCACCGCGCGGCTGCCGTTGCCGTCGGACACACCGGAGTTCGAGCTGCCCGTCATGGTGGACCTGGCGCCGGCCCCCGAGCCCCGCCACGAGTACGTGCCGGACGACTCGGCCGACCACGCCCGGCGGCTGCTGCGGCGCGCGGAGAACCCGGACCCGCCGGGGGACGAGCTCGCCACGCTGCTGCTGCGGACGGCCTTCGCGCACGAGATCACCCAGGCGTTCGGCCGTCCGGGCCGCACCGGCCGCGCGGGGCCGAACTTCTCGCTGTACGAGCACGCGTTCTTACTGAGCGACGGCCAGGAGATCTCTCTGTGGGAGGTCGAGCACACGGCGACGCCGGACGGGCGTCACATGTGCGAGGTCTACGCGTCGGAGGATGCGGCCCGGGACGCGATGGAGCGCCGGGCGGCGAGCTGTGGCTGACCTCCAGCCCGGCCCATGGATGACCGCGGGACGGTCAGGGGCGGCCGTCGCTGAGCCGTCGTACGAGGACGGCGAAGGCGTCGCGTTCCGCGGGGGTCAGTTCGACCTGCTCGATGTGCGGGGCGGAGTGGCGCTGGTGGGGCAGGCCCCGCAGGATCCCGCCGCGGCGGGACAGGGCCGCGAACTGCCGTCGGTGCACGGGAAGGTCTCGGCGCATGACCCGGACCAGCATGGCGACCCAGATGACCGCCGCCACCGCGAGGGCGGCCGCGCCCAACAGATGAAGGATCGACACGTGCTCAGGCATGCGTTCCAGTAGACACCACGGTCCGGGCTTTTCACCCGGACCGTGACGCATCTCGCAGGTGCCGCGAACAACTCACGGTGGATGTAAACCCGGCAAATGCGCACCGCGGCGAGCAGGCGGGCCATGGACGGCCCATGCACGGTCGATGCACTGCCCATGCGCGACGGCGGCCGCAGCCCCCTGTCCAACGG
>NZ_VJZC01000256.1 GCF_009377185.1 Streptomyces spongiae
GTGGTGGGACGTGTGTGCGGGGTGCGCGAAGCGCGGTCCCCTCGGGCCCTCGGGCACGGGCGTTGTTCGCCTGTGTGCCCGAGGGCGTGGACGGACGGGTCAGACGCGGACGGGCTGGGGGTGGTCGTCGGTCTCCGGACCTGAACCTGCCTCCGGGGCAGGGGACTTGGCGAGTTTCTCGCCCTCCACGTCCACGTTCGGCAGGATCTTGTCGAGCCAGGCGGGAAGCCACCATGCGGACTTGCCGAGCAGGGCCAGCACGGCCGGCACAATGGCCATGCGGACGACGAAGGCGTCGAAGAGGACGGCCACGGCGAGGCCGAAGCCGATCGTCTTGATCATGGCCCCGCTGGCGCCGATGAAGCCGGAGAAGACGGCGATCATGATGACGGCGGCGGCGGTGACCACGCGTCCTCCGTCGTGGAAACCGGTGAGGACGGCCTGCTTCGGCGTCTCGCCGTGGACATACGCCTCCCGCATGCGGGTGACCAGGAAGACCTCGTAGTCCATGGCCAGGCCGAAGACGATGCCGACCATGAAGATCGGCATGAGGCTCATGATGGGCCCGGTCTCCGACACCCCGATCAGGTCGGCGAGCCAGCCCCACTGGAAGACCGCGACGACCGCGCCGAGGGCGGCGAGGACGGAGAGCAGGAAGCCCAGCGCGGCCTTGAGCGGGACGAGGACGGACCGGAAGACGGCCATCAGCAGCAGGAAGGCGAGTCCGACGACCAGGACCAGGTAGGGGATCAGGGAGTCGTTGACCTTCTGGGAGAAGTCGATGTTCACCGCGGTCTGGCCGGTGACCAGTACCTTCGCGCCCGTGTCCCTCTCGACGGCCGTGCCGGTGTCGCGGATGCGCTCGGCCAGGTGCTCGGTGGATTCGGAGGCGGGCTTGGACGACGGGACGGTGGTGATGATCGCGGTGTCGCCGGCCTTGTTGAACCGGGCCGGGGCGACGGCGGCCACGTCGTCGAGCTTGCCGATCCTGGTGACCACCTCGGCGGCGGCCGTCTTCGGGTCGTCGCTGTGGGCGGCGTCGACCACGACGACGAGGGGGCCGTTGAAGCCGACGCCGAAGCCCTCGGAGAGCAGGTCGTAGGCGCGGCGCTGGGTGGTGTCCGTGGGCTGGGCACCGTCGTCGGGAAGACCCAGGGTCATGGAGGCCGACGGGATGGCGATCACACCGAGGCCCACGACGCCCGCCAGCAGGACGGCGACCGGACGCCGCAGCACGAACATCGCCCAGCGCACGCCCATCGGGGGCTTCACCGTGCCGTTCGCCTCCGCGGGCTCCTTCTCTTTCTTGCCGGGCTTCTTCTTGCCGGGCTTCTCCTTGCCGGGCTTCTTCTTGGACAGGACCCGGTCACCGGCGAAGCCGAGCATGGCGGGCACCAGCGTGATGGCGATGATCACCGCGATGGTGACGGATCCGGCCGCCGCCAGGCCCATCTTGGTCAGCATCGGGATGTTCACCACGGCGAGGCCGGCCAGCGCGATGACCACGGTCAGGCCCGCGAAGACCACCGCGGAGCCCGCGGTGCCCGTGGCGCGGGCGGCGGCCTCCTCCTGTGGGTGTCCCTCGGCGAGTTCGGACCGATAGCGGGAGACGATGAACAACGCGTAGTCGATGCCGACCGCCAGACCCAGCATCAGGGCCAGCACACCGGCGTTGTCGCCCAGTTCGAGGGGCGAGTTCAGCGCAGTGAGGGTGAGGAAGCCGATGGCGACGCCGATGAGCGCGGTCAGCAGCGACAGTCCGGCGGCCACCAGGGAGCCGAAGGTGATGACCAGGACGATCGCCGCGACGATCACGCCGATGACCTCGGCGGCCGCACCGTGGGACTCCACCTTGACGGCGTTGCCGCCGGCCTCCACGGTCAGCCCGGACTCGCGCGCCTGCTCCAGGGTGTTGTCGAGCGCGTCGTGGGAGTCCTTGTCCACCTCGGCCGCGGTCACCTTGTAGGTGACGGAGACGTACGCGGTCGAGCCGTCCTTGCTGACGGCCCCGGCGGTGTAGGGGTCGGCCACGGAGGCTATCTGGTCGGAGCCGTCCTTGACCTCCTTGACCGCCTTCTCCACCTCGGCCTTGTGGGCCGGGGTGGTCATCGTCTGCCCCTCGGGGGCCTTGAAGACGATGCGGGCGGTGGCGCCGTCCGAAGTGGAGCCGGGGAAACGCTGGTCGAGCAGGTCGAACGCCTTCTGCGACTCGGCCCCGGGCAGCGTGAAGGGCAGCGCCTTCGTGGCCGGTGCGCTGAGGGCCGCGGCGACGGCCGCGCCCAGCAGGGCGAGCCAGACAAGGAGGACGACGGGGCGCCTACGGAAGCTGGAACGCCCCAGTTTGTACAGGAATATGGCCATGGTGCTCTCTCGGTCAGGTCGTTGGGAACGCCCGTCGGGATACGAGGGCGTGCGGAGGTGGCCCGACGACGTGAGCGGTGCGCGTCAGGTGACGGTGTTCATTTGTGCGGGGACGCGGGGAGCAGGAGAGGCGCCGTGGTCGCGGGGCCGCAGGAGGCCGAGCAGGCGCGGAAAGCCAACGGCACGGGGAGGCCGAGGGCGGGGAAAGGGGGTCGTGCGGACCGACGGCGGGAGAGGTCGGTCACTGGCGGCCCGGAGAGGATGCCGGGCGGGATCAGGTCAGATGCCGAGCGGGATCAGGTCAGATGCCGAGCGCGGGGAAGACCAGTGCTTCCATGTTCCGCCGGACGTCGTCCTGGGTCATCGCCGTGTCGCACAGCAGCGGGCGGGCGATGGCGAGGCTGCACAGCATCGGTGGGACGAGGTCCAGCGCCGGGCAGTCCGGGGCGACCTCGCCTCGGCGGACGCCGCGCTGGAGGATGGCGTGGATGTCGTCGAGGACCGGGTCGATCATCACCTCTCTCAGGGTGCGGCGGAGCGCGGGGTTGTCGAAGATCGCGTGGGCCAGGCCCAGTTGCAGGGCGATGTCCTGCGCGAGCTCCTTGTTGTGGGAGTGGTCGGCCAGTGCGTACAGGTCGCCGCGCAGCGAGCCGGTGTCGATCGTGTCGATCCGCACCGGCCGGTGGTACTGCACCGCGGCGGCGACCAGTTGAGGCTTGCCGCCCCAGTCGCGGTAGAGGGTGGCCTTGCTGAACCGCGCCCGGGTGGCCACGGCCTCCACCGCGAGCGCCTCGTATCCGACCTCGCGCAGGAGGTCCAGTACGGCCCCGTAGAGCTGGGCCGCGCGCAGGGGGGTGAAGCGGCTGCGGCGAGCGGTCGACTGCTCGGCCATGGCCTGCCCCTCTCCCTGGCGAAACGATGCCGTTCTCTTTGGATGGCATCAGGCTAGCCAGACCGGCAAGAAAACGACACCGTTTCCTTTGTGTCATGGGTCACATTTGACGGACGGGAAGCGAGGTGACGCCTCCTCGCTCACCCCTCCGCGCGGCTCGCCGGCACGGCAGCCGCACCTGTGTGCATGCTCGCCAGCTTCTTGCCTCCCCACCGCACCAGCCGGCGGCGCATCAGTCCGATGAGCCTGTTGCCGGGTACGAAAATGTGTCCCTTGACGCGTGCCGCGAACTGCTGCTTGCGCACGAACGGACGCAGTTCCCGTTCCCACGCGGCCAGCGCCTGGGCCAGGTCGCCGGGGTGCTTCTCGATCATCCGCCCCAGCGTGTCGGCGCCGAGGAGCCCCGCGGAGGCGCCCTGGCCCGAGTACAAGGAAATGCACCACGCGGCGTCGCCCATCAGGACGACCCGGCGCGTGTGCCACGACTCCATCCTGACCTGGTGCACCGAGTCGAAGAGCAGGTCCGGGGCCTGGTCCAGTTGTTCCAGGGCGTGCCGGATCGGCTCCGCGTGCGCCACGTCCGCGAACCGGTCACGGAGCACCTCGCGCGGCGGGCGGGTGAACTGACCGTCCTCGTCCTTGGTGCGGTAGGCGAGCAGCGCCGTCGGCGCCCTGTCCTTGAACGCGAAAACCCAGAGGGATCGTCCGGGTTCGGCGAGGATCAGGTTGTCGCGGGGAGCTACGTGAGGCACCTGCTCCTGGAGCTGGAAGGCGCAGATGATGGCGTTCAGCGGCTTCATGAACCGCTTGTGCTCGCCGAAGACCAGGGTCCGGACCGTCGAGCGGAGTCCGTCCGCGCCGACGACGAGGTCGAACCGCTCTTCGGACAGGCTGTCCGTGGCGATGTCGCGCAACTGGACGTCCACGCCGTCCGTACGCTCGTCGATCCTGGCCGGGCTCACGCCGAACCTGACCGGTACGCCGTCCAGGCAGGTCCACAGGGCTTCCTCGATGTCACCGCGCAGTACGGCGTCCGGACGATCCCGGTGCTCGATGAGTCCGAAGCCGCGCGTGCGGTTCTCATGGGAGTCGACTTCCCACGTGCGCGGCGGTACTGGGGTGCGGGTGTGGATGTGTTCGTAGACGCCCATGCTCTTGGCGGCGTTCCTGCCGCCCGGGTACAGCCCGATGAAGTAACCGCCGGTCCGGCGGTTCGGTGACCGCTCCACGATCGTCGATTGCCAGCCTGCCTGTCGCAGCCGGATCGCGGTCGCCATGCCCGCGATTCCCGCGCCGACGACCAGTGCTCTGCCTGTGGTGCCTGAGGTGGGGGGAGTCATCAAGGTCCTAGGTGTGTTTTTGCGACGTCACGTCGCAAACATTAAAGACGCAGCGTCGTAAACATTACGACGCTGCGTCGTAAAAAGAGTGTCAAGGGTTCCTGGCAGGCAGGCTCATCGAGAGGATCGGCCCGGACTGTCGGCCCGGGGTGGAGGAGTCGGGTCAGGCCCGAACGGCGCGCAGCAGGACGGTCTTCACCTCGCGCGTGATGTGCGCCAAGGACCGGTCTCCGCGGCTGAGCGCCCTTACGGCGGCTTCCGCCGCACCCGCCATCATCGCGACCGTCAGCGCGACATCACTGCTCGGCCGGAACTCACCGGTCTCGATGCCGCGACGCACGATGTCCTCGATACGGGAGTCCAGGCGTGGCACCTCGGCCTCGCCGGGCCCGGCGAGCAACGAGCCCTGGAGGGCCTGGAGGACCAACAGCCGCGGGGCCCCGCCGGAGAAGTCCGCCAGCAGGCGGTCGATGACGGCGAGCAACTGCTCCTCGGCGCTGACGGCGACGTCCGTCTGTGCGTCGAGATCCGCCAGCACGGCGAGCATGGCGCGTCGGACGGCGGCGACGAGCAACGCCTGCTTGTCCTTGGCGTAGTTGTAGACCGTGTTACGGGCGATGCCTGCCCGCTCGGCGACGCCGGCGAGTGTGATCTCGGCGAAGCCCTCTTCCTCCAGCGCCGCTTCGAACGCGTCGAGCAACCGGGTCATCGTCTGGTCCCGGTGCTCGGCGACGCTGGCCGCACGGATCCTGGGCATCGCCTCAGCAGACCCTCGTCAACGCGGACGGGACGCTCGGAGGAGCGCTGTCACACGTCATGGAGCGGGTCTCGGTCACGTCGTCATTGTCGCAGACGGCCGCTCGCGGACGGCTCGCGGTCTGCGCCACGGCGCCCGTCCCACCGATGTCGCGGCGCGCCGTGCCCCCCACTCGGCCCGGCGCCTCGTCGCCCCCTGCGTCAGCCGCGCCGTTCGTCCGAGAACACTCGGGTGACGAGGCCGAATGCGTCGGCAAACAGCTCGCGGTCGCGGTGCGGGACGTCAGCGGTGATGCCGTGTTCGGCCGTGTCATGGGCAAGGTGGTCGGTCGCCACTTTGAGTACGGCGTTCACGGCGGCGGCCTGCACGCGAACCTCGAACGCGTCGGGCGGCATGCCCATGCGTTCGGCGAGCACGTCGGCGAGCGTGTCTTCCGCGCGCTCCAGGAGTACGAGGTAGACGGCTCGCAGCGCGACTTCGTCACGGGCCATCCGGATCACGGCGTGCGCTGCCTCGATGTCCGCGCTGGACGAGTCGAGGACGGGTTGGTAGGCCACGCGCAGGTGCTCTGCCAGATCGATGCCGGCCGGCCAGGCTTGCAGGACCACGCGGAAGGCGTCGATCACCTTGGTGAGCAGTGGCTCCACGCAGCTCTCCTTGCTGCGGAAGGTGCGCCACAGCGTGCTTTCGGAGACGCCGGCCGCCTGGGCGATCTGCTGGCCGGAGGTGGCGGCCACGCCCTGTTCGGCGAACAGCCGGACCGCGTGGCGGGAGATGTCGAGGCGTTGCCGCTCGCGTTGCTCGTCGCTCACCGGCGGCCGCCCCCGGCGGGGTGCACGGCCGTCGTTCACTCTGAAGTCCACCATCGAGCGATCTTAAGCACGCCTGCGGCATCGTCCGACGGGCCAAAACTTTATTGACAGCTACTGTCAATAAAATGCTACGGTCCAGCTACCGGAACGATCACCGGAGGAGAGCCATGAGTGTTGCCGCCGAGCGTCCGCAGTTACCCTTCACCCGACCGAACGTCCTCGATCTCGCACCTCTGTACGAGGTGCTGCGCCGTCAGGCGCCGATCACGCAGGCCACCGCCCCGACCGGGGATCCCGTCTGGCTGGTCACACGCTTCGAGGAGGTGCGTGACCTGCTCGGCGACAAGCGACTCGGCCGCTCTCATCCCGAGCCCGAGCGGGCGTCACGTGTGACCACCGCCGCGGTACAGGACGGACCCGCGGGCAGCTACGACACCGAAGCGGCCGACCACACACGGATACGTCGGCTGCTGACCCCGGCGTTCTCGGCCAAACGGATGCGGATGCTCTCCGATTACGTGCAGGACCTGACCGACAGCTGTGTCGACCAACTGCTCGTCGAGCATGCCGCCGCACCCGACGGCGTCGTCGATCTCCACACCGGGCTGGCCTTCCCGCTGCCGGTCGCGGTCATCTGCCGGCTGCTCGGCGTGCCCGAGAGCGACCACGCGTACTTCTCCTCCTTGTCGGATCGCATGGCCAACTACGCCATCGGCGACGACGCCCACCGGGCACGGGAGGAGTTCAGCCGCTACATGGCCGCTCTCGCCGAGACCAAACGCGCACAGCCGGGCGAGGACGTGATCTCCGACCTCGTCCGTGCCCAGAGTGCCGACCCGGACTTCGACTACGCCGACATGGTCCGACTCTGTGTCGGACTGCTGTTCGCCGGGCACGAGACCACGGTCAACCGCATCGGCCTGGGCACGCTCTTCCTGCTCACCCGCCGCGACCAGTGGCAGGCGCTGACCGCCGACCCCGCCGGCCGGGTCAACGCCACCGTCGAGGAGATCATGCGCATGGGCGCGCCCGGTGACCTCGGTCTGCTGCGCTACGCCCACACCGACCTCGACGTCGGCGGTGTCACCGTCCACCGCGGCGACGCCCTGATCCTTTCGGTCAACGCCGCCAACCGCGACGCGTCCGTCTACACCGACGCCGAGACCTTCGACCCCGACCGCCCGGAACGCAACCACCTCGGATTCGGCCACGGCGCCCACTTCTGCATCGGAGCGAGCCTGGCCCGCGTCGAACTGCGCACCGTGTTCTCCACCCTGGCCCGCCGTCTGCCCGATCTCCAGCTCGCCAAGGCGCTCGACGAGCTGGAGGTGCGCACCACCCTCACCGGTGGAGTGACCGAGCTTCCCGTGACCTGGTGAACACGCCGGTGTGAGCGTCCGCCTCCGGCTCCGGGGCGGTGCTCGTGCAGATGCCGGTCTCCGCATCGCACCAGCCGCCGTCCGGCTCGATCTCGATGAGCCGCAGCGGGGCGGAGGGGGTGTCAGCCATTGATCTGCTCCCATGCCTGGTTGATGGCGTCGGTGTACTGGCGGGCACTGGCCGTGCCGGGGATGCCGAGGCGCTCGCCGAGAACGGTGAACGGCACTCCGCGGGCGCCCAGGGTCACGGCGGCGTCGTGATCGGCTTGGACGGCGTCGGCGTAGCGGTCGGTGGCGAGCACGTCGCGGATCTCATCGGCGGGGATGCCCAGTTCCTCCCCGAGACGGATCAGTGTGTCGTGCTCGAACGTGTCGGGGTTGCCGCCGAACAGCTCGGCGTGCATCGCCGACATGTACTGCAAGCCGACGCCGTGCTCGTTGCCGAGGTGGACCAGGCGCAGCATGTCGAGCGTGTTGCGCACGGGCCGGTCGAGGACGTAGGGCAGACCGTCGGCGGCGGCCTCCCCGGCCACGCCGTTCTCCATCGCGCGCGCCTGGGCGGGAGTGACCCCGAACTTCGCGACCCGGTACTCCGGGATCCAGGTGACCTGGGTGGGAACGTTCGGGTCGAGCTGCCACGTGTGGATCCTCAGCTCGATGTCGGCCGCGTGCGGGGACCGCGCGACCGCGGCGCTCAGTCGGCGCTCACCGACGTAGCACCAGGGGCAGAGCACATCTGCCCACATGTCGATCGTCAGCCGGGGGGATGTCATGACCCGTACTCCTCTACTTGAGTGCGATGGGGGTGATGGGTGATCCGACCGAGCCGGTGACCTTGAGGCCGGGGGCGCACAGGAGGAACTCCCAGACGCCGTCCTCGGCGCAGTCGGCGGCGAGGGCCTCGAAGTCCCACATCTCGCCGAGGGTCAGGCCCATGTCCCGGATGGCGACCTGGTGGAACGGGGCGTAGGTGCCTTCGACCGGGGACGGGTAGACCTCGACGGCCCAGTTGTCCGCGGCGACGGCGGCGACCTCACGGTCGTACAGCCAGCGCAGGGTGTCGAGGCCGAGGCCGGCCTCGTTCTCGCCCATGTACCGGTCGCGGTCGCCCTCGGCGAACCACTGGTGCCACCCGGTGCGGACGCAGAGGATGTCGCCGGACTCGACGGTGACGCCCTGGCGTTCCTCGGCTGCCAAGAGGTCGGCGGCAGTGACCTCGTAGGAGTCCGCGAGCCGGTCGACGCCCTTGAGCGCGGCGATGTCCAGGAGCACCCCGCGCGAGATCGGGCGTCCGGCCACCTTGTCGAAGGAGTCCCTGGAGGCGCCCGTGAAGTTGTTCACCGTGGCGGCCGGCACGTTGTTGTAGAAGTGGCCGCCGTATCCCATGTGGGCGAGGCCGTCCCACTGGGTGGCCGCCTGGAGGCTCATGACCACCAGGTCGTCGGTGCCGAACATGCCGTCGGGAGCGCCGGTGCTGTCCGAGGGCAGCAGGGTCATCAGGTGCTGGGGGTTGTCCCGGAAGGTGTTCGGCGTGGCCGGGCCCTCCTTGCCGAACGACATGCCGAGGTCGAAGGTCTTTCCGGTCCTGACCAGCTGCGCCGCGGCGACGAGCTTGGCGGGCGTGATGAAGTTCAGCGTGCCGACCTCGTCGTCGTCACCCCACCGTCCCCAATTGCTCAGCTCCTTGCCGAGTGCGTGATGCGGCCATGTCGTGGTGTCGCTCATGTGTCTCTCCTCAAGGTGTGTACGGATGCGGGCTGGTGTCGCGCAGGAGGGCACCGGCTGCCCGTTCGACCGTTTCCGTGTAGCGATCGCTAAAGCGGTGGACGGCTACACTGTAACGACCACTAAAGCAATCGCGCTACGGGCGCCCACGGCCGAGCCGGACGAGGGAGGGGAAGCCATGCCCAGGGGAGGCAAACGCGCCTTCGACGAGGAGGCCGCACTGGACGTGGCCCTGGAACTGTTCTGGCGCCAGGGCTACGAGGCCACCTCGATCGCCGACCTGACCCAGGCGATGGACATCCGGCCACCCAGCCTGTACGCGGCCTTCGGCAACAAGCGGCAGCTCTTCGAAAAGGTCCTGGACCGCTACGCCCAGGCACGCTCCCCGCTCTCGCGCGAGGCGCTGGCGCAGCCCACGGCACGCGAGGTGGCGCTACGGCTGCTGACCGGCCTGGTCGAGGCGTACACCACACCGGGCAAACCCCGCGGCTGCCTGACCGTGCAGGCGGGACTCGCCTCGGGCGAGGACGGCCGCGCGATCGTGGAGGTACTCAAGGCGGCCCGCAACGACTACCGCAAGGCTGTCCAGGACCGCTTCGAGAAGGCGGTGGCGGACGGAGACCTGCCCGCAGACATCGACTGCAAGGCCCTGGCGCGCTTCCTCATGGCCACCGCCGAGGGCCTCGCCGTCAACGCCGCCGCCGACGCGCCCCGCGAAGAACTGCTGGCCGCCGCCGTCCTCGCCGCACGCGTGGTGCCCGCCGGCTGACGGGTGACGGAGCGCGGGACCGCCCGTTCTCCTCGACCCGGGGATGAATCGATTCACAAAACGAACCAGTCGGGGCGCGTGATCGCTGCCAGCTCTTCCCAGTAGGCAGACAGGAGGCCTCTTCACTGCCTGATCTTCCCAGCCAGAAACGTTTAAGTAGCCCTATTGACTCAACTTGCGCCTTCTCATTAGCGTGCGCCGAAACGTTCCAAACCGGCCGAGTGCTGCGGCACTCCGGGGAGTGGTTCCTGACAAGAAGGGAACGGGCATGTCTCTCAACAGGTCAGCCACGCGTCGGCAAGTGGTGGTCTCCGCTGCCGCGGCCGTGGTGATCGGCGCGGTGAGCCCCGCGCTCGCCGACACGTCATCGGACCCGGCGGCTTCCGCCGAGAACGACTGGACGGCGAAGTGGATCGGGCGGGACACCCCGCAGGTGGCGCCCGAGCTGGGCAAGCAGAACCCCGCACCGCTGCTGCGCCGGGCGTTCGCGCTGGGCAAGCGCGTCAAGCAGGCCAGGTTCAGCATCGTCGGACTCGGCTACTACGAGGCGTGGGTCAACGGCCACCGGGTCGGTGACCAGGTCCTGGACCCACCGCCGTCGGCCTACGACCAGACCGCGTACTCGCGCACGTTCGACGTCACGAAGTCGCTGCGCGGCGGGGACAACGCCATCGCCGTCACCTTGGGGCGCGGCTACCTCAGTACCCCGGAGACCACTCCGACGACGCTGTTCGGCCTGTCGAAGGCCCCCTGGACACAGGAGCCGCGGCTGCTGGCGCAGTTGGACATCGTCTTCGGCGACGGCAGCAGACACCGGGTCGTCAGCGACGACACCTGGAAGATCACCGACGGGCCCACCCGTGACGCCCTGTACTTCGGTGAGTCGTACGACGCCCGCCTGGCCAGACCCGGCTGGACGAACGTCTCCTACGACGACTCGACCTGGGAGACCGCACGCGTCCAGCCGGCGCCCACCAAGCAGGTGGTGCCCGCCGACATGCCACCGGTCAAGGTCACCGAGACCTTCGGCCCCGCCGGCGTCACGAGGCTCACGACCGGCACGCGGGTCTACGACTTCGGCCGGACCACGGCAGGCTGGGCCCGCATCAAGGTCAGCGGCGCGGCCGGAACGACGGTGACCCTCGTCTACGGCGAGCAGCTGAACGACGACGGCACCGTGTTCCAGTCGGCCATGCTCGGTCCCGCCCCGGTCACTCACCTGGATTCCTACACCCTGGGCGGCAAAGGCAAGGGAACGCAGACATGGGAACCGAGCTTCACCCGGCACGGCTTCCGCTACGTCGAGGTGTCCACCTCGGCGCCGCTGACCTCGTTCGGGATCGAGGCCCGCGTCGCGCACACCGCGGTGGCGTCGACCGGCCGCTTCGACAGCGCCGACCCGCTGCTGAACAGGATCAACGCCATTCAGCGTGCGTCTCTGCTGGACAACATGTGGGGCATTCCCACCGACACCCCCTGGCGGGACCGGCAGGGCTGGACCGCCGATGCCTACCTCTACCTGGACTCGGCAGCCCTCAACTTCGATGTCGAGGGCCTGTACCGCCAGTGGCTGCGGACGTTCCGGGACTCCCAGCGGGCCGACGGCAGCCTGCCGGTGATCGCACCGAACCCCGGCGGCTTCCCCCTGTGGAACGACCCGTCCTGGTCAGGCACGCTGATCTCCTCCGCGTGGACCCACTACCAGCACTACGGCGACGTCGGCGTGCTGTCCGACAACTACCGGGCCGTGGCGCGCTGGCTCGACCTGATGCGCACCACCATCGCCGGAACGGACGGTCTGTACACCGGATTCTCCTTCGGTGACTGGTCACCGCCCGGCGCGGAGACGGGCGCCACCCTGGCCCTCAGGCCGCCGGAGGGCTCCCTGCTGACCGCCAACGCCGACCTCTTCCACGAGGCCCGTCTCCTGGCCCGGATCGCGAGGGAACTCGGTCACTCCGGCGACGCCGCCCGGTTCGACACCATGGCCGACGCCCTCGCCGAGAAGTTCAACGAGACGTTCCTCGACGCCGACGCGGGCGTCTACCGCACGGCCGTGGCTGCCGGCTACCGCCAGACCTCCAACCTGGTGGCCCTGGCCTACGGGCTGGTCCCCGACGAACACCGGGACGCGGTCTTCGCCAACCTCGTCAAGGACATCACCGACCGGGGCAACCACCTCGACACCGGTGCCATCGGCACCAAACTGCTGCTCCCCGTCCTGACCGAGAACGGCCGCGCCGACCTGGCCTACAAGATCGCCACCCAGACCAGCTACCCCAGCTGGGGCTACTGGGTGAAGCAAGGTGCCACCACATCGTGGGAGACCTGGTCCATGACCAAGAAGGACCTCTCGATGAACCATCCCTTCCTGGGCACCGTGGACGACTGGTTCTACCAGCATCTGGCAGGCATCCAGGCGGCCGCCCCCGGCTACGGCAAGGTGCTCGTCGCGCCGGTCGTGCCGGACGGCCTGCGTCACGCCTCGGCCCATGTGACCACCCCGCGCGGCGAGGTCGGCGCCGGCTGGCGCCAGGAGAAGGGCCGTCTCACCCTCACGGTGAAGGTGCCCGCGGGGACACCGGCCGAGGTCCGTGTCCCGCTCCCGGACGGTGCGCGGAGCGTCACCGCGGATCGGGGCGCGACCCGAGTGGAGCGGAAGGACGGCTACGTCGTCTACCGCGTGCGGGGCGGGACGCACGTGTTCCGCGTGTCCTGACCAGGCATCGAGCCCCGGGCCCGCCGACGGGGACGGGTTCGGGGCCCGGCCGGTTCAGGTGGTTCGGCCGGTTCAGGTGGACTGGCCGACGACGACCTCCGCTGAAGCCGCGCTCTCCCAGATCGCGCGGCCGAGAGGAGTCCGGTCACCGTTCAGCTCCGCCTCCAGCCAGACGCGCAAGCCGGTGAGATCGTCGGAGTCGGCCACGCGTGCCGTCGTGAGCGCGGGGATCGCCAGGCGGCCTTCCACGGTGTCCTCGGCACCGATGACCGCCACATCCGACGGGACCAGCCAACCCAGATCCGCGGCCGCGGCCAGCACGGCCAGTCCATGGCGGTCATCGGCCGCACAGATCGCCGAACCCGGAATCCGCTCCAGAGCCGACAGGGCCGCCACCGCCTGCGGCCGGTGGAGAGGCAGGGTGAACACCTCCGGCTGCGGCATCCCCCGCCGCCGACATTCCTCCCGTACGCCCCGGAGTCGGTGCTCGGACACGACTCGCCGGCTCGAAGGCTCCGGGAACGCGTACAGGACCCGTTCGTACCCGCGTTCCGCCAGGTGTTCTACCTGGGCGCGGCCGATCGCCCGCTCCCAGGGCCGGTCCGCCGCCTCCGGATCGGCCTCGACGGCAGGGAACCCGAACACGTGCCGGGCTCCGGCGGCACGTATCTCCTCATGGGTCCGTACGGTCACGAAGGCGAACAACGCGACGCCGAAGGGCTGCAACGACCGCACCACCTTCACCGCCTCCGCC
>NZ_VJZC01000257.1 GCF_009377185.1 Streptomyces spongiae
GTCGGAGCGTTGGGAGCGGTCGGAGCGGGGGGAGCCGTGGGAGCGTTCGGAGTCGTGAAGGCGGCGCAGCAGGCGTAACGCCTCGGGTCCGGGCAGATCACCGTTCCTGGCGTCGAGGTACCAACTGCTGGCGAGCAGGTAGTTGCGTTCTCCGCGTAACAGGATGGGGAAGAACTCGCGGCTGTGGCGCTGCCCTTCGAGGATCTCCCGCGTGACGTCCTCGGACTCCTCGGCCTCGGGCGACATCAGGACGACTACCGCAAGGGCCTGCCGGAGCCGCTGTCTGATCGTCCAGATGTAGTCGTCGCCCCACTTGAGGTGTCCCAGGGACCATACGGGCAGGCCCGAACCGGAGAGCTGGTCCACCAGCCGCTCCCCGTAGGCGGCGTCGGCGCGGGCGTAGCAGACGACGAATGCGGGCTGCGCGGACTCGGTGGGCGGCCGCTGCGTCTGCGGACGCGTGAGATCGAGCAATGCACTGTCCGCGCGGGCCTTGCGGACCTGTTCCTCGCCGCGCAGGACGCCCGCCAGCTCGGCGGCCTTGGCATCGAACGCGGGCCCGCTCAGCTTGCGGAAGTCCACCCAGACCCGCGTCGCGGCGAAGTCGGGAACATCGGCACCGCCGCAGAGCACAGGGATCAGCCGCAGCCCGCGCCTGGCCGACGCCTGCACAAGCGCGGCGTATTCCTGCCGCGCCCACGGTTCGGTCATGGTGCGCGGGCCGACGACCTGGATTCCGTGCGTGGACGCGCGGATCGCCTCTTCGAGCTCGTGCACCACGATGTCGCCCGGCCGCAGGCTGCATCTGTCGAAGAAGACGCGCACGCCATGTGACTTGAGGCGCTCCGCGAGCCTACCGGTCCAGTCACCGTCATCAGCCGCGTAAGAGATGAATACGTCATACACCGCGTTTCCCCCGCAAGAACGCACAGTGATTGCGCTGTGACCCTCCAGGATAACGAGAGGGGCGGATATGGGCAGTAACAGCGGCTAACACAATGAGGTGTATCGCTCCTGGTTGCCGTGTCCGGGGCGGAAGTTGAGCGTTCGGTTCGCTGTGGGGACGTCACCGTGGATCGTGTCGGATGAGTTGTGGGATCACCTGGAGCCGCTGCTGCCGCAGCGTGAGCGCAGGTTCCGGTAGCCGGGTCGCAAGCCGTTGCCGGACCGGGAGGTGTTGTGCGGGATCTTGTACGTGCTGCACACCGGGATCCAGTGGGAGTACCTGCCGCAGGACCTGGGCTTCGGCTCGGGCATGACGTGCTGGCGCCGTCTGCGGGACTGGAACGAGGCCGGCGTCTGGCAGCGGCTGCACGAGGTCCTGCTGGCCGAGCTGAACGCGGCCTCCCGGCTGGACTGGTCCCGCTGCGTGGTCGACTCCTCCCACGTCAGAGCGCTAAAAGGGGGATCCACACGGGCCCCTCGCCGGTCGACCGAGGCCGGGCCGGCTCGAAACATCACCTGATCACCGACGGGTACGGCACCCCGCTCGCGGTCCTGCTGACCGGGGGCAACCGCAACGACGTCACCCAACTCCTGCCCCTGCTCGACGGGATCCCGCCGGTCCGCGGCCGGGTCGGCCGTCCCCGCCGCAAGCCGGACTCGCTGTTCGCCGACCGCGGCTACGACCATGACGTCTACCGCGACCAGGTCCGCGCCCGCGGCATCGTGCCCGCGATCGCCCGCCGCGGCACCCCGCACGGCACCGGACTGGGCACCTACCGCTGGGTGGTCGAGCGAAGTTTTGCGTGGCTGCACGGCTTCCGCCGTCTGCGCATCCGATGGGAACGGCGAGCCGACATCCACGAAACGTTCCTCAAACTCGCCTGCTGCCTGATCACCCACCGGTTAGCCGTTGTAAGACGTACACAGATCCGTGTTGCACCGGTGCCGGGTCTCGCCGCCCGCTCCATGAACCAGCTCGGCAACTCGTTCAGGGAGCCACGCCGCCGGTGTCAGATCAACCCGTCGAGGCCCGGTCAGGAACCCATGCCGCCACGAGGCCGAGCAGACCGGGGAAGCGGGCGTTGAGGTCGTCGACGCGGACGTGGCTGCGCCGCTCCAGACCGTACTGGCGCTGCCGGGTGACGCCTGCCTCACGCAGGGCCCTGAAGTGGTGGGTGAGGGAGGACTTGGGGCGGTCCAGGCCGAACCATCCGCACGAGTGGTCGAACGCCTCTGATTCCAGGAGGAGTTTGCGGACGATCCCCAGGCGCAGGGGGTCGCTCAGGGCTCCCAGCACGGTCTCCAGTCGCAGGTCCTCGACCGCCGGCTCGGGCAGGGGGTCGGGCAGACTCTCGGGCTCCGGCCGCACCTTGATGACCGGCACCTCGTTCGCCGTCGAAGACATCGAAGACGTCGAAGACATGGACAGCTCCTCACCACCCGAATCCCATGTACGACTCCAATCGTACTGGATGTTAAGTTCGAATGGAGTCGTACTGAGCTCGCTGGAGGGAGCGACCCATGCCCGAAAGTCGAACGGCACCCCCGGAGTCGGTGGCCGCGCAGGAACACCCCACGACAGGCCACCGGCCCACATTACGCGACCAGCCCACGGCAGCCGCACGGCCCGAGCGGCGCGCGTCCTCCGCGCCCACCTGGTGGGTGTGGGCAGCCGCGTGGCCGGTCACCGCCGTGTTCGTCCTGTCCAACGCGGCGACCCCGCTGTACGTGCTGTGGCAACGCGACCTCGGGTTCTCCAAGGGCACGCTGACCGTGGTCTTCGCCTTCTACATCGTCGGGCTGCTGGGCTCCCTGCTCGTCTGCGGCGTCGTGTCCGACCGGCTTGGGCGCAAGCCCGTGCTGCTGCCCGCTCTCGCCCTCGCCCTGGCCGCCTGCGTGATCTTCGCGACGGCCACGACGGTGGCCGCGCTGATCGTGGCCCGGCTGTTCACCGGGATCGCCGTCGGTGCCGTCGTCTCCGCGGGCATGGCCGCCGTGACGGACGTGGCCGGCCCTCAGCGCAAACGACTGGCCGCGCTGCTGGCCTCCTGCGCGATGGTCTTCGGGGCGGGCCTGGGACCACTGCTCGCCGGGGTGCTGTCGCAGACGCTTCCGGCTCCCACGGTGACCGTCTTCATCGTCGAGATGGTCCTGCTGGCCACGGCGGTCCTCGCCGTGCTGCGTATGCCCGTGCGCCGTCCCACGGCGCCTGCGAAGGGGGCCTGGATGCGGGTGCCCGGAGTCCCGCACGGCAGCCGACGGCACCTCGCCCTGGGCATCGCGGTCTTCGCGCCCGGCATCACCGCGACGTCCTTCGTGCTGTCGCTCGGCCCGTCGCTGCTGGCCGGGCTGCTCGGCGCCACGAATCGGATCGTCTCCGGGGCCATGGCGTTCGCGATGTTTCTCGCCGCGACCGGTGTGCAGTTCGCGGTCCAGCGGATGCGTCGGCGCACCATCCTGACGGCGGGAGCCGTCAGCACGGCCCTCAGCATGGTCACGCTCATCGTAGCCGTGCACGCGTCGTCGGTCGCCGCACTCGTCGCCTCCGCCCTGCTGGCCGGCGCCGGCCAGGGCATGGGACAGCTCGGCGGCCTCTCCCTGCTCAACTCCACGGTCTGCCCGCAGCGGCTCGCCGAGGCCAACGCCGCGCTCAACGTGGGCGGTTACGTCCCGGCCGGTCTCCTTCCGGTGACGGCGGGCTACCTCAGTGACGCCGTGGGGCTGACCGCCGGGGCGACCGGCTTCGCCACGGTCCTGATGAGTCTGGCCGTCATCGGCGGGCTCGTGGTCCTCGCCGGCCACCGCCGGATGCCCGAGCCCTCGTGAACGCCCGAGACGTAACGGCCCAGCAGTCGCCGAGGAGCCCCCTTACAACCCTTCGGCCGCTCCACGGGTCTCACCATATGTCCGAAGCGTTCCGCGGCTATACGGAAGTCGCCGCTTCGTGAAACGGGGATCCGCGCTGACCACGCATGGCATCTCTGGTCGTTCCCCGCTTCACATGACGTGCCTGACCACAACCAGGGGGTTCTCACCACATGCGTTACCTCAAGACCGCCGTCGCAGCGTTGGCCTGCGCCTTCGCACTCATCCCGGCCGGGATCGCGTCCGCGGGGACGGGACCGGCGCCCGCACCGGGCGCACGCGGCACCACAGCGACCACGTCCACCGCGCCGTCCCCGGCCGGGAACCCGGCGAGCCTGCGGGCGCAGGCCGCCGGGGTGTGCGCGGACGCCTACCAGATCGGCACGACCGGGTACATCAACCGTGCCGGCAAGACCATCGCCTCCGTCAAGCAGTTCTACTCGCCGTCCTGCGCCAAGAACTACGGCTACGTCTGGGTCTGGCAGAGCTTCCGCGACGTCGCCGGAGACTACGACGTGACCGCCGCCGTCTACAGCTACTCGCAGGACGAGGTCCTGGGCAAGCGTTCCTGGACCAACACCACCGCCCAGGAGTTCTGGTCCAACGGCACCAGCACCGTCACCGAATGCACGGCCGGGACGGGTTCCGTACGCAGCGCAGGTGATCCCGCACCCGTTTCGGGCCACTCCAGCAAGCGCTGCTGAGCCCACCCGAGGATCTCTTCGCCTTACCTCATCGTGGTGCCGTTGAGGCGGAAGCAGGCGCGGCCAATCGGGTCACACTTCCGCCTCAATCACCCGAAGAGCTTACGAAGTAACTCGAATGCGGAGTTCTCCGGTGGTGAGCGATCGAAATCCCGCTGAGGGTAATCACGTCGCTACTGCGAACCAGTTCCAGCCGACGCCGTGTCGGCTACGCAGTCGTGGCGAAAGGGGTACTCCCATGCGCATTGCCCGGACAGTGTTCGTCTCCGCCGCGATAGCCGCGGCCGTCGCGATTTCCGCTCCCGCTGCGAACGCCGTGACGGCGGCCGGTCCCTGGGCGTCGACCGACGGCACTTCCTACGGCAGCGACGATCATGACAAGTTCATGGACGACGACCACGGCAAGGAAGAGCACGGCAAGGACGGTCACGACAAGAAGGACGACTTCGGCAAGGACGACTTCGGGAAGGAGCACTTCGGCAAGGAGCACTTCGAGAAGGACAAGCCGAAGGGCGGCGTCCACGCCGGTAGCGGCGGCCTGACCATGAACGTCGCGAAGGACGGCGATCACGGCAAGGAAGAGCACGGCGGGTTCGGGGACGACCACGGCAAGGACGGGTTCAAGGACGACCACGGCAAGAAGGACGACTGGGAGCACGGCAAGAAGGACGACTGGGACCACTTCGGGAAGGACAAGCCGAAGGGCGGCGTCCACGCCGGTGGCGGTGGCCTGGCCGGGGCCGGAAGCAGCGTCGCCGCAGGCTCCGTGCTGCTGCTCGGTGGCCTCGGGGCCGGTGCGTACGTGCTGCGGCGCCGCAACGCGACGGGTCCCGCTGCCTGATCTCGCTCCCCTCGCAGTTGCTGCGCTGTCGCGGCCGTCGTCACCTTCTGAGGGGGCGACGGCCGCGGCCGCGGCGTTTCACCGACGCCACATGCCTCACTGCCGTCCCGTTCACGAAAGGGCACCGCCCCATGGCAGCAGCCCCGCAGCCGCCCCAGCCGAACCAACCTCAGACCAAGCCTGTATCCCCCTCCCTCACACGTGCTCTTCGATGGCCCGCGGTCGCGGCGGGGCTGGGCGCCCTGCTCATCCACAACTCGATGGAGAGCCAGGCAGATCTCAAGCCTCAGAGCCGCCCCGCGGCGATCGCCCCGGCAACCCCCAGGGCGACTGCGTCTACTGCGCCTAGTGCGACTGCTGAGCCGGCGCTGCCTCGTTCTGCGCCGGAGCGGCTCTCGATTCCCGCGATCGCCGTGAGCGCGCCGTTCACGGAACTGTCCATCGGCGCGTCCGGACAACTCGACCCACCACCCGCCGACGACAGCAATCTCGTCGGCTGGTTCCAGGACGGGGCGTCGCCCGGCGAGCGGGGCGCATCGATCGTGGTGGGTCATGTCGATACCAAGACCGGACCGGCCGTGTTCTCCCGGCTGGGGGCACTCCGGCCCGGAAGCATGGTGCGCATCATCCGTGCGGACAGGACGGTGGCCAACTTCAAGGTCGACTCGGTCAAAGCCTTCAGCAAGGAGGACTTCCCGAACGATCGGGTCTACGCCGACACGCCTTCGCCCCAGCTTCGCCTGATCACCTGCGGCGGCGCCTACAACCAGAGCACCCGCGAATACGAGGAGAACGTGGTGGTGTTCGCCCATCTCGACTCGGTACGTCGCGCCTGAGCAGGGTGCACGGCCGGGCTTCGCCTGTCCGGGTCACAGCAGACGCCGGATGTCGCCGCGCACCCGGTAGAAGCCGCCTGCAGCCGTGTGCAGGGAGTCCACGACATAGCGCGCCCCGGGCTCCCGTATCGCGCGCGGGAACTGGACGTTCATGGACGCGTCGTAGCCCTCGGACACCACGTGCACACGCAGGCGACCGCCGTCCTGCACGCACTCGACGACGACCGCCCCCGCGGGAACGTGGGCGACGCTCGTCACCGCGGCCACGGCCGTGGCCGGTGCGTAGGTCGGCAGGGCCGCGGCGAGCTTGACGTCGCGCGCCACCGGCACCGTGCCCTGCTGCGCGGCGGAGATGGCCGCCTCGCTCGCGTCCACGCACACCAGCGAGCCGTCCGTGGTCACCAGGTACAGCCGCTCGTCGCGGTACTGCATCGACAGTGCCGAGCCGTCGCCCGTGCCCAGCTTCCACAGGCGAGTGCCGTCGCGGTCGAAACAGTAGACGGACGACGCCGCGTCACCGGCGAAGACGAAACGCCCGCCGGGCGAGGTGGCGCACGAGTACACCGCGCTGTCGCACGTGTAGGTGGCCTCGACCCTGCCGGTCGTCTTCGACAGCCGCTGGACCAGGCGGTGGGCGGTCGCCGCGTACACGGCGTCGTCCTCCTGCCAGCCGAACAGGACGCCGCCCCGGGTGGGCGTGTGCCACAACTCGCCGCCGCCGTCAGGCGCGTAGGCGGTGACGCCCCGGTGGTGGCCGTGGTACACGGCCTGGTCGTCGGCGCGGACCATCCAGGCGTGCTCGCCCTGACTGCGGCGGGCCCACTGGTGCTCGTCCTCATGGTCGATGACGGTGAGCCGACCGTCGCGGTCCGAGACGTTCAGGATGCCCTCGTGGATGTCGAGCCAGAAGATGTCGACGTCCGCCGCGATGTCGTAGGCCGCGAACGGCAGCTTCGAGGACAGGTCGTAGACCTTGCCGTCGTCGCAGCCCGCGTAGATCCAGAAGTCGTCGGCGACGAGGCACTTCACACCGTCAGGCAGGCTGAAGCGGGCGCGGACGGCACCGTCGTGGTCCAGGGTGTAGACGTCTCCCGCCTGGTTGCCGACCCAGCAGTGCTCGTCATCGACATGGATACCGAACGCCGAGGAGCCCGTCCGGAACCGCCAGACCACGGGGGCCACGGCGCGCGCGGTGGACGGAACCGACGCCACCTGACGCCGGGTCACCGCCCGCGGTGCGCGCTGCCCGGGGACGGCCGGCGCGTACCCCTTGCGGACCTTCTCGCCCACCTTCTTCGCGGCGGCGGCCCGGGCCTTCTCCGCCGTGGGGAACGTCGTCGTCTGCACCTGCCCCGTCGCGCCGATCCGCCCGTACCGCACCGTCACCACCACACCGTCGACGCGCACTTCGTAGAACTTGTGCGCGCCGCCCCCTTCCTGCGACAGCTCCAGATACGTCGTAGACACCACGGACCCCGCAGACATGGCAGACCCCTCCCCAGGGTGGACCTGCGGCTTTTCCGGCAGGTCCCATTGCCCAAACCATAGGAGGAGGCACTGACAATCGCCCGGATGCGGCCGAGCCGGCCACCACAGTCGAATGCGCGTACGTTCGCCTGGTCGTCCGTGATAATCAGCTTCGCCACCTTCACCGCGACAACCGGAGGACACCGTTGCCATCGCTCCATGAGTTCCCGACGTGGGAGCCGCTACTGAGGCTCCTGTGGGCCGGCAACGCGGGAAGCCTTGCCGCTCCGGGCGGCCATGTGGCGGGCCAGATCAGCCACTACGGGTGGAGTCTGCCTCTGCAGCGACGGATCCCCCGGCCCGGACAGGCGGCCCAGGTCGAGGACATGCAGGACGAGTTCGACGCGGTGCAGCGGATTCAGGGCGCGCTCGCCGACATCGGCGCCGACGGCATCTCGTTCACGGCGGAGATAACGCCCGCCGGGAGGACCGTGCTCCACCTGATCAGTCCCGGCCCCGCGGTGGAGCCCGGCATCGGCGGTCCGCATCCGGGGTCACTCCTCCTCGTCGAGGACTCCTTCCCCGAGCCCTGGCGCCGGCTTCCCGATCCGGTACCCAGGGCGGTGCCGTCCCCGTCGGTGGATCTGGCGTCGCTGGAGCGGACCCTCCGCGAGCGGGTTCCCGGTGCCATCGGCGCGACCGAGGCGGAGATCGCCGCCACGGAAGCCCGTCTCGGGGTCGCGTTGCCCGACGAGCTCAAGGTGCTCTACCGGGTGACGCGCGCGCGGTGGGAGGACTGGGGCGAGGACCACACGGTGGCGGATCGCGTCTTCAGCGCGGTCGGCTGCGAGCTCTTCCCCCTGGACGACCTGTACATCGCCGACGCGCCGTCCCGTCCGTGCCCGTGGCGGTTCGCGGCGATGGAGGCGGTCGTCACCCCACCCGACGCGGCGGTTCAGGGACTGGTCGGCTCACCCGGCTGGATAGCCTTCGGCGACAACGGAGGTGGCGACCGGATCGCCGTCGACCTGACTCCGGGCCCGCGCGGACACACCGGGCAGATCATCATGCTCAACCACGAGGACAACATCGGCGCCGACCACCTCGCCGACTCCCTCACCGATCTGGTGATGAACGGGCGCAGTCCAGGGCACCGCGGCCGTCGCGGTGCCCACCCGCCCGCGGTGGCCAGGGTCAACATCCGAAGCCTGAGCAGTGTCCAGGCCGCCGCCCACCCCGGGTTGGAGGTCCTGTCCATCGGCGTGTGGGAGGGCGAGCCCCTCAGCCTCACCCCTGTCACCGGGCTCCCTCGTCTGCGTACCCTCACCGCCTACCCCGGTACGCTCGCCGACCCGCTGCAGATCGCCAAGCTGACCGGACTGGAGTTCCTGGAGCTCGGGCCGGAGGACTGGCGTGTCCTCCTCGATGCCGAAGCCGTCCCTCGCGGCCTGTCCGCCGCCGCCATCGAGGTGCACGGCTCTCCGCATCCCCTCCCGATCGTGGCACTCGCCAACGAACTCCTCGCCCTCTGGGGCCGCCCCCCGATCACCCAAACCATCCTCGAAGGCCACCTCGGCCCCGGGACGTAGCCGACTGCGGCGGCCGGCGCATTCGCGGTCACACTGCCGTGCTCGGGGCGGATCGAGGGCGCCCGTGGGACCCGCCGTGCGCGGTCGAACGAGTCCACCGCGGACTAGATGATCTCCGCCGCCTCGGCCAGGCCCCAGCCCTCCAGCCGTACGGCCCTCTTCACACCGCGTCCTCCAGGCCGGCCGAGCGGATCGTCCTGGAGGAACGCCCGCGAATCCGCCCACCGCCATGCCGGGGCCCGCCAAGCCCCGGACGTGCGGAACCGTGGCGGAACCGCGGGCTGAATCGGGCAGTCCGCTTTCTCAGCTGCCGGGACGGAACCATCTGATCGCGGCAAGGTCTTCCCCCGGAGGTGTGCGGTCCGTTAATTTCCGTGACTCACAAGTCCCGTGCGACCCGCCCGGGACCTCCGACAGCGGAGCATCAGCGATCAGCAAGCCCTCGGGGGCATCTGCCATGACACGCGCCATCTCTCTGCACGACGTGAGCAAGGCCTACACGCGGGGCGTCCGCGTGGTGGACCGGCTCTCGCTCGACATCGCGCCCGGCGAGTTCCTCGTGCTGCTCGGGCCGTCCGGTTGCGGCAAGTCCACCGTGCTCAGGATGATCGCCGGGCTGGAGGAGATCACCGAGGGCGAGCTGCTGCTCGACGGCGAACACGCCAACGACCTGCAGCCCTCGGAGCGCTCGATGGCGATGGTGTTCCAGAACTTCGCCCTCTATCCGAACATGACCAGCCGCGGCAACATCGGCTTCCCGCTGCGCGTCGAGAGCCCCGGCGACGACCCGGGCCCCCGCGTGGACGCGACGGCCCGCATGCTCGGCATCGAGGACCTCCTCGACCGATACCCCCGTCAGCTCTCCGGAGGCGAGCGCCAGCGCGTGGCCATGGGCCGGGCCATCGTGCGCCAGCCCAGCGCCTTCCTCATGGACGAACCGCTGTCCAACCTGGACGCCAAGCTCCGCAACCACCTGAGGGCCGAGATCTCCACGCTCACCCGCAAGCTCGGCGTCACGACGGTGTACGTCACCCACGACCAGGCCGAGGCCATGTCGCTCGGCGACAGGGTCGCCGTGCTGCGCGGCGGTGTGCTCCAGCAGGTGGGCACCCCGCGCTCGGTGTACGCCCTGCCCCGGAACGTCTTCGTCGCCGCCTTCATCGGCACACCGCGCATCAACCTCCTGCGCGCCATGGTCCGCGCCCCGCTCGGCGGCGCGATGTCCATCAGCCTTGGCCGTCAGTTCCTGCGTCTGCCGGAGCCGCTGTCCCTGGACCACCAGATGCTGCGCGTGCAGCAGGGCCGGGAGGTCATCGTCGGGCTGCGCTCCGAAGCGATCCGAATCGCCAAACCCGCCGCCGCCAGGCCCGGAGAGGTACCGATCACCGGGCTGGTGGAGCACCTGGAGTTCCAGGGTCACGAGGTCCTCGTCCACTTCAACACCGGCTCCCAGCCCGCCGTCGTACCGGACCTGGAGGCCCCGCACCCCATCCGCACCGTCCGTCGTCGACGTCGTGAGGGTTCGGTCCTGGACCGCATCCGGGAGCGCGCGGGCGCCCTGCGCGCGGGCCCCGTGGTGGTTCTCGACCAACTCCACGACGTGGAGCCCGGCCCGCCGGCACCGGTGGTGCAGGAGAATCGCCTCCCCGGTGACCTGGTGGTTCGCACGACCCCCGACTTCCAACTCCGCCACGGCATGCAGGTCCCCCTCCTCGTCGACCTCGCCCACCTCTTCGTCTTCGACCAGCACGGCGATCGCGTCAGCCCGGCTCCGGCACGGCTGCCGGACCTGGACGAGTGATCTCCTTCCCCCTCCCCTCTGACCCGATCTCAGCGATCAGCGATCAAGTCTGATGCCCGCGGCGACCGGCAGGTGGTCGCTGCCGGTCGTCGGCAGCGTCCGGACGTCGGTGAGGGTGGCCGAGCGGGCCATGACGTGGTCGATGCGGGCTACCGGAAAGGCCGCCGGCCAGCTGAAGGCGAAGTCCCGCCCCGCCGAGTCCATCCGTGAGGTGACCGGGGCCAGCCCGCGGTCGTCGACCGTGCTGTTGAGGTCCCCCAGCAGGATCACCCTGTCGAGCCTCTCGGCTGCGATGGCGTCACCGAGCAGGCCGGCGCTTTCGTCCCGCCGGCCCGCGCTGAGGCCGCCCCATCCGATGCGGACCGAGGGCAGGTGAGCGACGTACACCGCGATGTCCCCCCAGGGCGTACGTGCCGTGGACCGCATCCCACGGCTCCAGTCCTCCGGGATCCCCTCCGGCCTGATGTCCAACGGCCGGATGCCGGACAGGGGGTGCTTCGACCAGATTCCGACCGTTCCCACGACCGCGTGGAAGGGGTAGTCCGAGACCAGGGCCGTCTCGTAGACCGGCAAGGCGGAAGACGTCAGTTCTTCCAGAGCCACGAGATCCGGGGCCGCCTCGATCAGGGCGGCCGCGGTGCCCGCCGGGTCGGTGTTCTCGTCACTGACGTTGTGCTGGACCGCCACGAAGTCCGGTGCACCACCGTCGCCGGTCTCCAGCCGCCCGCCGAAGAGGTGCACCCAGACGGCTGCCGGGAGCAGCAGGGCCGGCAGCGCGATCGTCGAGCGGCGCAGCAGCGCCAACACGAGCAGCAACGGAACGGTCAGGCCGAGCCAGGGCAGGAACGTCTCCAGCAGACTGCCGAGACGGCCCACGGTGTTGGGCACCGCGGAGTGGAACGCCAGCAGGCCCGCGGTCAGTACGGCGAGCGACGCGAGAACACGCCCGCGCGCCCAGGGTGACCGGTCTGCCGCGCCCATGGCCCAACGCCGCCAGTCGACCTGCCGCACACGCCGTCGGAAGGCCACGGCCTTCGACGCCGACGCCACCCCGCCGTTGTCCCGCTCCACGCCGCGTCCTCAACCTTCCATGGCGGTGGGCCACGCCTGCGGGTTCTCCTTCCGCCACTTCCAACGCCAGAGCGCGTCGACCCGGTGGTCGTGTTCGAAACCGTCGCCCAGGGAACCCACCCGCTCGACCGCCTTCTCGGAGCGAGGGTCGTCGCGCACGACGAGACCGTAGGCGGCTTCCAGACGCACGAGCTGGTTGTCGTCGTCGGTCAGAGCCGCCAGGGCGTCGGCCACGGCGGGCGTACGGTCCTGTGAGCGGACCAGTCCCTCCGCTGCCCTGCCCCGAACGTCGGGATCCGGGTCCTCGGTCAGGAGGAGCAGTGCCTGGATGATCTCGGGGAGGAGGTCGTCGTCCCGCATGCCCGCCGAGCACGCTTCCATCCGCACCCGGGCGTCCGTGTCGCTCAGCAGGGTGCGCAACGCGGTTTTCGCCTCGGGTGACCAGGAAGCGTCCTTCGGGGTGAGGACGTAGGGCACTTCGCGGCGCACCCGGGGATCGGGGTGGTGGGCGTGGAGGAGGCCGATGGCTTCCTTCCGGGGATGCTTGTACGCGATGAAGCCCTCGAGCAGGTTGGCGAGCAACCCGCCGTCCGTTTCATCGGCCGCCCAGGCGGCCAGGAGTTCGCTCTCCTTCTTCTCGTAGTAGCTGGAGCCCCAGTAGACCAACGCTCGCAACCGCACGTAGTGCGCCACGAACCGGCGGTGCGCCAGGGCCGGGTGGTGGCGATGGGCCACTACGGCCGACCAGGTCTCGAAACTGCGGCGATCGACGAGTACGGAGAGGACCGCCGACCAGTTCACATGGTCATCGTCCGACCGGCTGACGGCACGGGCGAGTAGTTCGTCGACGGGTGTCAGGATGCGGAAGGCCCACTCCAGTGCGGTCAGGATGGCACCGTGCCCGGCCCGTACGACGAGTCCGCCGAGCGAGACCTGCTCGACCCAGGCGTACTCGTCGTCCTGGACGCGGATCGTCACGGCGCTCCCCGACGCGCCTGTCCTGCGCCGCAGTTCCTCAGCCGCGCCCGTCTCGTACCAACTCCGAGCGAGGGTGAGGAGCTGTTCCCGGTCGGACTCCGGGAGCCGCAACCTGGGTTCCTTGCCGAGCACCGCGGAGAAGACCGCCCGGGAGCCGGCGTCAAGGGCACGTCGCAACGGCGTGGTCCCGTCCGGCAGCACCCGGTCCGGGTCGGCTCCGCCGTCCACCAGTGCTTCGGCAACCGACGCGTCGTACGCCGTCACCGCCGCGCACAGCAGGGGCAAGCCGTTCGTGTCCAGCGCGTCCGGATCCGCGCCCTCTTCCACCAGGGCCCGCACCGCCTCAGCATCCCCCGCCCGAACCGCCGCCACGAGACGACCGTCGAGTTCCCCCTCGCCCATGTCC
>NZ_VJZC01000258.1 GCF_009377185.1 Streptomyces spongiae
GGTGGGTGGCCGGTGAGCGGGGATCTCGCTGCGGCGCTGGTGCGTGATGACCGGCTGGAGGATGCCGGGATGCACGCCGATGACCGGGTGACCTGCTGCGCCCACCAGGCCTGGGCGCGGGACTGCGCCGGCCGGCACCCTCGGCTGACGGCCGGTCGGCTGCTCGCCGGGGCGCTGGAGATCGACAGGATCCGCGCCCGCGCCGGGGCTGGTGTGTAGCGTCCGCGCCGCCGCGCCCCGTGCCACGCGGACCCCATTTTCTTGATCGTTTCCCGGCCGTGGCCGGTGCTGCTCACGGCGGTGTACCGCCCTGTTGGAGAAGGTCCTGATGTCTGATCGTCCCGTGGTTCCTGAGCCGTCCGACGTCGTCGAGTCGGTCGCTGAGTCCGCCGCCGGTCCGGCTGCCGTCGAGCCCGCCGGGCCGGTCGCCGGTCCGGCGGCTGTTGTGGTGTTGGGGGTTACTGAGGCGCGGAACCGCCTGTATCAGCTGGTGGACGCGGCGCGGGGCGACGGCCAGGTGGTGGTGGTCGAGAAGCGGGATGCGAAGGCCCGTCATACCTACCGCGCGGCGCTGATCCCGGTGGCCCGGCTGGATGCTGGGTCGCGGGCCCGGCTTTCGGGGTGGCCGTCGTGGGCGCGGACGGCGGCGCGTCCGAAGCTGGGTGATCTTGTGGTGGAGGCGGGGGATTCGCCGGTGCGGCGGGGTGTGCCGCAGGTGCTGCTGGAGCGTACGACGCCGCTGGCGGTGCTGGTGGAGGCCTCGCTCGTGCCGCCCGGTGACGTGCTGGTCGCGGTGCCTGGTGAGGCGCTCACAGATGCCGGGGTGGCGGATGCCGCGCAGCTGCCGTCTGCCGCGCCCGGAGCGGCTGAAGGCCCGGCTGCGCCCGTCGTCGGTCCGGGGACGGCGCTGGCCGCTCCGGGGGCCGCGGAGGACCCGTCCCCCGTACGCGCGGCGGCTGCGCCCGGCCACGCCCCGGCCCCGGCTCTGGACGATGCGACCGCCGTGCCGGCTGCTGCCGTGCCGGGTTCCGGCGCTGTGTCCGTTCCCGAGCCGCCGGCCGCCGCTGCTGGGGGCGGGGATCCGCAGGGCGCCGGCCGACGCGCGGCCGACCAGGCCGCCGGGGAGGCTGGCCAGACCGCCGACCGGTCGTCGGTCGCCGCCGCTCAGGAAGCCGTCGGCGGCCAGGCCGCGGTCCGTATGGCGGCCTCAGCGCGTACGGCCGAGGTCCCACCGCCCGTCCCGGCGGCCGCGGGTGGTGGGCTGCACCGGCTGCACGGTCTGGGGGAGGTCGCCGGCCTGGCCCTGACCGAGGCGGTCGCGCCGCCGGCTGTGCCGCGGTTCGGGTTTGGTCTGCACGCCCTGGATGCCGTGCTGGGGAGCCTGCCGTCGGGGGTGTTGACGGTGGTGGCGGCCGAGCCGCACGGCGGCGGCTCGCTCCTGGCCGTGCACGCCGCCCGGCACACCGCCCTCACCCGCCAACTCCCCGTGCTGTACGCGGCATCGGGGCTGTCGCGGACGGCTGTGGCGCTGCGGGTGATCGCCGCCGAGGCAGGGCTCGACTACCGGCGGCTGCGCACGGGTTCCCTGACCGAGGACGAGCAACAGGCCGCAGCCCAGGTCCAGGCCCGGCTGACGGCCGCCGACCTGCACGTCGACGACGGCACCGGCCTGACCGCCGAGGCGATCGCCGAGACCGTTCCGTACGTCGAGGGCCTGGCCTTGGTCGTCGTCGACCGCTTCCAGCACGCGGCCGATCCGTTCATCCCGCTGTCCGGCCCCGCACTGCCGGAGGCGGCCCGGGTACTGGCGCACCTGGCCCGCACCCGGAACGTGCCGGTGGTGGCCGTGCTCGACACCGCCGATCCCGACGTCCTGGCCGCGCTGGACGCCGCCCACCTCACCCTGACCCTGACCCGCACCGGCAACGACGCCCAAGTAGCGGTGGCCGAACGCGACTTCGGCGAGCTGACGAGGGTGCCGCTGCGCGCCGATCTCGCGTGCGCCCGCTTCACCGACCCGCCCGAGCCGGTGCGCCGGTTCGACGCCGCACGCGCGTTCCGCGGCGCGGAGGGCGAGAAGGTCACCGCCGACCTCGCCGACGCGGTCCGCCCCTACATGGAAGCCGGCGCGCTCGAGCAGCTCCCGGACGACCTGCGGGGTGTGCTGGCCGCCCTGGTCCACCACCTCGACGAGGAGCAGGCCGGGGACGAGTGGACCGTCTCGGAGCTGTCCTCCTCCCAGAGGGCGGTGTGCGCCGCTGCCGCCCGCCGCCCGCGTCTGCCCGACACCGACCCCGGACGGCGCCTTCAGCAGGCCCTTCAGGCCTTCTACGCGTACGCCACCACCCACGGCTACCGCCCGTCCGCCGCATCGCACGCCCCCGTCCCCGACGAGGTGCTCCCGGCCGCACCGGACGCGACCTCGGCGGGGCCGGTACAGCCGTCGGCGGACCCCGGCCCCGGCATGCCGCCCGGCACCACCGCCGACCCGGCCGCGACGACGTCGCCGTCCACGGCCGCCGGGGCCACCCCGGCCGCTCCGGGCGTCGCCCTGCAGCCCGGGCCCGCGCCGGCCGTCTCAGCGGCCGCGGGCGAGCGGTTCGCGGCCGCAGAGGCCGAACTCCTCGACGCCGCACTGCCGTTCACCTCCGGCGCTCGCCACGGCCTGTCCGCCCGCCTGACCGGTGCGCTTTCGGCCATGCGCGAGGCCTCCACCGTGCCCGGCCGCGCGGACGAACTGCCCGGGCTGCGCCAGGCCCTGGCCGGCCTCGCCACCCGCCGCACGCCGGTGCCGCCCACACTAGAGGGCGAGCGCCTCGGCGCCGCCCTGGCCGCGTTCACCGCCGCCCACCACGACACCCCCACCACCGTCCCGTCCGCGCCACCGGCCGCGGCGACGTCGGCCGGCCCGCCACCGGCCCCCGCACAGACGCCGGAGGCGGGCCCCACCCTCACCCAGGCGCCGGACCTCGCCACGGCGGAGGCCGAACTCCTCGCCGCCGCCGCGCCGTTCCTCACCGGCAACGAGCGTTCTGAGCTGTCGGTCCACGGCCAGCACGTCCTCACCGCCCTGCGCGATGCGCTCGCTCCCGGCAACGACCACCTCCTCCCGGTGCTGCCGGCCGCCCGGGCCCGCGCCGCCGAGCTCGGCGCCCGCCGGCTGCGCCTGCCCGCCACGATCGAGGCCGACCGGCTGCGCACCGCCCTGACCGCCTATCACGCGGCCGCGACGGCGGCCGGGATCACCCCGTCCGCCCTGCCTGCTCCCGGGCCAGCTGGTGTTACGGGTCCGGTCCGACCCGTAACACCAGCCCCGGTTCCGCCGACGGCGTCCCTGACCGTCACCGAGCCCGCCCCCGCCGGCGGGCCCGTCTCCGGGTCCACCGCGGCCGCCGAGGCCTCCGGTGCCGCGCCCGGTGCCGCCGGGGACGCCCGGGCTGCCGACCCGGCCCGGCGTGTGCTGGAGGGGGTGGTCATGGAGGCGCCGTCGGCTTCGTTCAGCGACGACACGCCTCCGCCCGAGGGCACCCCGGGCACCGGAACCGGCAGCGGCAGCGGACGGAACTACAGCTTCTTCCTCAACAAGATCAGCGCTGCGGTCGAGCAGGCCCTGGACGAGACGGACGGCGACATCGAGGCCGCGGTCAAGATGCTGCAGAAGAAAGCGGTGCCGGACTCCATGGCCCTGTTCAAACTCACCAGGGTCGGAGGAAATTACGTCCACACCGTTTACCCGCCCGCCCTGGATTTCCTCTCGAAGCCCGGACAATGTGAAGCAGACGGCGTTTGGGAAGGCCGCCAGAAATGGCGCAACGCCCCTCTCTACGAGGCCATCAAGAGGGGCGAGCGCCACCCGCTGGACGTGTTCGGCCTGGACATCAACGCCGCCTACCTGTCCGCGTTCAAGACGCACCTGCCCATCGGCGCGCTCAAGCACGACCCCACCGGCGGCTTCGACAAGCGCAAGGCCGGTATCCACCGCGTTGACCAGTTCGACTGGCCTCACACCGACCTTCCCAGCCCGCTCGGCAACCGGATCGAGCCCGGCCCCTACCTCCTGGACGAGGCCACCGTCCGCCTCCTGATCCGCTGCTCTGAACTAGGCCTCAGCGAGCCGCCCCGGATCCTGGAATCGTGGACCTCCGGCGCCTCCGAAGCACTCCTGGAGAAATTCCGACGCATCCTGCAGCAAGCCCGCCAGACGGCGCTCGAAACCGAAGACCCGGTCACGGGAGAATACGTAAAGGCCATGTACTCCCGTTTCACCTCCACGATCGGTGAATCAGGAAAGAACCGGGAGCTCCGCCGACCCGAGTGGGTCCACACGATCCGCTCCCAGGCGTTCGCGAGCCTCTGGCTGAAAGCGTGGAAGGCCCACCAGGCGGGCCTTATCCTGGTCCAGGTATCCGGCGTCGATGAACTCCACGTCGCCGGAGGCGACTGGAAGAAGGTCTGGGAAGAGGGCCGCAATCCCACCCAGATGAAGGAAAAGCGCTTCTACACCCTCGGGGGAAAATAACCGATGCCGTACGACGACAGCGGATGGCGGAATTTCGGCACCTACGGCGCGAACCGCTCCGCCGAGAACGTCCGCGGCGGCAAAGCCCTCGGCCGCGCCCTGGAAGACGCCCTGTCCCGCCAGATCACCGAGGGCGGCATCAAGTCCCCCGTCACCTCCCCCCGCGGCCTCAAGGCGCGCCTGAACTACCTCAACAGCGACGCCGGCGTCGAGGCCATGCGCGAGGCCGGGATCACCGTCAAGTCCCGCGCCCTGAACAACTGGTTCGCCGGCACGCAGAAGCCCAACCCCGCCAACCTCGAACTCGTCGACACCGCGTACTGGAACCTGCGCACCCGGCGCATCCGCGACAACCTCGGCGCCTTCAAGCAGCACCTCAACAACCAGGGCAACGGCACCGCGGTCGAGATCCACCCCATCAACCAGGCTCACGTCGACGAACACGCCCGACGCCCCAACCTCGAAGGCGACCAGGCCATCCGTACCCTGCCCGCAGTCCGCTACGTATGGAACGACGCGATCGACGCCATGAAAGCCGGCGACGAAGGCAAACTCGAAGAGATCTGGGACGACATCATCACCGACCTCGACTCCGACTGGGGAGCCTACACCTACGTCTCCTACATCGGCCTCGGCGCCTGAAGGAGAGTGTCCCGATGTCACCGCGCCGCCGGGGCGACGGTCCTTTCACGACTTTCGTCTGCCTTCTGGGGGTGTTCTCGCCGCTGTCGATCGGTGCTGTCCTGCTGGGCCGGTACCTCGGCTGAAGACCCGCCCGTGGCCGCACCGTTGACTGCTCGCAGCAGTGTGCGGGCGGCTGTTGCGGGTCCGACCCGACCCGTAACACCCGCCCGCGCAGCCGCAGTTCACACCGGCCCCGTCCTCGAGCGACGGTTGTCCGGCAAACAGCCGACGCAGGACCCGGTGAACCGTCCGTCCGGCGCTGTGCAGGGACGTTCGGTGGTGTTCGGAATCGGCGTAGCCCGTCCGCGCCGGGCAGGAAAGGGCCGCAGACGTGCCCAGTGCACCCGCACGGCGGCAACGGCCTTCCCGCTTGCATCACACGGGCCTATTCGATGATCCGGTCGAAGAAGAGCACTGCGGCGGCGGTTGCTGCCGCGCCGGCGGTGACGGCCACCGGCCAGGGGTTCGCGGCGAGAATGGTCAGCAGGCCGGCGCCAAGGCCGGCGAGTACGGCGAGCAGGAAGATCATGGCAGAGCGCTGGTTGAGCAGTGGCCTGTTCTCGTCGGGCTCAGGGGGATTGGTCGTGGCCATCGGTCGCTCCTCACGGGTCGGTGGCAGGCGGGTGGGGGTGGGTGCCGGGTCGCGCTGGCGGTTCTGTGGACTGGGCGGGGTGTGTGGCGGCATCACGGAGTGGCCCGTCCGCGGTGAACGCCGGGCTTGTGGTGGTGATTGCGGGCGCGGTACGGGCCGCGCCGCCTTCTACACGACCTGGCTCAAGATCATGGTCACGTCCTCGTCCTCAAGCGGCAAAATCCCCGCGCCGCGCTCGTACTCCCGGCGCGCGGTCTCCAGCAGCGCGCGCCAGGAGACCACGGTCGGGCGGCGGCGCAGCAGGGCCCGCCGCTCGCGCTCGGTCATGCCTCCCCAGACACCGAATTCGACCCGGTAGTCCAAGGCGTCCGCCAGACATTCGGTCCGCACCGGGCATCCCCTGCACACGGCCTTCGCCCTGTTCTGCGCGGCGCCCTGAACGAACAGCTCGTCCGGGTCGGTGGTGCGGCACGCCGCCTGGCCACTCCAGTCGGCGACCCAACCGCCGGAAGGACGACTGGGTCGGATCGCAGTGTCGGGCGAAGTCTGGGTGATGCCGCCGACGTCGGTGGTGAGTGCTTCGCCGATGGCGTCGTCCTCCAGCCGACCGCGGCCGGGAGCTGGGTCGTAGTCGGCGTACTCCTCGTCCAGGGCGGCACGGACTGCCTGTGCCAGCTCGTCGATGTTCATGCGTGCTGCTCCTTTCCGCGGCCGGACCGGGGTGGGCGATAGTTCTCCAGGTGGTCCGCCAGCCGCTGCCGTCCGGCGGAGAGGTGCGAGGACACCGTTGAGCGGGTGATGCCCAGATAGAAGCCGATCTGTGTGGGCGACAAGTCCAGGAAGAGATGAAGGCACAGGCAGTCGGCCTGCTGCGGCGGCAGCAGTTCCAGCGCCTTCTCCACATCGAGGCGGCAGATCAGTTCGCCGATACCCCCGTCCGTGGCCGGCCGCTCGTCCATGGTCGTCAGCGGCAGGGCCCTGGGCCTGCGGTCCGCTGCCCGGAAGTGGTCCGCCAGCACGTCTCGAAGGACCTTGAAGCCGAATGCCGGCCGATTGTCCGCCGACAGGAACAACTGCCGGGCCCGGTACAGCTGCAGGAAGGTCCGGCTGACCACGTCTTCGGCCTCGTCACGGGTGACGCCGCGGCTGCGCGCGTACTTGAGGAACACCACGCGGTGAACGTCGTGAAAGTCCGCCAGACCCTGCGGAAGGATCCCCAGCCCGATGCCGGGGTCTATCGCGGGTATCACCGACAGCGCCCAGGGACAGGTACGGCAGTCGAGATCGGAATCCGTACGACGGCAGACCGGCTGAGAACAGACAGGCTCGGAGGTGATCGTCATCCTGTGCTCCACCTCCCGCTCTCCGCCCCTGCCCGTTGGTTGCGCATCCGGCCCCTCCCGAGATCCTTCGCCAGCGCACTGCTCTACACAAGGGATGCCGTCGGCCGCCCGCAAAGCGTCCAGCGGTTCAGCAAGTTTTTTCGGCACCTTCTGCACACGCTCCTCAACGGGCCACCGCAGGCGTCGTATCCGCGCCTGCTGCTCGGCTCTGTGGTGTTGTGGTCGGCGGGTGCTCTGGCTGGGCAGGGGCACCGTGGGAGCCGGCTGTGCCCCGCCCGCATCGGAAGGATCCAATGGCCCGCCAGACCAGCGGTAAGCGGCGTGCGCTGCTGCAGGAGGCCGGCGACGTCGAGCAGTTGAGCAGTGAACTGACCAGGCAGGCCGTATGCGACGGTGCGGTCGACTGGCAGTCGCAGCGCCGCTATCCGATGCGCTGCGCTGCCCTCGCCGACCACGCTGGCTCCCTTTAGCGGGAGACCGGCTTCGCCGCAGCCGGCGAGGTCGACGCCGATCTGGCCGTCCTCGGTCTGCTGGAGTGGGACCGCGAGCACGGTACCCAGGAACGGCAGGGAGGAGGGCGAGCACCGCGGACTGCAGGCGGCTGCTGTGCGGCATGGATGCGAGAGGGACGGGAAGGTCGGGGAGCTCGGTGGCTAGGGTCGCTGCATGAGCTTGCGCGACGCGGACTGTTCCTGGCTGCCCGACTACCAACTGCATGTGGTGGAGACGCTGGCCCACGTCGACCAAACGATCGAGCGGTTGCTGCGGCTGACACACGATTACACCGAGCACGGGACGATCACGTTCGCCGAAGTGAGCAAGGGTGACCGTGTGGACGTCGTGGTCCAGGAGGTCGCTCCGCTCCCGCCGGTGGTACCCCGGCTCGTGGCCGACGCCCTCACTCAGTTGCGGGCCGCGCTGGAACACACCCTGTACGCGGAGGTCGAGGCCGCCCTCGGACACCCCCTGGCTGAAGAGGAGGCGAAGAGCGTGGAGATGCCGGCCACGTGTGACGTCGCCGCCCTCACTCAGTGGTTCGGCAACCGCAGGCGACGCCAGCTTGGGCCGTTGAACGTCGGCACGCCGCTCGCGCAACGCATCGAGCGGCTGCAGCCCTTCCAACGCCGCAACCCCGACGAGCATCCGCTGCGGCTCCTCGCCGTCTACACCAACGTGGCCAAGCACCGCGCTCCCGCTGTCGCGGCGACCCGGCTCGGCGCCGTGCACCCCGATGATCCGCGCAGTGGCCTGACCGTCGCCCTACCTCTCAGACACGGGCCCCAGCCGGGTGACGGACTGCCTTTGCGGGAGGGCGACCTCCTCGCCAGCGCCCCGCGCGGCGCCCGCATCCCCTTCTCCGTGTGGCCGACCGTGTCCTTGCAACGCCCTCACACTGGTTGGTGGGCCATCGCCGCCAACGAACTGGAGCTCCTTGAGGAGTGGGTGCGCACCGTGGCCGTCCCCGTTCTGGTCACCGGCCGTCACGAGGTGAGCCCGCTGCCGCCGCACCTCGACATCACCGTCGGACACCGGGACATGCGTGCCGCCCTGGCGATGGCGGGCCGCACACCTGCGGTCGTGCGGTCCAGGGACAGGATCGCGGCGGCCACCGGCCGCGCCGGTCTCGTCGAGTTCCTCGCTTTCTTCCCGGAACGCCCAGAGGCGGAAACGGTCCGGGCATGGCTCGACTCGCTGGACGACACACAGGTCGTGGAACACGTCCTGCACCTGCGTACGGTAAGCGGCCGGCCACGTGAACTGATCGAGGCGGGAGGCGAATTGGTCATCGAAGCCCGCCGGTACCAGGAACGCATCGGCAAGCCGTCCCGCACGGGTGGGGCAGGCGCTTAGGAAAGACCCCGTGCCCGTACGACGTCGGCACACGGATCCGGGGCCGGCCGCAAGGCCCGGTGCGGCAGCCTGCCGAGTCCTCGCGTTTCACCGGAAGTGCGGGGGAGCGCGGGTCACGTGGCCGAGGCGGTCTGCAGGCTCTCCACGATCTGGGGCGGCAGGACGGAGCGGGCGAGGGCGCTGTCGGCGGAGGCGAGGTAGGCCAGGAGCCGCGTGGGCTGCTCCGGCCGGCCGAGCGGGACCGGCTCGACGCGGCGCCACCCGCGGGCGGAGGCCGCCTTGATGGCGGTGAGATAGACGTTCTCGTTCATACGGCCGAGTGTCCGCGCCCGCATGAGCAGGGCGGCGAGCGAGACCTGCCAGTGCTGTTTGAGACGGAACAGGGCCGGCCAGTCCACCGTGGTCGGCAACTGGTCGTGGATGTCATCGGCGGGCATGAGGAAAGCTGCCGCGAACTGGTGGGCCTGCGTCTCGACCTCTTTGACACCCCAGATCTGCTCGCCGTGCAGGACGAGGTGGGCGAGTTCGTGCGCACTGTCGAACCGGGAGCGGGCGCGGTCGTTCTTGTCGCTGCCCAGGACGACGACAGGGTGGTCGGGAAACGGCAGCGAGAAGGCATCCACATCGCGGTTGTCCAGAGGAAGCCGGGTCACGGCGACCCCGTGTCCCTCCAGCAGGTCCACAATGTCCGCTACCGGCCCCGGGGGAAGCCCCCACAGCTTCCGCACCCGGGCCGCCACCTCCTCGATCTCCGCCCGCTGCGCCTGCAGGCTGCTCACCGGGAGGCATGGAATGTCCGCGACGCGGAAGCGGCCCACCGCGGACGCGTGGACGGCGAGATCGTGGGCGACGTGGCCGATCGCCCGGGCGCGGCGGCGGTCGGTCACCGAGGTCCGGCGCAACGAGCGGAAGAAACCATCGTGGCTGCCGGTCATCGCCTCGCCGAAGAACGCCGGCGGCACCCCGAGGGCCCGGGCCAACACGCCGGTCGTCTCCGGACTGGGGCGCGCGGCCCCGCTCTCGAACTGGCTGATGGCGGCCGGCGTGAGCCCGGCCTCGCGAGCGAGCCGGGTCTGGCTCAGCCCGGCCAGTTCACGGGCGGTCCGCAGCCGTGCCCTCTCGAACGCCTGCGTGCTCATATCTCCCCTTGCCTGCCCTGCCCGATCTTGGTCTCCACATCTTGGCGGATCGCGCAGGCCCCGCACGCTCCGGGGACGGCGCGGCCCGACACGACCCTACGGCCCACACGCAGAAACGTACGCAGAAATCTATGCTGTGATATTAAGTAGTCCCGGCAGGGAAGATCCGCTCCCACTGGCAGCGGCCCTTCAACGATCCACGCGACGGGGGCGGTTGTACTGACCGAGCGTTTCCAGATCCTGGCCCTGGACGGCGGCGGCTTCCGCGGCATGTTCTCCGCCGCGGTCCTCGCCCGCCTCGAGGAAGACCTCGACATCCGCATAGCCGACCACTTCGACCTGATCGCCGGCACTTCGACCGGCGGCATCATCGCGCTCGGCCTCGGCCTGGGCCTCACACCCCGCGAGATCCTCACCTTCTACACCGAGCACGGCCCGAGGATCTTCCGCGACCGCTCCAGGACGCGCGGCCTGCGACACCTGCTGCGCGCGAAGTACGCCGCCGAGCCCCTGCGGGCAGCGCTCACCGACGTCTTCGGCGAGCGGACCTTCGGAGAGAGCACCAAACGCCTGGTGATCACCTCATACAACATCGCCGCCGACGACGTCTACCTCTTCCGGACCCCGCACCTGTCCGCCCTCAAACGGGACTGGCGGGAGAAGGCCGTCAACGTCGCGCTCGCCACCTCCGCAGCCCCCACCTACCTGCCCGGCATGCCCCTGGACGGAGCCCGCCTCGTCGACGGCGGCGTATGGGCCAACAACCCCGCCATGGTCGCGCTCACCGAGGCCGTCGGACCGCTGTCCGTCCCCCTCGAAGCCATCAAGATCTTCAGCCTCGGCACCACCACCGACGTCCGGAGCCGCCACCGCCGCCTCGACCGCGGCGGCCTCCTGCCCTGGGCCAGCGACGCCGTCGAGGTTCTCATGCGCGCCCAGAGCGAAAGCGCCGCCAAACAGGTGCGCCACTTCATAGGCAAGGACAACGTCCTGCGCCTCAACCCGACCGTCCCCACCGGAGCCGTCGCACTCGACAACGTCGACACCCAGACCCTCTCCGGACTGGCAGGCCACATCAGCCGCGACGTCTCACCGGCGATCCACCGCACCTTCTGCGACCACCGTGCCCCCACCTACACGCCCTGTCACCCCACCCCGTGAGGAATGACGTGAACACGCTCCGCCCGGCAGGGGAGGCCGACACCGACTCCCTCGAACAGATGCTGTCCATGCTGCTCGACGGCGCCGTGGAAACTCTCGACATCGCCCCGCACCTCTACGACACCGCCGTTCGCCGTTACAAAGATGTCGGCACCTGGCTCGGCCGGCACGAGAGCCCGGACTACCAGATCTACTCGCAGGGGTCCTTCCTCCTCGGTACCGTCGTCCGTCCCCAGACGCCCACCGGCGAGTACGACATCGACCTCGTCTGCCGCATCCCCCTGCATAAGACCAGCACCACTCAGGACGATCTCAAGCAGCGAGTGGGCGACCAGCTCATCGCGTACCGGTCCTGGAAACAGCAGCAGGGCCACAGTGACGGCCCCAGCAGCCTGGAATCCCGCCGCCGGTGCTGGACCCTGGGATACACCGGATTCCACCTCGACGTCCTGCCCGCCATCCCCGACGACGAACACCAGCCCCACGGCATCCTCTTGACGGACAAGAACCTGCACAAGTGGCAGCACGGCAACCCGATCGGCTACGCGGACTGGTTCAGCGCCCGCTCCGAACTCTCGCACTCCCTCCTCGAGAAGCGCGCCAGCATCGCAGACGTACCCCTCTGGCACATCCGCAGCACCCTCCAGCGCCTCGTGCAGGTCCTGAAGTGGCACTGCATGACCTACTTCGACGACGACACCGACAACCGGCCGCCTTCCATCCTCCTCACCACCCTTGCCGGCCGCGCCTACCGCGGGGAGGACGACCTGTTCACCGCCCTGCGTAACGTGCTCGCCGCCATCCCAGGCTTCATCGAACGGCGCAACGGCCAGTGGTGGGTCGCCAACCCTGCCCACAAGGAGGAGAACTTCACCGACAAGTGGAACGAATACCCTGAGCGGCGCCAGGCTTTCATGACGTGGTTCGGCGAGCTCGCGGAGAACGTGGACAACCTGTCCCTGATGCACTCCGAGGGCTTGGACGCCGTCTACTCCCACCTCGTCAAGTCCTTTGACCCCGGCCCTCTTCAACACTCCTTCACCCGCTACGCGAACCGCATGAAGAACACGGCCACCCAGCAGCGGATGAGCACCACGGGGCTGCTCTCCTCCACCACCACCGGCCCGCGCAGGCGCCCCCAGACCTTCCATGGCCAGCACACCGACGCGCGCGATTAACCTCGCCCGGCAGATGGCTGCCGTCAAAGCGGCCGTCCCCACAACCGAAGCAACGTTGCGCGGCGGCGAACTCGTCTGCACCCTCACCCTGCAGCCCACCCCCGTCAGCAGGCGCTACACGGTCAGGATCGCCTACCGCCACCGCGGCAACCCTCGGGTGAGCGTCACCGACCCGCCGCTGGCGCTGCACCCGGACGCCACACACCTCCCGCACGTCTACGCCAGCGGAGATCTGTGCCTGTACCTGCCCGGAGAGTGGAACGACCACATGTTCCTCTCCCAGACCATCCTGCCGTGGACCTCGGCCTGGCTCCTGCACTACGAACTCTGGCTCATCACGGGCCGCTGGACGGGAAGCGGCGAAGAGCACGCACTCCCGACAGCCTGGCCGCCCACCGCCTACCCGTGAAACAACCGCACGATCTCGCAGGCCCCACTGGGGCGTACGCCTGCGAAAGCGGATTGTCGACGATGCCCCTATCTGTCCGACGATGTCCCCGTCAGCGAACGCAACCACACACGCAACCCGGGCACTGCCCTACTCAGGCCGAACTTCAGCCGCCGGAACCGCCAGCAACCCACCGACGACTGGACATAACGGTGCCTCCAGACGATTCAGCGGGACATCCGCAGCCCCGGGGTGTGCCTGGCCGCGGTGAGCCGATAGAGCCGCCCCTGCGGCACAGAGCCCGGCACGAGGTCCGTCAGCTGGCCTGCCTGAGCTCACCGTCGGCGTACGTGGAGCCCGGGGGCGCTGGCTGGCCGGAAGCTCGCCCGCTCGTCTGGGCGGGGGTGGGTGCGGACCTCGCTTCGCATGCGGCTCCGAGTCCCGGGCCACAGACAGGAGCACGTCAGATCCGTGAACTGACCCGGACATGTACTTCCAGTACATGTATGCCGGTCCGAGCGTCCGGATGTCCGGACCGGGTGATCATCTGAATCCCTACCGGGCCACCTCACACCCCGAGCACCAAGCAGGCCCCCACGAAGGCAAAAGCC
>NZ_VJZC01000259.1 GCF_009377185.1 Streptomyces spongiae
CCTTCTCCCCCTCACCCCGTCCGCACGGACTGTCCCCGCTCGGAGGAACGCCCACCATGCGCTCGCACCTGCTCAATGACACGACCGCGGAGCGGTACCGCCACTCCGTGACCGAAGGAATCGAGCGGGTGGCTGCCAAACTGGCCACCACCGACCGTCCGTTCACGGGTGTCAGCGTCGACGCCCTCTCCCCCCGCATCGAGCAGATCGACCTCGACCGGCCACTGCACGACACCACAGCGGTGCTGGACGAACTGGAGGAGGTCTACCTCCGGGACGCGATCTACTTCCACCACCCGCGCTACCTCGCCCACCTCAACTGCCCGGTCGTCATCCCGGCCGTGCTCGGCGAGGCCGTCCTCTCCGCCGTCAACTCCTCGCTGGACACCTGGGACCAGTCGGCCGGCGGCACCCTCATCGAGCGCAAGCTCATCGACTGGACCACCGAGCGCATCGGCCTCGGCCCGGCCGCCGACGGTGTGTTCACCTCCGGCGGCACCCAGTCCAACCTCCAGGCCCTGCTGCTGGCCAGGGAGGAGGCCAAGACCGACTCGTTCGCCAAACTGCGCGTCTTCGCCTCCGAGGTCGGCCACTTCAGCGTGCAGAAGTCGGCGAAACTGCTGGGTCTGAGCGCCGACTCTGTCGTCTCCATCCCTGTCGACCACGACAAGCGCATGCAGACCGTGGCCCTCGCCCACGAGCTGGAACGCTGCAAGCGGGACGGCCTGATCCCCATGGCCGTCGTCGCCACCGCCGGCACCACCGACTTCGGCTCCATCGACCCGCTGCCCGAGATCGCCGAGCTGTGCGAGCAGTTCGGGGCATGGATGCACGTCGACGCGGCGTACGGCTGCGGTCTGCTCACCTCGCTCAGGCGCCGTGCGCTCCTGGACGGCATCGAGCGCGCCGACTCCGTCACCGTCGACTACCACAAGTCCTTCTTCCAGCCGGTGAGTTCATCGGCCGTGCTGGTCCGGGACGCGGCGACGCTGCGCCACGCCACCTACCACGCGGAGTACCTCAACCCGCGCCGCATGGTGACCGAGCGCATCCCCAACCAGGTCGACAAGTCCCTGCAGACCACCCGCCGCTTCGACGCGCTCAAGCTGTGGATGACGCTGCGCGTGATGGGCGCCGACGGCATAGGCCAGCTCTTCGACGAGGTCTGCGACCTGGCGGAGGAGGGCTGGGAGCTGCTCGCCGCCGACCCGCGCTACGACGTCGTGGTCGAGCCGAGCCTGTCCACGCTGGTCTTCCGCTACATTCCCGAGGCCGTCACCGACCCGGCCGAGATCGACCGGGCCAACCTGTACGCCCGCAAGGCGCTGTTCGCCTCCGGTGACGCCGTCGTCGCGGGCACCAAGGTCGGCGCCCGCCACTACCTGAAGTTCACCCTGCTCAATCCCGAGACCACGGCCGACGACATCGCCGCCGTTCTCGACCTGATCGCCGGCCACGCCGAGCAGTACCTGGGAGAGTCCCTTGACCGCGCTTCCTGAATCCACGAACGCCACCTATGACTTCGTGGGGATCGGGCTGGGGCCCTTCAACCTGGGCCTGGCCTGCCTCACCGAACCGATCGCCGAACTCGACGGCGTGTTCCTGGAGTCGAAGCCGGGCTTCGAGTGGCACTCGGGCATGTTCCTCGACGGCGCCCACCTCCAGACCCCGTTCATGTCGGACCTGGTGACGCTGGCCGACCCGACGTCCCCGTACTCCTTCCTGAACTACCTCAAGGAGTCCGGCCGCCTGTACTCGTTCTACATCCGCGAGAACTTCTACCCGCTGCGGGTCGAGTACGACGACTACTGCCGCTGGGCGGCGAACAAACTGCGCAACGTCCGCTTCGGCACGACGGTCACCCAGGTGACGTACGACGACGGGGCCGAGCTGTACGTCATCCACACCGAGAGCGGCGAGACGTACCGCGCCCGCCGCCTCGTCCTCGGCACCGGCACCGTCCCCTTCGTGCCCGAGGCCTGCCAGGGCCTGGACGGCGACCTCTTCCACAACGCGCACTACATGCACCGCAAGGCGGAGCTGCAGGCGAAGAAGTCCATCACCATCGTCGGCAGCGGCCAGAGCGCCGCGGAGATCTACTACGAGCTCCTCGCCGAGATCGACGTCCACGACTACCAGCTCAACTGGGTCACGCGCTCCCCGCGCTTCTTCCCGCTCGAATACACCAAGCTGACGCTGGAGATGACGTCCCCGGACTACATCGACTACTTCCGCGCGCTGCCCGAGGAGACCCGCTACCGGCTGGAGAAGCAGCAGAAGGGCCTGTTCAAGGGCATCAACTCGGAGCTGATCGACTCGATCTTCGACCTGCTGTACCAGAAGAACGTCACCAGCGGCGGCCGCCCGGTCCCCACCCGTCTGCTCACCAACTCCTCGCTGAACACCGCGAGTTACGAGGACGGGCTCTACACCCTGGGCTTCCACCAGGACGAGCAGGACAAGGACTTCGAGATCCGGACCGAGGGCCTGGTGCTGGCCACCGGCTACCACTACCGGCCGCCGGCCTTCCTCGAACCGGTCCGCGACCGGCTCCGCTTCGACGGCCACGGCCGCTTCGACGTGGGCCGCAACTACGCCATCGACACCACGGGCCGCGGGGTCTTCCTGCAGAACGCGGGCGTGCACACGCACAGCATCACGTCCCCCGACCTGGGCATGGGCGCCTACCGCAACAGCTCCATCATCCGCGAGCTGCTCGGCACGGAGTACTACCCCGTCGAGAAGACCATCGCGTTCCAGGAGTTCGCTGTATGAGCACCACCGGCACCACCGGAACCACCTCCACGGTCGGCACGTTCACGATCCGGCCCCTCGACCCCCTGAAGGACGCCGAGCTGCTGCACCGCTGGGTGACCGACCCCAAGGCCGCGTACTGGATGATGCAGGACGCGAAACTGCAGGACGTCGAGCGCGAGTACATGGGCATCGCGGCCAGCGAGCACCACCACGCGTACCTCGGGTTCCACGACGGGGAGCCCGCGTTCCTGATGGAGAAGTACGACCCGCGGTACATCGAGCTGGTCGGCCTGTACGAGCCCGAGCCGGGCGACGTCGGCATGCACTTCCTGGTCGCCCCCACCGACCGGCCCATCCACGGCTTCACCAAGGCCGTCATCACCGCGGTGATGGACGAGCTGTTCGCCGACCCGCGCACCCGGCGGGTCGTGGTGGAGCCCGACGTGACCAACAAGGCCGTGCACGCGCTGAACGAGGCCGTCGGCTTTGCACCCGAACGAGAGATCGACAAGCCGGAGAAGCGCGCGCTGCTGAGCTTCTGCACCCGCGGGCAGTTCCTGGCCGCACGAGGAGTTGCCGTATGACCCTGTCCGACGCCGTGGCCCATCTGTCCCCCCACCGCTGGGCGACGGCCAACCGCCTCCTCATCCGCAAGGCACTCGCCGAGTTCGCCCACGAGCGGCTCATCACGCCGGAGGCCACCGCCGACGGCCGCTTCGAGGTGCGCAGTGACGACGGTCTGACCCGGTACGGGTTCACCGCCGTCCGACGCGCCCTCGACCACTGGCAGGTCGACGCCGACTCGATCACCCGTCAACGAGACGGCGTCGACCGCCCCCTCGCCGCCCTGGACTTCTTCATCGAGCTGAAGAAGACCCTCGGGCTGAGCGACGAGGTCCTGCCCGTCTACCTGGAGGAGATCTCCTCCACCCTCGCCGGTACCTGCTACAAGCTCACCAAACCGCGGGTCCCGGTCGCCGAGCTGATCGGCTCCGGCTTCCAGGACATCGAGACCGGCATGACCGAGGGCCACCCCTGCTTCGTGGCCAACAACGGCCGGCTCGGCTTCGGCGTCCACGAGTACCTCTCGTACGCCCCCGAGACCGCGAGCCCCCTCCGGCTGGTCTGGCTGGCCGCGCACCGCTCGCGGGCGGCCTTCACGGCGGGCGTGGGCATCGAGTACGAGTCGTTCCTGCGGGACGAGCTGGGTGAGGCGACGGTCGAGCGGTTCCACACCGTCCTGCGCGAGCAGGACCTCGACCCGGCCGACTACCTGTTCATCCCGGTCCACCCCTGGCAGTGGTGGAACAAACTCACGGTCACCTTCGCCGCCGAGGTCGCCCAGAAGTACCTGGTCTGCCTCGGCGAGGGCGACGACGAGTACCTCGCCCAGCAGTCGATCCGGACCTTCTTCAACCAGTCCCATCCTGAGAAGTACTACGTGAAGACGGCCCTGTCCGTCCTCAACATGGGCTTCATGCGCGGGCTGTCGGCCGCGTACATGGAGGCGACCCCGGCGATCAACGACTGGCTCGCCCAGCTGATCGAGAGCGACCCGGTGCTGAAGGCGACGGGCCTGTCGATCATCCGCGAGCGCGCCGCGGTCGGCTACCGCCACCTGGAGTACGAGGCCGCCACGGACCGCTACTCCCCGTACCGCAAGATGCTGGCCGCCCTGTGGCGCGAGAGCCCGGTGTCCTCCCTCCAGGAGGGCGAGTCGCTCGCGACGATGGCCTCGCTCGTCCACGTCGACCACGAGGGCAAGGGCTTCGCGGCGGCGATGGTCGAACGCTCGGGCCTCGCCCCGGTCGAGTGGCTGAGGCACTACCTGCGGGCGTACTTCACGCCGCTTCTGCACAGCTTCTACGCGTACGACCTCGTCTTCATGCCGCACGGCGAGAACGTCATCCTCGTCCTGAAGGACGGCGTCGTGCAGCGGGCGATCTACAAGGACATCGCCGAGGAGATCGCGGTGATGGACCCGGAGGCGGTGCTGCCGCCGACGGTCGAGCGGCTGCGTGTGGAGGTCCCGGAGGACAAGAAGCTCCTGTCGATCTTCACGGACGTCTTCGACTGCTTCTTCCGCTTCCTCGCCGCGAACCTCGCGGACGAGGGCGTCCTGGCGGAGGACGACTTCTGGCGCACGGTCGCCGACGTCGTCCGCGAGTACCAGGCGGCCAGGCCCGAACTCGCCGACAAGTTCCGGCAGTACGACATGTTCGCCCCCGAGTTCTCGCTGTCCTGCCTCAACCGGCTCCAGCTGCGCAACAACGAGCAGATGGTCGACCTCGCCGACCCGGCGGGCGCCCTCCAGCTCGTCGGCAACCTGAAGAACCCCATCGCGGGCCTGTAACCACCGGCCCCTCACGGACAGACGGGCACCTCGGAGTACGGTCCTCCGAGGTGCCCGTCGTCGTGCCCGAGCTATCCGGTGGGCCAGTCCACCTGCGGCGACCGGTAGTACCCGATCCCCAGCGCGTCCCACCGCGGCGCCTGCGCGGCGAGCCGCACCTTGTATGTGTCCCAGTCGTGCGTGGCCGCCGGCGACCAGCCGAGCTCGGCGGCTCCCGGAAGGCGCGGGAAGGCCATGTAGTCGATGTTCGCCGGGGTCGCGATCGTCTCGGTCCACAGGGGCGCCTCGACGCCCTTGACGGCCGAACTCGGGGCCCCCGGAAGGTAGTTGCCAGGGTCCCAGTCGTAGGACCGCTTCACCTCCACCAAACCCGCCCAGTCCAGGCCCAGAGGGGTGTCCTTGGTGTACTTCATGTCGAGGTAGATCCGGTCGGCGGGCGAGAGGATCAGCCCGGTGCCGTTCCGCGCGGCCGCCGCGACCTGCTCCTTCTCCGCCGCGCTGGTGCTGTCCAGGCCCCAGTACTGCGCGAGCGCGCCCTTCGCCGGGGTCGCGCCGGTCAGCTGGTGCCAGCCGATCACCGTCTTGCCGTACTTGGCGACGACCGGCTGGACCCGGTCCATGAACTTCACGTAGTCGTCGTGGCTGGTGGAGTGCGCCTCGTCGCCGCCGATGTGGAGGTAGCGGCCGGGGGTGAGCGCTGCCAGCTCGCGGATCACGTCGTCCACGAAGTCGTACGTGACGTCCTTGTCGACGCACAGCGAGCTGAAGCCGACCTCGGTGCCGGTGTAGAGCGGGGGCGCCACGCCGTCGCAGTTCAGGTCGGCGTAGGAGGCGAGCGCGGCGTTGGTGTGGCCGGGCATGTCGATCTCGGGGACGACCTCCAGGTAGCGGGAGGAGGCGTACCGCACGATCTCCTTGTAGTCGGCCTTCGTGTAGAAGCCACCGGGACCGCCGCCGACCTGCGTGGAGCCGCCGTACGTGGCGAGCCGGGGCCAGGAGTCGATCGCGATGCGCCAGCCCTGGTCGTCGCTGAGGTGCAGGTGCAGCTTGTTGACCTTGTAGAGCGCCAGCTGGTCGATGTAGCGCTTGACCTGGTCCACGGTGAAGAAGTGCCGGGAGACGTCCAGCATCGCGCCGCGCCAGCCGTAGCGCGGGGTGTCCTTGATGGTGCCGCCCGCGACCAGCCAGGGGCCCGGCTGCGCGGAGTCCTTCTCGACGGCCGCCGGCAGCAACTGGCGCAGGGTCTGCACGCCGTGGAAGAGCCCGGCGGGCCGCCGGGCGGTGATCGTGACCCCGTTCCGGCCACTGTCGAGGCGGTAGCCCTCGTCGCCGAGGGAGGCGTCCTTGGAACCCAGTTTCAGTCGTATGCCGGGTCCTTGACGGTCCGTCACCGGGATGCGGTAGCCGGTCGAGGGCCGCAGCACCTCCGCGAGGTAGGTGCCGATCCGGCGGGCCTCTCGCGAGTCGTCCACGTGGATGCGGGTGCTGTTAGTGATCCGGTACGGCGCTCCGCCGGGCTTCACGGACTCCGGAGCGGGGATCACGCGACCGAGCGGTGTGGGCGTCTGCCCGGTCGGTGCCGCCCCGACGGCGGAGACCCCGGCCGCCGTCACGAGCAGCAGCGATCCGAGAAGGCGAGTCGTTCTGCGGTGCTGTCTCACCTGAGTTCCCTTCCGTCAGCCCACCTGTCACCCAAATGGTATGGACCAACCTCCCCGCGCGGCCGGTGAAACAATCCCCTTCATGGCGGAAATCATCCAGCGCGACGGGACCTGGGCCTTCTACGGTGACACCCTGAGGCTGACACCAGGACGCGACAAGAACGTGAGCCTGCTGCGCAAGACCCTGGGTGAACTCACCGTCCCACTCGCCGCGTTGGCGGGAATCTCGCTGGAACACGGGAAGAAGTCCGGGCGGCTGAGGCTGCGGCTGCGCGACGGCGCGGACCCGCTTCTCCAGGCGACCGGAGGACGGCTCACCGACTCCCACGACCCGTACCAGCTCACCGTCGAGTCGGACCGCTTCGGAGTCGCCGAGTACTTCGTGGACGAGGTCCGCCACACCCTGCTCCTCGACCAGGTCCCGACGAGCGCCGTCGAGGAGTTCCTGCTCCCCGGCCCGGCGGTCCCGCTGTCCGTGTCGGCCGGGGACGGCACCGCCACCTTCGACGGTGAGCAGGTGCGCCTGGAGTGGAACTGGAAGACGGAGGACGCGAAGGCCGCGGCCGGCTCCCGCACGCTCGCGCTGACCGACATCCGGGCCGTGGAGTGGCACCCCGCGGTCGGCCTGGAGAACGGCTGCCTCCGCTTCACCGTGAAGAACGCGCCCACCAAGGCCCCGCCGAAGTACGACCCCAACTCCGTGGAGCTGTGGGGCTTCAAGAAGGACCCGCTGATGGCACTGGTCGCGGCTGCCGTGCAGGTGCGGCTCCCGCACCCGTCGGCCCCGCCCGCGGACGAACCCCCCAAGCAGCTCGACCAGGCGCCCGAGGCCGAGACCTCCCGCGAGGACGACCACGACGCCCTGCTGCGCCGTCTGCGCGAACTCGGCGAGCTGCACAGGTCGGGCGTCCTCACGGACGAGGAGTTCACGATGGCCAAGCAGGCGGTCCTCAAACGCATGTAGCGCATGTGAGGACCGCCTGCACGGGTTCCTACTTGGCCTTGCGCGCCACCGTGAAGTGGTCGATCCGGTCACCCGTCTCGGCGATGCCCTGGACCTTCAGGGTGGTGTAACGCCCCTTCGGCGCGGGCGTGACGTCCACGCGCAGGAACGAATAGTTGAGGTAGCGGACCCGGGACCAGGCCACGGTCTCGTTCTGCTTGCCGTCCTTGAGGTTGATGAAGGAGGCCACGGAGTCCACCTCGTGCTCGTGGCCCTCGTACGAGTCCGGTGCGGTGAACGCGTACAGGCTGCGGCCCGCGGCACCGGCCGTCACGTACACCACGCCCTCGGTCTCGGGGTACGCCGTACCGCCGATGGGCAGCTTCTTGGCGACCTCGTTGCCCTTGATGACGTCCGTGCGCTCGTACTGGTGGTTGTGGCCGTTGATGACGAGGTCGACGGTGTACTTCTCGAACAGCGGCACCCACTCCTGGCGCACACCCCCCTCCGAGGCGTGCGCGGTGGAGGTGCAATAGGCGCAGTGGTGGAAGAAGACGACGATGAAGTCGACGTCCTTCGAGGCGCGGTACTTCTTCAGCTGCGCCTCGAACCACGTGGTCTGCGTGCCGCCGGAGATGCCGAGGTTGGCCGGGATCTCGAAGGAGACGTCGTTGGGGTCCAGCGAGATGACCGCCGTGTTGCCGTAGACGAAGGAGTAGACGCCCGGCAGGTGCGCCTTGTCCGGCCCGTTGTCGGGGAGCGTGAAGCGCGCCTCCTCGCCGCCGTAGCCGTTGGGCGAGTACCAGGCCTCCATGTCGTGATTGCCGTACGAGACCATCCACGGGACGGACTTGGAGACGGACTCGGTCTGGGCGAGGAACTGGTCCCACACGCGCGAGTCGAACCCGGTGTCGGCGGTCTTGCCCGCGCCGGACGGGTCGGCGTAGGCGATGTCACCGGCGTGCAGGTGGAAGACCGGGTCCTGGCCGAGGATCAGGCTGTCGTTGGCCAGACCGTGGTAGCTGACGCCCTGGTCACCGAAGGCCGTGAAGGTGAACGGCTCCTTGCGCGCGGGGGCGGTGGTGAAGGTGCCGAGGGTGCCGAGGAGGTGCGGCTCGGCCGGGTCGAAGCCGGCGTGGCCGACACCGTAGTAGTACGTCTGGCCGGGGCGCAGGTGGGTGAGCTTGGCGTGCAGGTAGTACTGGGTGTGGTCGCCGCTCGCGCCGACACCGGCCGGTGTGTAGAGCGTGCGGACCTCGGCTTCGATCTTGCGGGAGAGGTCCCAGGGGCGGGCGCCGATGCGGATGAAGGGCTTCTTCACCGCGACGGGCACCTGCCAGGAGACCGTGATCTCGGTGCGGGGGTCGTTGCCGAAGGCGAGGTGGCGGCCGAAGGGGGCGACGAGCGAGCCGTCGACCGTCTCGGTGCTCGCCACGGTCTGGGTGGGTACGGCGGCCTGGGCGGTGGCACCCGGCACGAACGCGCCACCCGCGACGGCGCCCAGCGTGACGGCGCCGCCTCTGATCATCGTGCGCCGGGAGAATCTGGCGCGCAGGTACTCGTGCTGCTCGGCCATGCTCATGCGCTCGGCGAGCCGCTCGGGTACTCCCATGCGAGGAATGTCCATGAGGTCTGAAAGTCGTCCCCTCAGGCAACGAGGCGCGGGACGCTGGATGGACAGCTCGCGAACAGGCACTCATGAGAGATTCAATGTTCGACCAAGGAGTTTCAACAGACACTTGCCCGGAATCGGGCAGGATTCTTGCGAAACGGCCGCCCCGTACCTCAGGATCTACCGGGTGCACGACGAACTTGTTGATCATCTGGCGCGGTCCACGCCCCTCAGCCGGGGCGAGGCGCTGCGCGTGATCCAGGACGTGCTCGCGTACTTCGACGAGACGACCGAGGACTACGTCCGTCGCCGCCATCGCGAGCTCCAGACCCAGGGCCTGGTGAACTCGGCGATCTTCGAACGGATCGAGGCGGACCTGAAGTACCGCGCGGTGGCACCGCCCGAGCTCACGCTCAGACAACTGCGCCGCATCGTCTACGGCTGACCGCCGCCGGACGAGAGACCAGAAGGTCGCCTGGACGACCGACCGAAAACGGGGAGAAGAGGGAGAACTGTATGTGCGGAATCGTCGGATACATCGGTAAGCGCGATGTGGCCCCGCTGCTGCTGGAGGGCCTGCAGCGGCTGGAGTACCGCGGCTACGACTCGGCGGGCATCGTCGTGACGTCGCCGAAGACGGCGGGCCTGAAGATGGTCAAGGCCAAGGGCCGGGTCCGTGACCTGGAGGCCAAGGTCCCCGCGCGCTTCAAGGGCACCACGGGCATCGCCCACACCCGCTGGGCCACCCACGGCGCCCCCTCCGACATCAACGCGCACCCGCACATGTCGGCCGACAGCAAGGTCGCCGTCGTGCACAACGGCATCATCGACAACGCCTCCGAGCTGCGCCGCAAGCTGGAGGCCGACGGCGTCGAGTTCCTCTCCGAGACCGACACCGAGGTCCTCACCCACCTGATCGCCCGCTCCCAGGCCGAGAAGCTGGAGGACAAGGTCCGCGAGACCCTGCGGATCGTCGAGGGCACCTACGGCATCGCGGTGATGCACGCCGACTTCTCCGACCGCATCGTGGTGGCCCGCAACGGCTCGCCGGTCGTCCTGGGCATCGGCGAGAAGGAGATGTTCGTCGCCTCGGACATAGCGGCCCTGGTCGCGCACACCCGCCAGATCGTCACCCTCGACGACGGCGAGATGGCCACCCTCAAGGCCGACGACTTCCGCACCTACACGACGGAGGGCACCCGCACCACGGCCGAGCCCACCACCGTCGAGTGGGAGGCCGCGTCGTACGACATGGGCGGCCACGACACGTACATGCACAAGGAGATCCACGAGCAGGCCGACGCCGTGGACCGTGTGCTGCGCGGCCGCATCGACGACCGGTTCTCGACCGTGCACCTCGGCGGCCTGAACCTGGACGCCCGCGCGGCGCGCAAGATCCGCCGCGTGAAGATCCTCGGCTGCGGCACCTCGTACCACGCGGGAATGATCGGCGCCCAGATGATCGAGGAGCTGGCCCGTATCCCCGCGGACGCCGAGCCGGCCTCGGAGTTCCGCTACCGCAACGCGGTCGTGGACCCCGACACGCTGTACGTGGCGGTCTCCCAGTCGGGCGAGACGTACGACGTGCTGGCCGCGGTGCAGGAGCTGAAGCGCAAGGGCGCGCGGGTGCTGGGCGTGGTGAACGTGGTCGGCTCGGCGATCGCCCGCGAGGCCGACGGCGGCATCTACGTCCACGCGGGCCCCGAGGTCTGCGTGGTCTCCACGAAGTGCTTCACCAACACCACGGTCGCCTTCGCGCTGCTCGCCCTGCACCTGGGCCGCACCCGTGACCTGTCCGTGCGCGACGGCAAGCGGATCATCGAGGGTCTGCGGAAGCTGCCCGCCCAGATCTCCGAGATGCTGGAGCAGGAGGAGGAGATCAAGAAGCTGGCCCAGGAGTACGCCGAGGCCCGCTCGATGCTCTTCATCGGCCGCGTCCGGGGCTACCCGGTGGCCCGCGAGGCCTCGCTGAAGCTCAAGGAGGTCTCGTACATCCACGCCGAGGCCTACCCCGCCTCCGAGCTCAAGCACGGCCCGCTGGCGCTCATCGAGCCCGCCCTGCCGACGGTCGCGATCGTCCCCGACGACGACCTGCTGGAGAAGAACCGCGCGGCCCTCGAGGAGATCAAGGCCCGCAGCGGCCGGATCCTCGCGGTCGCCCACCAGGACCAGGAGAAGGCCGACCAGACGATCGTCGTCCCCAAGAACGAGGACGAACTCGACCCGATCCTCATGGGCATCCCCCTCCAACTCCTCGCCTACCACACGGCCCTGACCCTGGGCCGCGACATCGACAAGCCGAGGAACCTGGCGAAGTCGGTCACGGTGGAGTAAGAGGGTCGCGCCCCGTCAGGGGGTCGCGCCCCGTCACGGGGTCGCGCCCCTTTAGGGGCGCGGGGAACTGCGCGAGCAACCCCCACGCACCCGCAGAGGCCAAACAAACAGAACGGGCCCCCACGTACTGCCACCAAACACGTGGGGGCCCGCTCCATACGCCGGGGTCGCCCAATACCCCGACGCTCGCTGCCAGTTAGCCAGTAGCCGTCACGCCCCGACCGGCAGCACGCCGAGGAAGAACCGTCGGCCAGTGCGCAAGCGCCGCCGTCGCCGCGTACCAGGCAACCGCCCCCGCCGCCACGGCGAACCACCCACCGACCTTCGCCAGCCCACCGTTACCGGCGAAGTCGGCGACGGCCAGGAGCACGAGGGAGACGAAGAACAACCCGTGCGCCCCCTGGCCGAGTTGGTCGCCACCGGCCAGGGTGAGGGAGAGCGCCACGAGGGCGAACAGCAGCAGGAAGAGTCCCGCCGCGTTGTCGGAGACCTGGCTGCCCGCGGAGACGGCCCAGGTGAACCAGAGCGCACCGAGCGCCGAGAAGGCGGTGCCGGTCGCGGTGTCGCGGTCGCGGAACGCCAGCAGGCCGACGACGAACAGCGCGATGCCGCCCACGTACTGGGCGATTGATACGGCGTCAGCGGCCGTCACACCGTCGATCACGTCGGTGTGGCCGAGTCCGAACGCCAGGAGGGTGATCCCGAGGGCGAGTCGGCCGACGATGGTGGTGGTGCTTCCCGCAGAGACGTCGTTGTCCACGGCGGGCTCCCTTCATGCATGTGCAGTTGTGCGGTGACCGGTATATGCCCTTCACAAAGGCACAAACACATCTACCTGGGAGTAGATTTACGCGTCACCGGACAGGGAGCCGGAGTTGGGGAGCCGGAGCCGGGGAACCCGAGTTACGGAATGACGATCACGGGCCGCTGCGCACGCTTCGCGAGCCGGCCCGCGACCGAGCCGAAGATGCGCCCCACGATCCCGTGCGTGGAGCCGACGACGATCGCGTCCGCCTCGTACTCCCGCCCCACCTCTTCGAGTTCGTGGCAGATGTCGCCGCCGCGCTCGACGAGGATCCAGGGGACCTCGGCGAGGTACTCCGCGCAGGCGAGTTCAAGGCCGAGGACCTCGGTGCGGTGGTCGGGGACGTCGACGAAGACCGGCGGCTCGCAGCCGGCCCACACGGTGGTGGGCAACCGGTTGGCGACGTGCACGATGATCAGGCCCGAGCCGGAGCGGTGGGCCATGCCGATCGCGTAGGCGAGGGCGCGCTCGCTGGACGTCGAGCCGTCGAAGCCGACGACGACGCCGTGTTTGAAGGCGGGATCGCAGGTGGGGCGTGCTTCTTCCGCCGCCAGGGGGTCGGCCGCCGTGGGATCGGCTACCGGCCGCCGCTTGCGGTCCGCGGGTTCGAAGAATTCGTGACCGGCCATGGATGTCTCGGCGTTCGGGTCCTCGTGGGTGTGGGACGACAGTGTGCTGCGGAGCTGTGTCCGGGAATCATCTTCCCAACCCCATACCCCCAAGGGTACGGCGGCACGCCTCCTTATCCCAGGCCCCGCACGGGCTGCGCGGGGTTCCAGGGAGCATGCACGAGCAGACGCCCGTAACGCAATGGTTGCTGTCCCGTACAGGCGGTTTGCACAGGGTTCACCCAGGTTTCCCGCACAGCGCTTACCCAGAGTACGGGCCGCTCCGGCCCCGGATCCAGATCCCGGCAGTGACCGAGTGGTCGAACACGCGTTGAACCCCCGTAAGCCATCCCCACAGGGAGCACGCAGTGCCCGGACACCCGACGAC
>NZ_VJZC01000260.1 GCF_009377185.1 Streptomyces spongiae
CCGCCCGTGAGTGACCCCCCTGTGTGCCCCCTTGTGCGAAAGGAACCCGCCCAGTGACGACGAGCCAGGCCGCTCCCACGGAGGAGCGCACCCTCACCGACGTAGCGTTTGATCCCATCACCCGGATCGTCGGCAACCTGGGCATCTACACGAAGGTCGACTTCAATGCCCGTGAGGTCGTGGAGTGCAGGAGCACCTCGTCGATCTTCCGCGGCTACAGCGTCTTCATGAAGGGCAAGGACCCCCGCGACGCGCACTTCATCACCAGCCGCATCTGCGGCATCTGCGGGGACAACCACGCCACCTGCTCGGTGTACGCGCAGAACATGGCGTACGGCGTGAAGCCGCCGCCGCTCGCCGAGTGGATCATCAACCTCGGCGAGGCCGCCGAGTACATGTTCGACCACACGATCTTCCAGGACAACATGGTCTTCGTCGACTACTGCGAACGCATGGTCAAGGAGACCAACCCGGGTGTGTGGGAGCGCGCCGAGCGCACCCCCGCCCCGCGCGGCGACCAGCACGGCCACCGCACCATCGGCGACATCATGCGCTCGTACAACCCCTTCGAAGGGGCCACGTACAAAGAGGCGCTGGTGATGAGCCGCCTCACCCGCGAGATGATCTGTCTCATGGAGGGCCGCCACGTGCACCCCTCCACGCTCTACCCGGGCGGAGTCGGCACGGTCGCGACCCCCCAGCTGTTCACCGACTACCTGGTGCGCCTCACCCGCTGCCTGGACTTCGTCAAGCGCGCCGTCGCCATGAACGACGACGTCTTCGACTTCTTCTACGAGGCCCTGCCCGGCTACGAGGAGGTCGGCCGCCGCCGCACCATGCTCGGCTGCTGGGGCGCGTTCCAGGACCCGGAGATTGTCGACTACGACTACAAGAACATGAACGAGTGGGGCAACCGCATGTTCGTCACCCCGGGCATCGTGGTCGACAACCAACTCGTCACCACGGACCTGGTGGACATCAACCTCGGCATGCGCATCCTGCTCGGCAGCTCCTACTACCAGGACTGGACCGGCGAGGAGACCTTCGTCGACAAGGACCCGCTGGGCAACCCGGTCGACAAGCGCCACCCCTGGAACCAGACCACCCTGCCCGCCCCGCAGAAGCGCGACCTCAACGGCGGCAACTACAGCTGGGTGATGAGCCCCCGCTGGTTCGACAAGCGCACCAACGACTTCCTCGCCCTGGACACCGGCGGCGGCCCCATCGCCCGCCTGTGGGCAACCGCCCTGGCGGACAAGGTGAACACGCCCTACGTCCGTTCCACCGGGCACAGCGTGCAGATCGACCTGCCGAAGACGCCGTCCTCGCCCGAGGTCCGGCTGGAGTGGACGCCGCCGCCCTTCCCCAACACCATCGAGCGCAACCGGGCCCGTATGTACTTCGTCGCCTACGCGGCCGGCATGGCGCTGCACTTCGTCGACCAGGCCCTGAACGAGGTCCGCTCCGGAGTCACCAAGACCTTCCAGGACTTCAAGGTGCCCAAGGACGCCATCGGCTGCGGCTTCCACGAGGCCGTACGCGGTGTCCTCAGCCACCACATGGTGATCCGCGACGGCAAGATCGCCAACTACCACCCGTACCCGCCGACCCCGTGGAACGCCAGCCCGCGCGACTTCTACGGCACGCCGGGACCGTACGAGGACGCGGTGCAGGGCTGCCCGATCTTCGAGGAGAACGGGGCGGAGAACTTCAAGGGCATCGACATCATGCGCACCGTCCGCAGCTTCGACCCCTGTCTGCCGTGCGGCGTCCACATGTACCTCGGCGGTGGCCGCACCCTCACCCAGTCCCACTCGCCGACCTTCGGCGCCCTGGCCGGCCAGGCGGGTCACTGATGCCCTTCGAGCCCTGGGACGACGCGTACGCCCGCGGCCAGGTGGCACTGGCCGAGGAGCGGTTGTCCGGCCTGGACACCCTGCCGGACGGCGTCGCCGCGGCCCGGGCCGCACAGACCGTCGAGGCACTCGTCGGGCTGTACGGACAGTGCCTGGGGCGGATCACCGCCGAACTGGCCGAACACCCCGACCTGCTGGGCCGGCTGGTGGCCGACGAACTGGTCGGACACCTGCTGCTGATCCACGACCTGCACCCCGAACCGGTCGAGACCCGGGTCCTGCGGGCCCTCGCCGAACTGCCCGGCCCTCCGGAACTGGTGGAGCTCTCCGAGAACGCCGTACGCATCCGGATCCAGGGCGGCGGCTGCGGTTCGGCCGGGACCGAGCAGGCCGTACGGGACGCGGTGGCCGCGCGGGCGCCGGAGATCGAGGACGTACGGGTCGAGACCGGCCGGGCGGAGGGGGCGCTGATCCCCGTCGACGCGCTGTTCCGCGACCGCGACCGCGACCGCGATCGTGACCGTACGCCCGTCGGCGGAGGTGCCTGCGGATGAGCGGGCTGAGGCGCGTGGCCCGGCGGGCGGCCCGGGCCGGGGACCGGCGCGAACGTGAGCAGCAGTGCGACCTGTGCGCCGAACCGCTGGTGTACGGGCACCCGCACCGCCATGTACTCCAGCTCGCCACCGGAGGCGTCTCCTGCGCCTGCCGTGCCTGCGCCGTGCTGTTCGACCACGGGGCCACCTCCTCCGGTGGCTACCGGCTGCTGCCCGAGGAACGGCGGCGGCTCGACGACTGCCACATCGACGACACCCTGTGGGCCGGCCTCGGCGTCCCCGTCTCCCTCGCCTTCTTCACCCGTTCGGAGGAGACCGAGGAGGTCACCGCGGCGTACCCGAGCCCGCTGGGCGCGCTGCGTGCCACCGTCCCTCCGGACAACTGGCGCGAGGTCGAGCAGTGCCATCCCGACTTGCCGGAGTCCGTCAGCGACGTCCGAGCCCTGCTGGTGAACCGGGCCCGCGGCGCGAGCGAGCACTGGCTCGTCCCGCTCGACGACTGCTTCCGCCTGGTTGCCGTCGTGCGCGCACACTGGAAGGGACTGGACGGCGGCCCCGAGGTGTGGCAGCGGGTCGAGGACTTCTTCCGAGCACTCACCGAACCGACCGAACCCACCCCCTTCCCCATCGAGGAGGCGTCATGGGCATCACCGTAGGCAGACCCGACGTCGAGCCCGACAAGCCCGCGCACGTCGCCGGCGTACGGCGCGGCAACCACAAGGGCATGTACAAGCGTCAGCCGGGACACCGCCGCGACGACCGCTCCACGGCCCGCCGCTCCACCGGCATCAACGCCCGGCACCGCAACCCGGTCGACCGGGACATGCCGAACCTGTCCCCCGCATGACGGCGCCTGTCGCGCTGTCCGCTCCGGTGGCGCCGGACCTGGCGTTCGCCGTCACCGGAGCGGAGGAGGAGCGCTTCGCCGCGCTGCCCACCCTCCGCTTCCGGCTGGAGATCGCCCGGACCGGCGGCAGCCCCGTCGGCTCGATCGCCCTGAACACCGTCGTGCGCATCGACGTCGCCCGGCGCCGCTACGGGCGGGAGGCCGAGGACGCCCTCGCCGAGCTGTTCGGGGCGCCGGAGCAGTGGGCGAGCGGCATGCGGCCGCTCACCTGGGCACGGACCACCGTCCACGTCCCCGCGTTCGACGACCGCACGACGGTGGAGATCCCCGTCGAGTGCCCCTACGACACCGAGCTGGCCGTCGCCAAGTACCTGCGCGCGGTGCGCGACGGCGACGTACCGCTGGACTTCCTGTTCAGCGGCACCGTCTTCCACAAGGCCCCCGGCGGGCACGGGCTCGCCGCCTCCCGGATCTCCTGGACGGACGGCGACACACGCTACGCCCTGCCGGCCGGCCTGTGGCACTCCCTGACCGACCGCTACCACGCGGGCAGCCCCTGGCTGCGGCTCTCCCGCCACACCTACGACAGGCTCGACGCCTACCGCGCCCGGCATGTCCTCGGCAGCCCCGACGACGCCGTACGCGCCCTGCTCGACAGTGCCGCCCTCCACCACTCGGGGACCTCCATCTCATGACCCTCACCGACCACTCGGACCTGTCGGGCGTCCCGACCGTCCCCGACCTCTCCGAGGTCGAGAAGATCACCCGGACCTGCCTGTACGAGGGCTATCTGCTGTGGCCCTACCGGCGGTCCGCGCTGAAGAACACCAAACGCTGGACCTTCGGCGCCGTCTTCCCGGCCGCCTGTGCCGACGTGCTCGGCGAACGGGCCGTCATGACCACCCAGGTGCTCCACGAGGGACCCGCCGACGACCTGACGGTCCGCGTGCGGTTCCTACAGGTGGTGGACCGCACGGTCATGCGGGACGGCCACCCCGTCGACGAGCTGACCCTGGCGGGGGAGCGGTACGTCAGCTGGCAGGAAGTGACCGAACGCGAGGTCGTGCTGACCGGCGTCCCCGGCACCTCTGCAGTCGACATCCCCGAGGGCACCGACACCGAGCCCCTGGGTGGGACCGCCGCCCTCGTACGGACCTGGCGACGGCTCAGCGGCACGGTGGAGGTCACGGCCGAGCCGGTCGCGGACGGCGTGCGCCGACTGACCGTGCGGATCGCCAACACCACCGACTGCCCGGTCCCCGAGCGGGGCGCCCGTCACGCGCGGGAGGCCGCCGCCGCGTACGCCTTCGTCTCCACCCACACCGTGCTGCACTGCGAGCACGGCCGTTTCGTCTCGCTCCTCGATCCGCCCACCGCGCTGCGCGACCAGGCCGCCGCCTGCTGCAACGAGGGCACCTGGCCCGTGCTGGTCGGCACTGACGACGGCGACGGCCGGGCCCACACCGTGCTGTCCTCGCCGGTCACCCTGTACGACTTCCCGCGCGTCGCGCCCGAGAGCCCGGGCGACCTGTTCGACGGAACGGAGATCGACCAGTTGCTCGTGCTGAGCGTGCTGAGCCTGACCGAGGAGGAACAGGCCGAGGCACGGGCGAGCGACCCGCGGGCACGCGAGATCCTCGACCGCTGCGCCGGGCTCGGCATGGACGAACTGATGGGCCTGCACGGCGCCATCCGGGAGTTCCGCGCGGCCACGGGGGAGGGGATGTGAACGGCGTCTCCTACCGCCCCGGCACGCGGGTGCGGCTGCGGCCGTCCCGGCGGGCGGACATCATGGACCTGGCCCTGGCGGGGCGGATCGCCGAAGTCGCCGCGGTGGAGGAGGACTTCGAGGGACAGGTGCACGTCGCGGTCGTCCTCGACGGCGACCCGGGCCGCGACCTGGGGTCCGCGAGTCAGATCGGCCACCGGTTCTTCTTCGCCCCCGACGAGCTCGAACCGCTCGACGGACCGGCCGGCTCCCCGCCGGGTCACCGCGTCCTCGTCGCGGGCGTCGGCAACATCTTCATGGCCGACGACGGCTTCGGCCCCGAGGCCGCCACCGCCCTGGCCAGCCGGTCCTGGCCCGACGGGGTCCACGTCGCCGACTTCGGCATCCGAGGGATGGACCTCGCCTACCGCATGCTGGACGGCTACGACACCGTGGTCCTGCTGGACGCCATGCCGCACGGCGAGTCACCCGGCACCCTCAGCCTCATCGAGCCGGATGTCGCCGCACTGCCCGGCGAGGGCGCTCCCGAGGCGCATGCCATGGACCCCGTCAAGGTCCTCGCCCTCGCCCGTCACCTGGGCGACGGGACGCTTCCCCGCGTCCTCGTCGTCGGGTGCGAGCCCGAGGTCCGTATGAACGGCGACGAAGTGGACGTCGTCGTCGGCCTCAGCGAACCGGTGCGTGAAGCCGTCGAGCGGTCCGTGCCGTTCGTCGAGTCCCTCATCGCCGATCTGCTCGCCGACGCAGCGGAGAGGAGGTGAACCTGCCATGAGGAAAAGAGGTCTCCTCATCCCCTCGAACATCGTGAGGGCCTCCGTCGGAGCCTTCACGGCCGTCCTGGTCCTCGTCGCCCTGACCGAACTGCCGGAGATGCGCCGCTACTTGAAGCTGAAGTCGATGTGAGGGAGGGAAGGGGAGCCCGGCCGCGGCTCCCCTTCCCGATGTCCCGTAGGGTCCCGATGCCCCGCAGGGCCGCCTCAGCGGCGCACGAGTTCGATCCGGTACGTCCGTGTCCGTGATCCGTCCTCGCTGGTCACGGTGACGACGGCCCGGGTCCGGCGGCCCTCGGTGGTCCGGTCGACCGCGACGCTCGCGTAGGGGTCGCGTGCCGTCGCCGTGACCGTGCTCCGGTTCGGGTCGCCGGTGACGACCCGGTAGTCGGTCGTGTCGGGGTCGAACGCCGTGACCGGGACTCCGGCCACCTCGATCGACGTGGCGGCGGCGTCCGAGGAGACGCCGGGCGCCCTGGCGTACACCTCGATCTCGCTCATGGTGATGTAGCCGCCCTGACGCGCGGTCATGATCACACGGACCGCGGTCGCCGGTCCTGCCTCCAGCGGGACGTCGACCACCGGCGTGCCCTCGGTCCCTACCTCGACGGTGTCGCTCGCGTCGGTCCACGCACTGTCGTCGCCCTTCCGTACCTGCACCTTCAGGCTCTCGGGGAAGGAGACGTTGGTCCCGTCCCGGTGGAAGTGGGCCACGACCCGGTCCAGGTCGCGTGCCGCCGGCAGCGTGAAGGTGATGGTGTCGGAGGAGTTCTTGGTCCCCGACTTCCAGTTGGACCATGCCTTCTCGGAGAGGTCGCCGTTGCGCAGGCGTTCCGCGGAGTAGCCGCTCTCGGTGAACGTGGCGCCGACCGAGACGTCGTCGTCGGGCGCGATGTTGGTCTCCACCGGTTCGGTGACCTGCACGCGCACGGACGCGTCGACGGTGCTGCCGCCTACGACCTGTGCGACGCCGCGCAGCGTCACGACCCCGGTCGTGTCGAACGCCCCGTCCGGTGCCGGGGTCCAGGTCACGGGGAGATCGGCCCGGCCTCCGTTCCTGCCGACCCCGACGACCGTGTCCGGCAGCTTCGGATCCCCGCCCACGTAGGTCTTGGCGCGGCCCGGGAGGGTCGAGGCGATCGTGTCGACGGTGACGACCGCCCTCGCGGGGATCTTCCGCCCGAGGGCGTCCGTCGCCTCGCCCTTGACGCGCACGGTCCCGGGATCGCTCCACTTCCGGTCGGGCGGGAGGTCCCACACCACGGGCAGGGAGCCCCGGGAGCCGTCCCGGAACACCGGCGTCACCGACTCCGGGAGCTTCGGCCGCAGGCCGGGGACGGTGAAGACCTCGGCGGGCTCGGTGCGTAGCACCGTCTCGTCGGCCACGGACCAGCGCTGGTTCGCCGCCGAGGTCGGGGTGTACGTCGACACCTTGGCGCCGTCCGCCGTGGACTGCCCGGTGACGTCGATCAGGCGGCCGGTGGCGGCGTTGACGAAGGTCCAGGTGTTGTCGCCGGTCGTCGACATGATCCACTGGGCGGCTTCGGGTACTTGGCCGTCCGGCGCGCCCGGGTCCTCGAGGACGGCCTGGTTGTCGCGTACGGCGAGCCGCTTGCCGGTCGTGGCGCCGGTGAGGGTGTAGCGCTCACGGTGGTCGGTGCCGCGCGTCAGCTTCCTGACGGCCCACAGCTGGTCCGCGCTGCCGGCGTCGGTCGTACGGATGACGACGCCGCTGCCGTCGGCCGACGGAGCCAGCGACTTCCCGCTCTGCGCGCCCTGCAGCCGGTAGACATGGCCGGGCTGCACGAGGGCCGCGTCCTTGGCCACGCCGCTGACACCCTGGACCAGGAAGGTCGTGACCGACTTCGCGGGGACGGTGAGGGTGGCCGCCCGGTCGGTGACCCGGACCGGTGTGCCGCGTTCGAGGGCGCCGTCGGCGCTCGTCACCACCGGTGTGACGGTGGCCTTGGGCGTGACCTTGCCGAAGCGCGAGAGGTCGAGGGTCACGGAGCGCGCGGACGTGCCGCTGTTCACGTGCACCACGGTCGCCGCCCGACCGGACTTCTTGACGGCCGCCACGCTGGACGGGTCGTCGACCTTCACGAAGTGGTCGCCGGGGCGGATGTGATGGGTGAAGTTACGGATGGTGTTGAACTTGGAGTTGGTCCGGATCGGGCAGGTCTCCAGGGTGTCCTCGGCCGTGCAGTTGAACGGGACGTGGATGCTGCCCCAGTTCTTGCCGGCCGCGGCCTGGGGGATGGCGTCCTCGACCGGCTGCCAGAACACCCAGGCGGAGGGCTCCAGTTCGCGCATGTCGTCGACCATCCGGGTGGCGATGCCGAGCCCCGGCTCCATGCTGGTGAAGTCGGTGCCCGTGCCCCAGGTGCCCTCGACCTCGCTCATCCAGAGCTTCTTGTCGGCGCCCTTGGCGATGTCGCGGGCGCTGGTGCGCATGCCCGTGCCGTACGTGTGCACGTTGAGCTGGTCGACGGCGTTCCGGGCGGCGGTGCCGTAGGCGTTCCAGTTCTGGGTGAAGATGCCGGGGTTGGTCTCGTCCATGGCGGAGACCTTGGCGCGGGTCTTCGCCCCGCGGAGCGCGTCCTGGAGTGCGAGGACCACCTTCTGCTGGAGCTCCGGCCCGGCGTGCGCGCCTTCCTGGCGCCCGCCGGTGGGCCGGCCGTCCGCGCCGATCTGGGTGCCCCAGTAGGGGGTGTTGGGCTCGTTGAGGGGGTCGATGGTGTCGAAGGTGATGCGGTGCTTCTTCTCCAACTGCTCGCTCACGCGCACCAGATAGGTGGCGAAGTCGTCGACGCGGTCGGCTCTGATCTGGTCCGTACTGGCGTCGAACCCGCCGGAGACGTATCCGCTGACCGTCTGGAACCACGGCGGCGAGTTGCTGAACGCCTCCCAGCGGGTGACCTTCTTCTTGACCTGGTCCACCCACCAGCGCTGGCCCGCGTCGGCGTCCCAGTTCCAGTGGTCCTCGTTGTTCGGGTCCCACCAGTCCATGTCCTGCCGGGTGGTTCCCTCGGGGGCCTTCCAGAAGCCCTCCATGGTCGCGCCCGCCTTCATGTAGTCCTTGCGGACGTCGGGCGCGTTGCCACCACCGATGTTGTACCGCGCGATGTTCAGGGCGAGACCGTCGTCACCGAACAGCATGTCGACGAGCCGTCTTCGGATGGGATCCGGATAGCCGCCCGTGGCGTTGGCGAACCAGACGAGACTCGTACCCCACCCCTCGAACTCCTGCTGCTGGTAGGACGGATCGATCCGCACGGTAACCGCGCTCTGCGGCGGCGCGTCCGCTGCGGCGGCCGGTGCAGTGGCGGCCGGTGCGGCGACGAGGCTCGCGCCGAGCACCAGGGGAACTGCTGGCGCCAACGCCCGGATGTTGCGATGTCGGCTGGACACGGCACTCCCTTCCAGAACACTCCAGAACACAGAGACGAACAGAATCGACCAGAAGCCATCGAGCCTCCCGATGCTCGATCACGGATGTGGACACGTCAAGGCGTCGGGCCGGTTATGGCTGGATGCCCACGACACCGGGTGCGGTTTCCCGGGGCCTATGCATGTTCATTCCATTCGGCATGCTCGGTCTTTGCCTGCGGTTCGCCCGTTGTATGAAAGCGCTCGCTTCCATCGAGGAATGGACCACATCACGTTCCTCGTGGCGGTCGTCATCGTCACGGCGCTGGCCTTCGACTTCACCAACGGGTTCCACGACACCGCGAACGCGATGGCGACGTCCATCGCGACGGGCGCGCTCAAGCCGAGAACGGCGGTCCTGATCAGCGGAGTGCTGAACGTGGTGGGCGCGTTCCTGTCGACCGAGGTGGCGAAGACGATCTCGGGCGGCATCGTGGACGACGCGCTGGTGTCGCCGGCGATGATCTTCGCCGGGCTGGTCGGTGCGATCCTGTGGAATCTGCTGACGTGGTTGCTGGGGCTGCCGTCCAGTTCCTCCCACGCCCTGTTCGGCGGTCTGATCGGTGCCGTGTGGGTGGGTGCCGGTTCCAACGGTGTGCACTTCGACAAGGTGGTCGAGAAGGTGCTCGTCCCGGCCGTGGCCTCACCGCTCGTGGCCGGTGTGGCGGCGCTGCTCGCGACCTACCTCGCGTACAAGGTCACCGCACGTGCCCGCAAGGAGTCCGTGACCAAGAGCTTCAAGGCCGGGCAGATCGCCTCGGCTTCGCTGGTCTCGCTGGCGCACGGCACGAACGACGCGCAGAAGACGATGGGCGTCATCACGCTGACCCTGATCTCGGCCGGCGCGCTCGGCCACGACGCCGGTCCGCCGCTCTGGGTGATCGCGTCGGCGGGCCTCGCCATCGGCCTCGGCACCTACCTGGGTGGCTGGCGGATCATCCGCACCATGGGCAAGGGCCTGACCGACATCCAGTCCCCGCAGGGCTTCGCCGCCGAGGCCGCCTCGACGACCGTGATCCTCACCTCCGCCCACCTCGGCTTCGCGCTCTCCACCACCCAGGTGTGCTCCGGAGGCATCCTCGGCGCGGGCCTGGGCAGGCGCCTGGCCGAGGTGCGCTGGGGAACGGCGGGCCGAATGGTGATCGCCTGGCTGGTCACCCTGCCTGCGGCCGCGCTGGTGGGCGGCGTCGCGGCGAGTGTCGTCAAGCACGGCGGTGACCTCGGCACCGCGCTCATCGCCCTGGCAGCCCTCGCTGTCGCCGGCGGCATCGTGGTCGCCTCCCGCCGCAACCCCGTGCACGCGCACAACGTCAACGACACCCACCAGGTCACCGTCCGCACCACCGCGGCCGCGGACATCCCCGCGGCCGCCTGAACCAGGAGAGTCGATCGATGCAACTTGACTGGACCGCCCTCGGCGAAGTGGCCGCGGTGAGCACGGGAGTGACCGTCGGCGTGGTGGTCGTCTTCGCCCTCGGCGTGCTGGGCCTCGCCCGGTTCGAGGAAGCGCGCACGGACGTCGGCGGCACCCACGCGCTGGGCCTCGCCCAGGCCGCGCTGTGCTTCGTGGCGTGCGCGGCGGTGGTGGCGTACGGCATCTATCTGATCGTGCCGCAGTTCCACTGACGCACCGAGCCCACAACAACCTCTCACACCCCGGAGACGAGACCGGTATGACCGAACTGCTGTCAGGGCTGCGGGTCGACTACACCGACCAGGACGACCCGGTGCTGATCCGGCCGGACGGCAGCCCCGTGGACACCTGGCGGGAGAACTACCCGTACGAGAGCCGCATGGAGCGCCCTGAGTACGAGTGGCACAAGCGGCTTCAGCAGATCGAACTGCTGAAGCTGCAGAGCTGGATCAAGGAGACCGGCCGACGGCTCGTCATCGTCTTCGAGGGCCGTGACGCGGCCGGCAAGGGCGGCACGATCAAACGTTTCACCGAGCACCTCAACCCGCGTGGTGCCCGCGTCGTGGCGCTGGAGAAACCGACCGAGCGCGAGCGCGGCCAGTGGTACTTCCAGCGGTATGTCGAGCACCTGCCGACCGAGGGCGAGATAGTGATGTTCGACCGGTCCTGGTACAACAGGGCAGGCGTCGAGCGGGTGATGGGCTTCTGCACGGACGACGAGTACCGCCGCTTCATGCGTCAGGCGCCCGCCTTCGAGCGGATGCTCGTGGACGACGGCGTGGACCTGGTCAAGTTCTGGTTCTCGGTGTCGCAGGGCGAGCAGCGTACCCGCTTCACGATCCGTCAGGTCGATCCCGTACGGCAGTGGAAGCTCAGCCCCATGGACCTGGCCTCGCTGGACCGCTGGGGCGACTACACCGCCGCCAAGGTCGCCATGTTCCGCGAGACGGACACCGACCAGGCGCCCTGGACGGTGGTCAAGAGCAACGACAAGAAGCGGGCCCGTGTCGAGGCCATGCGCAGTGTGCTGGCCCGCTTCGACTACACCGACAAGGACGACGAGGTCGTAGGCACCCCCGACCCACGGATCGTCGGCGCCGCGGCCAACCTCCTGGAGGCGGGGGAGGACGACACCGGCCAGGGGCGCTGACCGGCGCGCCTCGCGGCACGAGGTCACCCCGTTGGTGCGCTGCTCTGCCCCGTGGGGCGCCATTCCTCTTCGAGGATGCTGAAGACCAGGGAGTCCCGCCAGCCGTCCCGGATCAACCGGGTGTGGCGCAGGTGTCCTTCCCGCGTCATTCCGAGCTTGGCCAGCACCCGGGCGGAGCCGACATTCCGTGGATCGCAGGTGGCATGGATCCGATGGAGTCCCAACTCGCCGAAGCCATACGTGAGAAGCCGCCGTGCGATCTGTGTCCCTATGCCTTGCCCCCAGACCCGCGGGTGCACGATGTAGGAGATCTCGCCCTGGCGCTGGACGTCACTGCGAACATGCAGTTCACCCATGCCCACAGCGTCCCCACCGAGGCGGGCCACATAGCAGAACCGGGACTGAGGGCTGTCCGACCAGGCTTTGACCGCGCCTTCCACGAACTCCCGGGTCTCGTGTTCCGCGTTCGGCCCCCACGGCTGGTAGCGACACGCCTCCGCACGACACGCCCATGCGTGAACAGCCGGCCAGTCCTCCGAGGTGATCCTGTCCAGGGTCACTGAGCGCTGCCTCATGAAGCGATCATGGCCCCTTCAGTGCGGCGCCCTCAAGAGCAGGCCACACACGGCACCGAATTGTTTCTTTCGTCCGGAAAGGGGAAAATGGTCGAACAGTGCTTCGGACAGGAGGCACGTCCGTGGGAGCTGGTGCGCCAGGCCCCGGGTGTCTCCCGTACGGGTTCGAGCGCGCGCCCTCCCTTTGGTGACTGCCCGGTCACTCGTGGAGGGAGATGCGATACGCATGCGCATCACCGTCAGAACGAAGCAACACCCACACGACGACGCCCCCGACACGGCCGACGCGTTCGACAGGCTCTGCACGCTCAAGGACGGGCCGGAGCGCCGGGCCGTGCGTGACGAGATCGTCCAGGCGTGGTTGCCCATGGCCGAGCGGATCGCAGTCCGGTTCCGGGGGCGCGGCGAGTCCCTCGAAGACCTCTGCCAGGTGGCGGCGCTCGGCCTCGTCAAGGCTGTCGACCGTTACGACCCGGTGCGGGGGAACGCCTTCGAGAGCTACGCCGTCCCCACCATCACCGGCGAGATCAAGCGGCACTTCCGGGATCACATGTGGGTCCTGCACGTGCCGCGCCGCGTCCAGGACCTGCGCAACCGGGTGCGCTCGGCGTCGAAGGACCTGTCGCAGGAGGTCTCCGGACACAGCCCGACCGTCGCCGAGATCGCCGAGTACGCCCACCTCAGCGAGGAGGACGTACTCGTTGGTATGGAGGCCCTGGACTGCTTCAGCACGCTGTCGCTGGACGCCGAGCTGCAGGGCAGCGACGACGGGTTCTCGCTGGGGGACGCCCTCGGCGGACCGGACATCGGCTTCGACCTCGTCGTCGACCGCGAGTCCGTCAAGCCCTGCCTGCGCGCGCTCCCGGAACGCGAGCGCACCATCCTCTACCTGCGGTTCTTCCGGGGTATGACGCAGAGCCGCATCGCTCAGCAGCTCGGCATCTCCCAGATGCACGTCTCCCGGCTGATCAGCGGCTGCTGCGCCCGCCTGCGCGACGAGATGCTCACCGAGCCCGACGAGATGCTCACCGAGCCCGACGAGATGCTCACCGAGCCCGTGTGACCGCGAGCAGGCACGGTGTCCTCGATCCGGCCGCCCGGTCGAGAAAC
>NZ_VJZC01000026.1 GCF_009377185.1 Streptomyces spongiae
GCGCCCCGAACACCGCCGCCCGTTCCCCCTCCGTGAGCGGCGGACCCGTCAGCGGAGCCTTCAGCGGCCCCCGCACGACGGCGAGGAGCATTTCAGGCGAGAGCAGGGCACTGAGCGGCTTGGACAGGGTCATGACGCCGAGGAAGACCCGGAAGACCAGGGGGCGGCCCGTCGCGGTCCGCATCAGGCGGTTCACATAACGGGTGAGCACGCGCCGCCCGAAGCCGGGCTGCTCACCGATCGCATCCGGGTAGCGCATGTCCGTCTCCGTGGCCAGCTGCCAGGCGACCGTCACCGGACCGGCCACCGCCCGCTGCACCCTCCGCGCGAGCCCGGCAGACGTGATCCCGTGCGTGGCCACCCGCTCGCGCAGCGCCAGCGCGCTCTGCGCGGCCACCGACATGCCGTGTCCGTAGAGCGGGTTGTACGTGGCCACCGAGTCGCCGATCGCCACGAAGCCCTCGGGCCAGCCCGTGACCTTCTCGTAGAAGCGCCGGCGGTTGACGGTGCTGCGGGTGACGACCACGTCCGTCAGGGGCTCCGCGCGGGCTATCAGCTCGCCCACCACGGGGTGCCGCAGGTTCCGCGCGAAGGTCTCGAACTCCTCCGCGGACGCGGTCGGCTGGCCCCCGCGCGTGCCCGACAACGTCACCAGCCAGCGCCCGCCCTCGATGGGCACGATGGTCGCGCTCTGCCCGGGGACCGGCCGCGCCGCGTCCGGCTGGACGTTGACGACGGGGAACTCCTCGGTGCCCGCCGGAGCGCGGAAGACCCTGCTGGCGTACACGAGCCCGGAGTCGACCTCACCCAGTGGTGCCGGCGGCACACCCAGCGCGTCCAGCCACCGAGTGGCCCGCGAGCCGCGCCCCGAGGCGTCCACCACCAGGTCGGCCGCCAGGACGCGCTCCTCACCGTCGGCCGTACGGATCCGCACGCCCGTCACCCGGGACGCGTCGCCCTCGAGGCCCCGCAGTTCGGTGCCCTGCACCACGGTGATCCGCGACTGCCTGACGACCTCGGCGCGGATCACCGACTCCAGCAGGTCCCGGCTGCACGAGATCATGAACTCCATCTCGGGCCAGCGCCGCACCCAGCCCTGCGCCGACAGCGAGACGAGCCCGGTCGGCAGCGGGATCCGGCGGGCGCCCGCGGCCAGCCAGGCGTCGGTCACCCCCGGCAGCAGCTCCTCCATCGCGCGGGCGCCCCCGGACCACAGGAGGTGCGCGTGACGGGCCTGCGGAACGCCCCGGCGCGGTCCGGGCTCCTCGGGCAGCGCGTCGCGCTCGACGACGGTGATGTCGGCGTACGGACGCAGCGCCCCGGCGGTGAGCAGGCCGGCCAGGCCCCCGCCGATGACGACGGCCCGGGGGAGCTGAGACGGCACCGTGGATGCCGGGACGTCAGCGGGTTCGCTCATGGAAGTCGCTCTCTGGCAGGGGCGCGGCATGCTCCCGGGCAGCCGCGACGACGGATGACTGGCGCAGGGCCAGGGACAGACGTACCAGGTCGCGCGGGCCGTCCGTCGACGGGGTGGGGGCGGCGCCGGTCTTCGCCGAACCGATGACCCTGCCCTCCGGGTCGGCCGCCCGGGCCCGCACCGCCGCCGTCACCATCGCCGCGTCGGCCTCGGCCCGCGCCTGGTCCGGCGCGGACCCCGACGCGACGGCCGCGTCGTAGGCCCTCGACCGGACCGTGGAGTCGAAGTAGGGGTGCAGGGTGAGCATGCCGTCATGGATGTCGGACTCCCGCTGGGTCACCTGGAGCTGGACCGGTGACCACCAGGACATCCGCACCGCGCGCTCGCCCTGGTCGGCCACGGGCTTCAGCTCCCGCCACAGCGGGCCCAGCCTGCGGTACGTCGACCAGGTCGTCCACGAGTCCCCGATGCGCTGGCAGGCCAGCGGCAGACAGAAGCCGACCGCGCTGATCTGTGCCCCGGCGGAGGCCAGCAAGGGCGCCAGGTAGGTGCTCAGGTCGTCCAGGTTCCCGCCGTTCCAACGGGCCACCACCGCCGTGAACTTCATCGCCGAGTAGGGCACGTTCGACAGGAAGCCGACCGCGATGATCAGCAGTCCGGCGCGCAGCCAGCCGTGCACCTGGAGCGCCCAGCGCCAGCACATGACGACCATGGCGACGCCCGCGACGGAGAACGCGATGAGGTAGAGCACGATCATCTCGCGGATGAACGGCGTGTTGGCGTAGTACGTGTCCAGGTCCCGCAGCCGCTCCACCGGTGTGTCCCCGAGCGCGAACAGGACGACGATCGCCACGCTCACCGCGCCGTACCCGGCGATCCAGCGGCGCGTCAGCCGGCGTGTCACCTCGGGCGGGCCCCCGCGCCAGTTGACGATCAGCACCAGGCAGGAGGCGCTGAAGGCGCTCAACAGGACGTAGACGAGGGGGGCCGAGACATTGGTGATGCCGGTGACGCGGTTGACCTCGGCGATCGTCGGCGGGGCGGCGAAGCAGAACACCAGGCCCGCCAGTGCGAGCAGCACGTACACGGACCGCAGCAGCGGATCACGCCAGTTCCGCAGCAGCGCGGGCGTCTTGACGACGAGGACGACCGCCATCGCCACGGCAGGGATGTAGTAGCTGGACCCGTCCATCCGAGGCGGCTCAGCCCTGCGGCCCGCGATAGCCCAGGGACGCCTCGATGCGCCCCGCGAGCTGGTCCCGCTGGAGTGGCCCGCGCAGTGCGGAACTCGCCAGCCACGTACGGCACTTGCTCGCCAGCAGCAGGCCGAAGCCCTCGGCGTCCTGCTCGTCGCGCACGTCGAACTGGGTGCGCGCGGCGACCTTCTGGACGGTCGCCCGCAGATCGGCCTCGTCGCTCAATAAGCGCGCCGCGACCGAGGCACCCTCGACGTGGTGCCCGCGGTGCCCGGCGTGCATGTGCCACAGCTCATGGCCCAGGATCACCAACTGGTGGTCGGGCGCGGTGCGTTCCTCGATCACGACGAGGTCCTGCTCGGTCATGTCCAGCCACAGACCGCTCGCGGTGCCGGGCGGGAAGGCGGCCGTACGGTACTGGACGGGGCGGCCGCGGCGTCTGCTCATGGCGGCGCACAGCGCGGAGTACAGGCCGGCGGGCTCCGCCGGTGCCGGGAGCGTGAGCTCGCCGACCAACTCGCCGCACAGGCGGCGCATTTCCCTTCCGATGCCCACTGTTCTCCCCCGGGTCAGGACTCGGGCCGCTTGACGCTCTCCAGGAGCATGTCGAGCCACTCCGCCACTTTGTCGCGGTGCTGGTCGGTGGGGAGCTGGGCCGCCCGCCAGGCGATGCCGCGGACGCCGTGGTCCTGGAGCAGCCGCTCCAGCGGGTCGTCGGGGGCCTGGCTGGACCGGACGGACTCCCGCTCGCGGTCGGCGAGCTGCTGGAGCAGATCCTGCTCGGTGCGCATGAGCGCGCTCGCGAGTGCCTCGGGGTCCTCGGCGGTGAGGAAACCGGCGTGCACTCGGAAGAAGCGCTGGATGGCGTCGCAGTGCTCCATCGTGGGACGCCGGTCGCCGTTGATGAGGGCTCCCGCCTGCTGGCGCGACATACCCGCGCCGTCGGCGATCTCCTGCTGGGTGTACTTGCGTCCGTTGGGCTTGAGGCGGGTGCGCCGCAGCAGGGCCAGCCGCTGCAGGAACCGGGCCTGCAGATCCGGCTCCCCGGCGGGCCGGCCGCCCAGCAGCGCCTTCACCACGGACTCCGGCACCCCGGAGGCCACCGACAGGCGCCGGGCGTCGAAGACCTCGCTGTGGGCCACGCCCAGCCGGTCGGCGAGCGCGGTGACACGGGCCACGACGGCCGGCAGCAGAACCGTCGCCGTGGCGTCCGGAACCTCGAAGCCATCCGTCACCGACAGATCTCCTACGTCTCTCTCAAGCCAATCTCATGATGGTGCCGAATGCCCCGGAACGCGAGCCCCCGGGCGCGGTCAACCACTGTGAACTGCACGGAGATTAGCCCCTGACTCGAACTCACATCCAGACCTCGCCACAACTGTGGCGAGATTCAGCCGTCAACAGTCGCGGAATGCCACGATAGTTGACATGACTCCTTCGCGGGCCTCAGGATCAAGACGCCGCGTGAAGGCCGCATAAGCAAGAGGGGTGACCTCCCGATGGCATATCAGGCAGGAGGGCAGCGGTCCGAACCGCGACCCGTCCCCGAGAGCCTCGAGGCTCAGGCGTACTTGCAGGACTACGCCACGCTCCTGGAGGCCGTCCCCTTCCCGTCCGTCGTCTTCGACCACCGCTGGGACGTCGTGCTGTCCAACAGCGCCTACGACAAGCTCTTCCACGGCGTCGGCCCGCACCCGACCGCGATGCCGGGCGACAACTTCCTGCGCTTCGTGCTCTTCCACCCCGACGCGGCCACGGTCCTCGGCGAGCACGAGTCGAGCTGGTGCCTGCCCATGCTGGCGGGCTTCGCCGCCGCCGTGGAGCGGCACGGCCAGGACAGGGGCCTGCAGTCCATCCGCCGGGACATCGCCCAGGATCCCATCATGGACGCCGCCTACCGGCACGGCCTGCCGCACTGGATCCGCGCGGTCGGACCCGATGCCGCCGAGCACGACGGCGCCGTCCGCCCGGTGGTCCACCCCGACCCGCGCTGGGGCCGCACCGACTGCCGTGTCGTCGGTGAGACCCCCAACGCCCTGAAGGACATGGGATACACGCGGATGACACTGGTGCTGCGCGCGGCGCGGCGCCCGTCGGTCACTGCGCGCCGAACCCGCCGTGCCCGGCACACGGCGAGCCATCTCAGCGTGGTGCCCGCGCCCGAGGCGTAGGGCCCGTCCCGAAAACCCCGACACCGCCGGCGTTCAGGTCGCCGGCGGCGTCGGGGTTTGTTCGTGTCCGCGATGTGTTTGTGTCCGCCGGTCCGCGGAGCGCTGTTCCGCTGTCTCCGGCACCATTCCCAGGAGCAGGACCATGTGACATAGTACTGATGTGAGCACACGGCTGACCTGCGACGTCGTAGTGATCGGGGCCGGAATGGCGGGCGCGGCCTGCGCCCTGTACGCGGCCCGGGCGGGGCTGGACGTGACCGTCGTGGACCGCGGCCCGGTGGCCGGAGGCACCACGGGCGCGGGAGAGGGCAATCTGCTCGTCTCCGACAAGGAACCCGGACCGGAGCTCGAACTCGCCCTGCTGTCCAACCGGTTGTGGGCCGACCTCGCCGAGGACGTGGGGGAGGCCATCGAGTACGAGGCGAAGGGCGGCGTGGTCGTCGCGTCCTCGGAGCACGGGCTGGCCGCGCTCACGGACCTCGTGGCCGCACAGCGCGCCGCCGGAGTCGTGGCCGAGCAGGTGCCCGCCGACCGTCTCCACGACCTGGAACCGCACCTCGCGCCCGGTCTCGCCGGAGGCGTGCACTACCCGCAGGACAGCCAGGTGATGCCGACCCTCGCCGCCGCCCACATCCTGCGCGCCTCGGGCGCCCGCCTGCTCACCGGCCGGACCGTGACCGAGGTGCTGCGCACGGCGGACGGTGCCGTGCGCGGGGTGCGCACCGGCCACGGCGACATCCACGCCCCGGCCGTCGTGAACGCGGCGGGGACGTGGGGCGGTGAGGTCGCCGCCCTCGCGGGTGTCTCCCTCCCCGTCCTGCCCCGGCGCGGCTTCGTCCTGGTCACCGAGCCGCTCCCTCGCAGGGTGCGGCACAAGGTGTACGCCGCCGACTACGTGGCCGACGTGGCCAGCGACTCGGCGGCCCTCCAGACCTCACCGGTCGTCGAGGGAACGGCGGCCGGGCCGGTCCTGATCGGGGCGAGCCGAGAACGGGTCGGCTTCGACCGGTCGTTCTCGCTGCCGGTCGTGCGCGCGCTGGCGGCGGGCGCGGTCCGGCTGTTCCCGTTCCTGGAGGAGGTGCGGGCGATGCGGACGTACGCCGGTTTCCGGCCGTACATGCCCGACCACCTGCCCGCGATCGGCCCCGACCCCCGCGTCCCCGGACTGCTGCACGCCTGCGGGCACGAGGGCGCGGGCATCGGCCTCGCCACCGGTACGGGCCGGCTGATCGCGCAGGTGCTCGGCGGCAAGGCGCCCGAGCTGGACCTCGCGCCGTTCCGGCCCGACCGCTTCGAGGAGGAGGCCGCGTGAACCCGTTGGAGCCGGCGCGGGCCGAGCCGGGCCCCGCCTTCGCCGTCACCCTGGACGGCCGGGAGATCGCGGCCCTGCCCGGTCAGACGGTCGCCACCGCGCTCTGGGCTGCCGGAGTCACCTCGTGGCGCACGACCCGGGGCGAGGGCCGCCCGCGCGGGATCTTCTGCGGCATCGGCGTCTGCTTCGACTGTCTCGTGACCGTCAACGACCGCCCCAACCAACGCGCCTGCCTGATCCCGGTACGACCGGGCGACGCGATCCGCACGCAGGAAGGGACGGGCCATGAGCACTGATCTCGCGGTGATCGGCGCGGGCCCGGCCGGACTCGCCGCTTCCCTCGCCGCCTCCGCGCGGGGCGTCCGCGTCACGCTGATCGACGCGGGCGAGCAGGCGGGCGGCCAGTTCTACCGGCAGCCCGCCGCCGGACTCGGCGCCCGTCGTCCGCAGGAGCTGCACCATCAGTGGCGCACATGGGAGCGGCTGCGGGACGGGCTCGCCGCCAGTTCCGTACGACACCTGACGGATCATCACGTCTGGTGCGTGGAGCAACCACAGGCACGACAGGCGGGCTTCACCGTGCACGCCCTGCGCGGCCCCCTCCAGGAAGAGCCCGCCACCGTCCGCGCCGACGCCGTCCTCCTCGCCACCGGCGGCTACGAGAAGGTGCTGCCCTTCCCCGGCTGGACCCTCCCCGGCGTCGTCACCGCGGGCGGCGCCCAGGCCATGCTCAAGGGCGGGCTGGTCGTGGCGGGCCGGACTGCCGTCGTGGCCGGGACCGGCCCCCTGCTCCTGCCGGTCGCCACCGGGCTCGCCGCGGCCGGCGTCGAGGTCGCCGCCCTCGTCGAGTCCGCCGGACCCAGGGGATTCGTACGGCACCTGCCGGCGCTCGCCGCCAAGCTCCCCGAAGCCGCCGGGTACGCGGCCCGGCTCCTGCGCAACCGCGTGCCGGTCATGGCCGGGCACACCGTCGTCGAAGCCCATGGTGACGACCACCTCGAAGCCGCCACCGTGGCCGCCCTGGACCCCGGCGGACGCGTCCGGCCCGGCACCCACCGGCGTATCCCCTGCGACACGCTCGCCGTCGGGCACGGCATGCTCCCGCACACCGATCTCGCCGAGGCGCTCGGCTGCCGTCTCGACGGGGTGAACGTCCACGTCGACGACGAACAGCGCACCGACGTCCCCGGCGTGTGGGCGGCCGGGGAGAGCACCGGCATCGGCGGCGCGGCGCTCGCGCTCGCCGAGGGGCACATCGCCGGACGGTCGATCGCCGCCCGCCTCCGGGGCACCGCACCCGACCCGCGCGCGTGGGCCGCGGCCGACAGGTCCCGCACGCGACTTCGCGACTTCTTCGCCGCCGTCGACTCCGTCTGCGCACCGCCGACGCACTGGACGGAGCAGGTCACCGACGACACCGTCGTCTGCCGCTGCGAGGAGGTGCGGGCGGGCGCCGTCCGCGAGGCGGTCGACGAGCTGGGCGCCGGCGACCTTCGCACGGTGAAGCTGCTGACGCGCGCCGGGATGGGCTGGTGCCAGGGCCGGGTGTGCGGGCCCGCGGTCGCCGGGCTCGCCGGATGCGACCCGACACCGGCCAGACGGCCGTTCGCCCGTCCGGTGCCGCTGGGCGTACTCGCCCGGGCCGGTCACCCGACCGGGACCGACCACCTCACCGAGGCCGACCACCCCACCGAGGAAGGACCCTCATGACCGTCTCCGCCCACCGCCCCTGGCGCGGCGTCCTCGTCGCCACCGCCCTCCCGCTGAACGACGACCTCTCCGTCGACTACGACAAGTACGCCGAACACTGCGCCTGGCTCGTCGAGAACGGCTGCGACGGCGTCGTACCGAACGGCTCGCTCGGCGAGTACCAGGTGCTGACACCCGAGGAGCGCGCCAAGGTCGTCGAGACGGCCGTGTCCGCGATCGGCGGGTCGCGCGTGATGCCCGGAGTGGCCGCCTACGGCAGTGCCGAGTCCCGCCGCTGGGCCGAACAGGCACGCGACGCGGGCTGCACCTCCGTGATGTTGCTCCCGCCCAACGCGTACCGCGCCGACGAACGCTCCGTCCTCGCCCACTACGAAGAGGTCGCCAAGGCCGGGCTTCCGATCGTGGCGTACAACAACCCCATCGACACCAAGGTCGACCTCGTCCCCGAACTCCTCGCCAAGCTGCACGGCGAGGGGCACATTCAGGGGGTGAAGGAGTTCTCCGGCGATGTCCGCCGCGCCTACCAGCTCGCCGAACTCGCCCCGGAACTGGACCTGTTGATCGGCGCCGACGACGTCCTGCTGGAGCTCGCGCTGGCGGGCGCCAAGGGCTGGGTGGCCGGCTACCCGAACGCACTGCCCGGCGCGAGCGTGGAGCTGTACCACGCGGCCGTGGACGGCGACCTCACGACGGCCAAGCGGCTCTACGAGCAGCTGCACCCGCTGCTGCGCTGGGACTCCAAGGTCGAGTTCGTGCAGGCCATCAAGTTGTCCATGGACATCGTGGGCCGTCACGGGGGACGCTGCCGTCCACCGCGGGTGCCGCTGCTGCCGGAGCAGGAGGCCACGATCCGCGCCGCCACCGAGAAGGCCGTGGCCGCGGGGCTCGCGTAAACGCGTCAGCGCGCAAGGAGGCCAAGGAGGCCAGGGCCATGCGCAGCAAACTCGTCCTGCACGCCGTCGACTCGCACACCGAGGGCATGCCCACCCGGGTGGTCACCGGCGGCATCGGCACCATCCCCGGCGCCACCATGAACGAGCGTCGCCTGTACTTCCGCGAACACCGCGACGACATCAAGCAGTTGCTGATGAACGAGCCTCGCGGGCACGCGTCGATGAGCGGCGCCATCCTGCAGCCGCCCACCCGCCCCGACTGCGACTGGGGCGTCGTCTACATCGAGGTCTCCGGCTACCTCCCCATGTGCGGACACGGCACGATCGGTGTGGCGACCGTGCTGGTGGAGACCGGCATGGTCGAGGTCGTCGAGCCGGTCACCACGATCCGCCTCGACACACCGGCGGGCCTCGTCGTCGCCGAGGTCGCGGTCAAGGACGGCCACGCCACGGCCGTCACCCTCCAGAACGTCCCGTCGTTCTCGGTCGCCCTCGACCGCAAGGCCACGCTCGCCGACGGACGCACGGTGACCTACGACCTCGCGTTCGGCGGCAACTTCTACGCGATCCTGCCGCTGGACGAGTTCGGACTGCCCTTCGACCGGGCCCGCAAGGACGACATCCTCGCGGCCGGCCTCGCGCTGATGGACGCCGTCAACGCCGAGGACGAGCCGGTCCACCCCGAGGACCCGTCCATCCACGGCTGCCACCACGTCTACCTGGCCGCCCCCGGCTCGACGGCCCGCCACTCACGGCACGCGATGGCGATCCACCCGGGCTGGTTCGACCGCTCGCCCTGCGGCACCGGCACCAGCGCCCGCATGGCACAGCTGCACGCGCGCGGCGAACTCCCGCCGCACACCGAGTTCGTGAACGAGTCCTTCATCGGCACCCGCTTCACCGGACGACTCCTCGGCACCACCGAGGTCGCCGGCCGCCCCGCCGTCCTGCCCAGCATCACTGGCCGCGCCTGGATCACGGGCACGGCCCAGTACCTGCTGGACCCCGACGACCCCTTCCCGGCGGGCTTCGTGCTGTAGGCAGAGCCGATGATCTCCGATGACCGAAGGAGCGTGTGACACCCATGGCCCCGCAGCACAGACCCGCCCTGCCCGTGCTGGGCGGCAGGAAGCCCAGCTACCGGGAACGGGTCGCGGACGCGCTGCGGGCCGCCCTGATCGCCGGCGAACTCCGCCCCGGCGAGGTGTACTCGGCGCCCGGCCTCGCCGCCCGCTTCGGGGTCTCCGCCACCCCGGTGCGCGAGGCCATGCTCGACCTCGCCAAGGAGGGCCTGGTCGACACCGTCCCCAACAAGGGCTTCCGGGTCACCGTCGTCTCCGAGCAGCAACTCGACGAGTACACCCACATCCGCTCCCTGATCGAGATCCCCACGACGGCCGACCTCGCGACCACAGCCGCCCCCTCCGACCTGGAGGCCCTACGCCCCCTCGCCCAGGAGATCGTCACCTCCGCGGCGACGGGCGACCTCATCGCCTACGTCGAGGCGGACCTCAGCTTCCACCTCGGCTTGCTGGCCCTGTCGGGCAACACCCACCTGGTGGAGGTCGTACGGGACCTACGCCGCCGCTCCCGCCTGTACGGCCTGACAGCACTGGCAGACGCGGGCCGACTGGAGACATCGGCGAAGGAGCACCTGCAACTCCTGGATGCGCTGGTGGCACGCGACACAGAAGCAGCACGCAAGGTGATAACCCAACACCTGGGCCACGTAAGAGGCTTGTGGGCAACGACCCGATAGGGGCGCGGGGAACTGCGCGACAAGCCACCGATTACCCGCAGTCGCCACACAACATCCCCGACCGAGCTCTCAGGCGCCCGCAACCCCCCTCTTCGCAGCCTGAATCTGCTCATACACATGCGTACGCAACTCCGCGAACCGCGGAGCGACCCGCGTACGCAACTGATCCCGCTCCGCAGGCAGATCCACCTTCAACTGCTCCTGAACCACGGTCGGCGACGCGGAAAGAACCAACACCCGCTCACCCAGATACACGGCCTCATCAATGTCGTGCGTGACGAACAAGATCGTGATCCCCCGATCCCGCCAAAGCCCCCGCACCAGGTCCTCAAGATCCGCCCGCGTCTGCGCGTCCACCGCCGCGAACGGCTCATCCATCAACAGCACATCAGGCTCGTAAGCAAGCGCCCGAGCGATGGCCACCCGCTGCTGCATACCCCCGGACAACTGCCACGGGTACGCCCCAGCGGCATCGCCAAGACCGACGGAGTCCAACGCGTCGGCGACCAGCTCACGCCGCCGCTCCTTGGTCAACGGCTTCTGCTTGAGCGGAAGTTCGACGTTCTCCCGCACCCGCATCCACGGAAACAGACTGCGCCCGTACTCCTGGAAGACCACCGCCATACCGGGTGGCGGACCGCTCACCGGCCGCCCCTCCAGCAGGACCTCGCCCGACGTGGGCGTCAGCAGCCCGGCCATGCACTTCAGCAGGGTCGTCTTGCCGCAGCCCGACGGGCCCACCAGGCAGACGAGTTCACCGGCGTCGACGGTGAACGTGAGGTCCCGTATCGCCTCCACCCGGCGACCGGAGCCCTCGTAGACCTTCCTCAGGCCCGATACGGATAGAAGCCCGTCCATGGACCGCCCCTTCTCGAGTTTCACTACGACCGCCGGGAGGACGCGCGCAGACCGTGGTACCAGCCGAGCACGCGCCGCTCGACCAGCTGGAAGACGACCGACAGCAGGAACCCGAGCAGACCGAGGACCAGGATGCCGGTCCACATGTCGGGGATCGCGAACGTGCGCTGGAACTGGACGATGGTGAAGCCGAGCCCGTTGCTGGACGCGGACATCTCGCTGATCACCATCAGGATGATGCCGATGGACAGGGCCTGCCGCAGCCCCGCGAAGATCTGCGGGCTGGCCGACCGCAGGACCACGTGGCGCAGTCGCGCGGCGCCCGTGATGCCGTACGACCGGGCCGTCTCCGACATGACCGAGTCCACCGCCCGTACGCCCTCGACCGTGTTGAGCAGGATCGGCCACACACAGCCGCTCGCGATCACGGCGATCTTCATGGTGTGGCCGATGCCCGCGAACAGCATGATGACCGGTACGAGAACGGGCGGCGGCACCGCTCGCAGGAACTCCAGCACCGGCTCGCACACCGCGCGCACGCGCCGGTAGGAGCCGATGACCGTGCCGAGGGCGATCCCGACGACGGCCGCGGACACGTACCCCGCGAGCAGCCGCAGGAGGCTGGGCAGGACGTCGTCGCGCAGCCGCTCGGCCGTCCACACGTCCGGGAAGGTCGTGAGGATCGTGCGCAGCGGCGGCCAGTACACGTCGGTGCTGCCGGCGGAGGCGAACCACCAGGCGGCCACCAGCAGCACGGGCAGCGCGACGGCGAAGAGCAGCCGCAGGGCCAGGCGTTTCACACCGCCACCTCTCACACCGCCACTCACACCGCCACCTCCCCGCGCACCGACTGGTGCCAGGCCAGCGCCCGGCGCTCCACCGTCCGCGCGCCCACGTTGATCAACAGCCCGAGCAGACCGGTGACCACCACCAGGGCGTACATCTCGGGTACGGCCTGCGAGGTCTGGGCGATCATGATGCGCGCGCCCAGTCCCGGTGCGCCGATGACGAGTTCGGCGGTCACCGCGAGGATCAGGGCGACGGCGGCGGCCAGCCGGACGCCGGTCATGACGTACGGCAGGGCCGTGGGCCACAGGACGTGGCGGACCCGGGCCCAGGTGCCGAGGCCGTAGGAGCGGGCGGTCTCCTCGGCGACCGGGTCGACGTCCTGGACGCCGTACAGCACCTGGATCAGGATCTGCCAGAACGACGCGTACACCACCAGCATGAGCACCGAGCGCAGTTCCGTGCCGTACAGCAGGACCGCGAGCGGGATCAGGGCGACCGAGGGGATCGGGCGGAGGAACTCGATCGTGGACGCGGTCGCCTCCCGCAGGAAGGGCACGACCGCGATCACGACCCCGGCGAGGATGCCCGCCGTCACCGCGATCGCGAGCCCCAGTGCCCAGCCGGTCAGCGTGTCGCCGAGCGCCGTCCAGAACGCCTGGTCGGCGAGTTCGGTGACGAGCGCGTCCGCGATCCGGCTGAGCGGCGGGAAGTAGTCCTCGGAGACGATGCCGAGGCGCGGGACCGCCTCGCACAGGACGAGGAAGCCGGCCAGGCCGGCCGCGCCCAGGGCCGCGTTCGTCAGCCCCGGGCGCCCGGCCCGCCGGGGCGGCGCGGACTCGGGCCGGACGTCGTCGATGTGCGTCTGCTTCACGGCAGCAGCTTGTCCAGGTCGGGGGTCTGCTTGAACAGACCGTCCTGCACGCCCAGTTTGGCCAGCTGCTCGATGGAGGCGCGGTTCGGCTCGGCGGGGAAGTGGGGCAGGGTGAGCTTGTCCAGGAGTGTGTCGGGGATCTTCGTGTACGTGGTGACGATCTCGCGGACCTCGTCCGGGTGGCTGTCGGCGTACTTGAGCGACTCGATCGTCGCTTCCTGGAACTTCTTCACCAGCTCCGGGTTCTTCTGGGCGTACTGCTGAGAGGTGAAGTACATGGCCACGGTGAGGTTCGGGTCCACGTCGTAGAAGCTCGACGCGATGGACATGCCGCCCGCGGCCTTGACGGTGGAGAGCGCGGGTTCCGGCGTGCAGGCCGCGTCGACCTGTCCGCCCTCCAGCGCGGCGGGCATCTGGTCGAAGGGCATCTCGACGAACTCGGTCTTCGACGGGTCTCCGCCGTCCTTGCGGATCGATTCGCTGATCGACGTGTCGCAGATGTTGTTGAGCGTGTTGACCGCGACCTTCTTGCCCTCCAGTTGCTTGGGGGACTTGATCGGGCTGCCCTTCTTCACCGTGGTGCCCATGAAGTCGGCGCCCTCCTTGGCCGTGGAGGCGACACCGTTCGCCACGGCCTTGACGGGCATGTTCTTGGACTGGGCGATCAGCAGGGACGTGGTGTTGCTGAAGCCGAACTGGAACTGGCCGGAGACGACCGCGGGCAGGATCGCCGCCCCGCCCTGGGCGGGGGTCAGCTCCAGCTTGATTCCGCGCTTGGAGTAGAAGCCCTTCTTCTGGCCGAGATAGACGGGGGCGACGTCCAGGATGGGAATGACTCCGACCTTCAGCGTGGTGGTACCGCCGGAGGAGCTTGCCGACGACCCGGAGGAGTCGGACGAACCACAGGCCGAGAGGCCGACCAGGACGGCGCCGGCACTGAGGCCCGCGAGCAGACGACGCATGACTCCTCCTGAGGGGAACGCCGGTGTTCCTTGAGGCTCTGCGCACGCGTGTGCGCAGGCCGAACAGAAGTACTGGGCGGCAACGTAAAGCCAGGAATCCTGATGGTCAATGCCCACGACTGCACGACCGTTGACAGTTGCCGAAGCGTGCTCTTAGCGTGCGCAGAACGCACACTCGTGCGTACAGAACGCACATTCCGTGCGTCGTCCTCGTGGAGGCGACGATGTCCGATGGACCCCGCGAACCGCACTTCGTCCGGTCCTTCGAGCGTGGTCTCGCGGTCATCCGCGCCTTCGACGCCGAGCACTCCTCACTGACGCTCAGCGAGGTCGCCCGCTCCTGCGACCTGACCCGGGCGGCCGCCCGCCGCTTCCTGCTCACGCTCGTCGACCTCGGGTACGTCCACACCGACGGCCGTCTGTTCCGGCTCACCCCGCGCGTGCTCGAACTCGGCTACGCGTACCTGGCGGGATTCACGCTGCCCGAGCTCGCCGGGCCGCACCTGGAGCAACTGGTGGCCCAGGTGGGGGAGTCGTCGTCGCTGTGCGTCCTGGACGGGGACGACATCGTGTACGTGGCGCGGGTGCCCACACGGCGCATCATGGCCGCGACGATCACCGTCGGCACCCGCTTCCCGGCGCACGTCACATCGGTGGGCCGGGTGATCCTCGCGCATCTGCCGGACGAGGAGATCGACAGACGGCTCGCCCGCGCCGACCTGCGGCCCCTGACCGCCCGCACCCTCGTCTCCCCGGAGCCGCTCCGGGCCGAACTCCGGCGGGTGCGGCGGCAGGGGTACGCCGTCGTCGACCAGGAGCTGGAGGAGGGCCTCCGATCGGTCGCCGCCCCGGTGCGCGACCGGGACGGCGAGGTGGTGGCGGCCGTGAACATCCCCGTGGCCGCCGGCCGGAACTCGGCGGAGTCCGTGCGCCGTGACCTGCTGCCCGCTCTGCTGGCCACGGTCGCCCGGATCGAGTCCGACCTCCGGGCGGCGACCGCGGCTACAGGTCGAGCACCAGCCGCTGTCCCCGGCACCGGGACACACAGATGAGCATGGTCTCCCCGGCCTCGCGCTCCTCGTCGCTGAGCACCGAGTCGCGGTGGTCCGGGGTGCCCTCCAGGACCTCCGTCTCACATGTCCCGCAGGTGCCCTCGGTGCAGGAGTAGAGCACCTCTACGCCCGCGGCCCGCACGGTGTCGAGGACGGACACGCCCACGGGCACGGTCACGGTCTTCCCGGTGCGCTCCAGCACGACCTCGAACTCGCTGTCCGGGCCGTTCTCCTGCTCCTTCGGCTGGAACCGCTCGACGTGCAGCACCCCGCGTGGGCACCGCTCCTCGACCGCGTCCAGCAGCGGACCCGGACCGCAGCAGTACACGAGGGTGCCCTCGGGCACGTCGTCGAGCACGGAGGCGAGGTCCAGCAGCCCGGTCTCGTCCTGCGGGGCGATGGTCACGCGGTCGCCGTAGGGGCCCAACTCCTCTGTGAACGCGATGGAGTCGCGCGTACGGCCCCCGTACAGCAGCGTCCACTCCGCACCGGCCGCCTCCGCCGCCGCCACCATCGGCAGGATCGGGGTGATGCCGATGCCGCCCGCGACGAAGCGGTAGCGCGGGGCGGGCGCGAGCGCGAAGTTGTTGCGCGGCCCGCGCACGCGGACCTTGTCGCCCTGCCGCAACTCCTCGTGGACGTACGCGGATCCGCCGCGTCCCTCGGGTTCGCGCAGGACGCCTATCCGCCAGCTCTGCCGGTCCGCCGGGTCCCCGCACAGCGAGTACTGGCGCTCCAGGCCGGGGCCGAGCAGCACGTCGATGTGCGCACCGGGCTCCCAGGTGGGGAGGGCCTCGCCCAGGGGGTGGCGGAGGGTGAGGGCGAGCACGCCGTCGGCCGCGGACTCACGTCCGTCGACGACGAGTTCGGCTTCGTACACGGTCATGAGCTGGTTCCCTGCGGCTCGTTGCCTTGTGGCTCGTTACCTTGCTGCTGGAGTCCCTGCGGCTGGTGTCCCTGTGGGTGGGCGAGCATCCACTCCCACATCTCGATGGGGTCCTGCGCGGTGTGCTCACGGCCGCAGTGACAGGTGCCGTGCAGGACGTCCGTGCCCGGCAGCCAGTCGATGCGGTAGATCTCTCCGGTCGGTGACGTCACTGGACCTTCTCCACGGGCTTGGCACCCTCCTCGACCAGCCGGGCGAGGATGCGGCGGGCGGCGAGACCGCCGGTGTCGATGTTGATGCTCAGCTCCTGGTAGCCGGTGCGCTCGGTGCCGAGCGTCTTCTGCAGCAGGTTGAGCGCGTCGACGTCCTGCATGACCACCGTGTGGTTGTTGCCCCGCAGGAACTCGGTGACCTCGTCGTCGTCCGTCGCCCAGTCGCGCGAGACCATCCAGAAGTCGTACACCTTGCCGTCGGCGGACGGGGTGATCGCATACGTGATCTCGGTGTGGAAGCCGTTCGGGTCGCTGCCGTCGGCCTCGGGCACCACACCGACCGGGGCGATGCGGCTGTGCAGCAGGTACAGGCACGGGGCGTGGTACTCGATGTCCTGCCAGCGGGTGATCCGGCCCTCGATGCCGGTCGACCTGGCGTAGAACGGCGGGCACTCGGCGTCGTCCATGTGCCGGCTCACCCGCACGATGCCCGCGCCCTCGTCGACCTCGGTGGTGATGGGCGTCTCGGCGACCTCGGGGGTGCCGATGTACCCGCCGTGCAGGTACGTCTCGTGGGACAGGTCGAGGAGGTTGTCGACCAGCAGCCCGTAGTCGGCGTCGATCGGCTCCATTCCGCGCACGGTGACCCAGCCGGGGGAGTCGAGGTGCTTCGCCCGCGGGATGGTGTCCGCGTCGGCGAGGGCCGGGTCGCCGATCCACACCCAGATCAGGGAGTCCTGCTCGACGACGGGGTACGAGGTCACGCGCGCGGTCCGCGGAACCCGCTTCTGCCCGGGCACGTACACACAGGCGCCGGTCGTGTCGTATGTGAAGCCGTGGTAGCCGCACACGATCCGGTCGCCGTCGAGCCGGGTCGGGGCCTCCGACAGCGGGTACCGGCGGTGCACACACCGGTCGTGCAGGACCACGGGGGTCCCGTCCTCCTCGGTGCGGTAGAAGACGAGCGGTTCACCGAGGATCGTACGACCGAGCAACTCGCGCCCCACCTCGTGGGAGTAGGCGGCGACGTACCACTGGTTCCTGGCGAAGGCGGTCGTGTGAGGCATGGGGGTTCCCGTCCCTGTCGGCGGGGCGCCGTCGCCCCGCGTGCCGTGGTTGGAATCAGGGTCGTGACGGCTGCGGTGGCTCGGCAAGACGGCTTCTGCCAGGCGGAAGGACTTCTGTAAAGAGGCTGGTCAGATCCCTGTTCTGTCAGCCCTGGGTCGCCGGAGTAGGTGCCCCGGGTGGTTGCTGCTGTTCGGTTCGCGCTTGGTTGGCCGGAGAGGGCGACGGCGAGTGCGACTACTCACTGCGTAGCGTTAATCGCCCAAATGTGTCCGCTTAATTGTAAATGTGATACCCATCTGTCGATGGATGCTCGGTACAGCGGCAAGAATCGGCATCACTGCAGGTCAACTACTGATCGTTTTGGAGTCTGGGGCCCTCGGGTCGAATCCGGGTCGAATCCGCACCCTTTTAGGCTGTTGAGCGTGTCGCCGCTGGTCAGGGTGGTGTGAGGTCACGTGCCGGCGCGCCTCGTGTACGGGGACGGCGAGACGAGAGTCGGACCGATGAACCGCTGAACAGGCGCCGAGTGGCTGTGATCGGCTGCCAGGCGCAGGGGGCTCACCAGCGGATTCTTCGCTGGTGGTGGTGCAGGCCTTTTGTGATCATGCCCTGTGGACATGTCTTCAGGCGGCCCGGCTGATGCGCGACGGCCCGGGAACGGCGGTTCCTGGCCAAGACCGACCTGCCGGGCGGCAGGAGCATCCAGGGGACGGTGGTTGGCGGGTGGCGTGGCAGGCTGCCCCGCCGCGAGGCAGTCGGCGCTCTCGCAACATCCGGTACGCCCCGGAACTGCCATTCCTCGGCGCCGACATCAGCACAGCCTCGGCCGGCTCGCCGTCACCGACGCCGAACTGGACATCTCGGTACCTCAACGAGTTCACGGACGTCCGCGAGGGCCCTTGAGTGGCGCTCAAGTAAGTCCTGCCCATGGCTGGGCAGTTGAGGGAGTTCACATCTTCTGTGTCCAGGTCGACACTGGTGTCATCGCTGGCGGTGAGGCCCCCCGACGGGTGACGGACGCCTGTGCGCCACCGGCGGACGGGGCAGTCTGAAAGCCCGCTTCAGCGGGGCGACCTTTGCTTGGGACACCGTGGAGGCGGCTGAGCGGGGTCGGTCGACGGAACTCACGGAGGCGAGGCCCAGGGTGATCTCGGCGGAGGAAGTCAGGGCAGTGGGCTTTCGTATCGGGACGCCGTGCCAGCGCCGCGCCCGTACATGCCCACCGTGCCGTCCGACCACGGCTGCTCGGCGACCCAGGCGACGGTGTCCTCACCGTCAGCCCGGTCGGCCATATGGGGAACGAACTCGCCCTCCGAACGGTATGTGCCCCGGCAGTCCTGCACCACCACCGCGTAGCCGGCCGATGCGCAGCGTTCCCTGGCGGCCGGCGAGGGCTCCTTGTCCCAGTTGCAGCAGCTCGGTCAGGCTGGTCTCGCCACGGAAGAACTCATGGCCCCCGGCACGGTCTACGAGATCACCGTGGACATGACCGCCACCTCGAACGTGTTCCTTCCCGTCGTCATGGGCATCGACCAGTGGCGCGACGAGCAGGAGTGGCCGCTGCCCGACACGAGGTGGACCGACTTCCACCTCACCAGCGCCGGCCACGCCAACACAGCGGGCGGCGACGGCGCGTTGACGGCCGAGCCACCGACCGGAGGACGTTCTTGAGCTCGGGTGTGAGCTCCATGGCGTCCCAGTACGCGTCGTGGGAGGGGTGGGCCATCCAGTCGTCCCACCACTTGCCGTACGGTTCCACCACGTGACCAGGCTCAGTGACAGCGCACCGCCCGCGATTGTCCCCGGTTTGGGTACGTTAGGAGGTACGTTCGTACCCTGTCAATTACCGAAGAGGGTCTCTTGCGATTCACCTGCGCGGGCTCCCCCGCCTGCGCTGGCGGACGGGTCGCCCGCGACGGGAACCCGGCGACGGCCCCAAGGCCCGTCAGGCGTGTCGACGTGTGGCGCCTCGCGCGAGCTCCTCGATGGCGGCTTTCGAACGGGTGCAGGTGGAGTGGCATCCGGCGCAAGCCGGGGCCCTGGAGGCGACGTCCCGGGTGGGTGTGTTGGTCGTGACGCTACTGACTGAGTAAGGAAAATAAACTCAGGGGGAGTTGGGATTACTGCGCGGATGCGAGGAGGCTCCTCCGGCGTACATCGGTGGGTGCGATGGGGGTGATCCTGATTTTGTGCCAGGTCTGGTGCGGCTCGTCTTCGGGAGTGCTTGCGGAGGCTGCATCTGGTCTGGGTCGAAGCGGTTGTGCCGACCTCCTTGCCCGCTCCTTCGCGAGCCCGACCTCACCCTTCGGGTGGTGAAGCTGGATGGTGAAACGCAGTGACGCCACGGGGTGTCGTTCGCCGTGCCTGTGTGCTCGTCGTGAGGGCGGTGTGCGAAACCGTCCACGGCGACCATGCCCCCGGGGGGTCCCCATCCGAACCGGATCGGCCGCCGGCCCTGTAGTCCCGCGTGCACGTCGAGCAGTCTCCGGTCGTGGGCGGTGACTGGCGGCGTGGGGCCGTTGACTGGACCGCTTTGGATGTCTATCGTAATTTAAAGCGAGGCCGATGCTTTGGCCCCTGCTCAGCCGCCAGAACACGAGTGAGATCCACCCATGACCACGCAGAACAAGGGCGCCGTGGTCACCGGCGCGTCCGTCGGCTTGGGTACCGTCTACGCGCAGCGGCTTGCCGACCGGGCTACGACCTGACCCAGCCGGACCGGAACACTGCGTTGCCGCCCCTGTTCTACGGTGCGTTCACCTACGACCGCATCGCCCCTGCTCCTGCCTCCCATGCAGCCGTGCTGGCCTGGCTCGTCCAGCCTCCCCCCGGCAACGCAGGTCCCGCCCTGCGGGGAACCTTCCGTCCGGCGACGGCCATCCCGGTGCGCAGAGGCAGGAGCGGACTGCCCATCGGTCTGCAGGCACGGGCCCGAGTTGGGGTGATCTCACCACCATCGAGTTCGCCGCGCTGCCGGGCCGGGAAGTCGACGGCTTCGTGCCGCCTCCGGGCTTCGTCCAGACGTGACCTACCCCCTCGAGAACCAGGAGAACGACGATGCACACCCCGACCCGCAACGTGTCACGCGTACTGACGGATTCCGCGTCCCGGTACCCGGAGCGCGCCGCAATCGTCTTCGGTGACGAACTCATCACCTACAGAGCTCTCGACGCCGCGGCCAACCGGGTCGCGAACCTGCTCGTTTCGCGCGGCGTTCAGCCGGGTGACAAGGTCGCACTGTCCTGCCCCAACCTGCCCCACTTCACCAGCATATACTTCGGCATTCTCAAGGCTGGGGCGGCGGTGGTGCCGCTGAACGTGCTGTTGAAGGCTCGCGAGGTCGCCTACCACCTCACCGACTCCGACGCGAAGGCGTACTTCGCCTTCGAGGGCACGGCGGAGCTGCCGATCGCACAGGCGGCATGGGAGGGATTCCAGGCGGCCGAAGGCTGTGGCGAGTTCTTCCTGATCGAGGGCGGTGGCGCGCCGTGGGCCGGGGGCGGGCCGCCGGAGTCGTACACCACGGTCGTCGCCGAACAGCCGGTGACGTTCCAGACGGTCGAGCGCGACGAGGACGACACAGCGGTGGTCCTCTATACCTCTGGCACGACTGGCCGGCCCAAGGGCGCCGAGCTGCGTCACCGCAACGTGTACGACAACGCGCTTGCCGGCATTGACCTGTTCGCCGCGGATCCCGAGCGCCCCGACACATACCTGTGCGCGTTGCCGCTGTTCCATGCCTTCGGTCAGACCGTGATCCAGAACGGCGCTCTCGCCTTCGGCGGCACCATCGTGATGCAGCCGAGGTTCGAGGCGCGCTCAGCCCTGCGTCTCATGCTCGACCACGACGTGACATTCTTCGCCGGCGTCCCGACGATGTACTGGGGTCTTCTCGCCGCACTGGACGACACGGTCGACGTCGCCCGCCTGGCCGCGAATCTTCGCGTTGCGGCGGCCGGTGGCTCAGCGCTGCCCGGCGAGATCCACAAACAGTTCAAGGACCGCTTCGGCGTCACGATCCTCGAGGGATACGGACTGTCCGAGACTTCTCCGATCGCCTCCTTCTCCCGCTTCGGGGAGGAGCCGCGCGTCGGGTCGATCGGCGTGCCGATCCCGGGCGTGGAGATGAAGCTCATCCGGGACGACTGGGCCGACATCGAGGACGGTACCGACGACATCGGGGAGATCGCGATCAAGGGCCACAACGTCATGAAGGGCTACTACAAACGGCCCGAGGCGACGGCCGAGGCGATCCATGAGGGCTGGTTCCGCTCCGGCGACCTCGCCCGAAGGGACGAAGACGGCTTTTACTACATCGTCGACCGGTCCAAAGACATGATCATCCGGGGTGGCTTCAACGTCTACCCGCGCGAGGTCGAGGAAGTGCTCATGGAGCACCCCGCCGTCTCGCTGGTCGCGGTCATCGGCGTACCGCACGAGTCCCACGGCCAGGAGGTCAAGGCCGTCGTGGTGACGAAAGCCGGGAGTGGCACGACCGAGGAGGAGCTCGCCGCCTGGGCGAAGGAACGTCTCGCAGCGTACAAGTACCCGCGGGTCGTCCAGTTCGTCGACGAGTTGCCCCTGACATCCACCGGCAAGATCCTCAAACGCGGACTCGCCTGAGCATCCTGGACGTTGTCGCATCTGGGCCGACGATCTGACTCCGGCCAACGGTCAGGTGCCGCCGAACCTGATCATGAAGTCCGCGTTGAGCGGGGCTCGCCGACAAGCGCAACGCCCCGGACCGCCGCCGTCGGGAAGCAATACCGTCGGAGCCGGTCGCGACCCGGCCCCGGATCAGGTCCGGTCCCGCGCGGCCTGAGCGATCCCAGGGCGGCGGAGCACGCGGCACTCAGGCCGGTGGTATCAGCACGATCCGTCAGCAGGGACATTCGACGATGCTGATCCGGAAGAGCGAAACAGCCCAGCGGTCTTGAAGCGACCGGGAGCACAACCGGAGAACATCGGCCGGAGAGCGTCAGAGCGCGCCAGGTGTTCGGCCGGGCCGCCGACGCTTGTGCCGATCAGTTCCCCGAAGCTGATGGCCGGCCACCTGATCGGCACTGCCGGCGCCCCGACCCGGACTGCGCTCTGTAGCCGCCCGCAAGTCCGAGGCTGTCCGGGGCGGCCGGCGTGGGCCGTCCCGGACATTGCCGTCGCCAGCCGTCCCTGAGCGACTTGCCTCCGGCCCGGGTGCTGGAGGCAAGAGTCCGGCAGTTGCTGCACGGTGTGATCGCGAGCTGGTCCGAGTGCGATCGTGGAGCACGGTCAGAGCGTCGCGAAGCCCAGCACCAGCGCCGCCACGGCAACGAGCATGATGCTGGCCGGGAGGCCGATTCTCTTCGCGTCGCCTCCACGGACGTGCGTGATCACGGCGCCCAGGAAGTACAGGACGACACCGATCGCCGCCGCGATGCCCAACGGTCGGTAGACGATGCCGGCGAGCAGCCCCAGAGCGCCTGCGATCTTGAGCAGGCCGAGTGGCAGGAACCAGCTGTCGGGCACCCCGAGCGCCTTGATTCCATCTGTGATTTTCGGGTCGCGGGTGATGTCGGGAACGGCAGAGAGGAGCAGCACCAGGGACAGCACGACGGCGATGACGACATAGGCGATGTACACGGAGAACTCCGGAAGGATTGACGGGACCGTCGATCGGTCCAGGAACAGGGCGGCAAGCGATGAGCCGCGGTAGGTGACTGCCTCGCGTCCGGGGCATTGTTGTGAGCATCGGCGAGGTGATCTTGGTGATGCCGAGTGGGAGCGGCCGCCGTTCCCACCGGTTCAGAAGCGGGCGTTGTGGCGGTGGCGGTATCACCGGCAAGGCGAAAGGCCCCCGAGCCGGAACCCTGGCGGAGCGTCGCCGGCGGAAGTGCGGAGCCGGCCGGGCCTCGATCTGGCGTCGGCGGATAGTCAGGACGGGCGCAGCGGAAGGGCGTTGAAGGTGTGGTCCGCCCAGATGCGGCGGGTGGTTTCGGCCGGGTAGGGCGTGACGGTGGGTTCGGTGTCGATGAGTTGGGTGAGGCGCTGTTCGGTGTCGCACTCGGGCCAACCGGGGGTGCCGGTGGTGGCGAAGGCCGTCCACGCGGAGCGCATCCACTGGGACAGGGCCACCGCGTCGGCGGGTGGCTGCTCACCGATCAGGAGGGCGCTGAGGCCTGCGCTCAGGTTGCCGAAGACCAGTCCGACGTCCAGACCGTGGCAGGCGCCGAACGCGCCGCCCATGGCCGGGGCCGGCCAGTTCAGCCGGTAGAGGTAGGACCGGCCGCCGGCGGTGGCGTGCGCTTCGGCCAGGTGCAGGCTGGGCATGTCGAACAGCCAGTCGGAGTAGATCCGCTCGTACAGCTCACCGGCCGCGTAACCGCGGGCCCGGTACGCCGCCTCCACCTCGGGTCCCGGCGCAAGCCCTCGCAGGACGGTGGTCGCCCGCTCGTCGGTGATCTGGCCGAGCTGTCCGGCCTGGGCGATGAACAGCCGGTACTCCTCGCGATTGTGACCGACGACCAGGTCGATGTCGCGCGCCGAGCCGGCGGCGATCGCCTGCCACGGGTCGGTCGGCAGGATCTCCCCGTCGACGACCGGCGAGAAGGGAGTCACGGTGTGTGCCACCGGCCCCCAGCGGTCCTCGTACTGGGCCATCTTCGCGGCCACCGCGTCGCCCGCCGCGGCCAGCGCGGTCGGCTCGATGGACGAGAGGTCGGCCAGTGTCGGACGGAGCCCGAGTTCGGCGGCGCACGTGACGGCGATGTCGTCGGCCAGTTCCGGGGAGAAGAAGGTGCCCGGCACGCTCTGCGCGATCACCCGCCGGAACAGTCCGGCGGCCCTGGGCATGGCCATCAGCGCCGCGATCGAGCCGGCCCCGGCGGACTCGCCGAAGACCGTCACCCGGCCCGGGTCGCCGCCGAATGAGGCGATGTTGTTCCGAACCCACTCCAGCGCGGCGACCTGGTCGAGCAGCCCCCGGTTGGCCGGCGCGCCCTTGATCTGCGCGAAACCCTCCATGCCTACGCGGTAGTTCATTGTCACGACGACCACGCCCACCGCGGCCAGCGCGGCCCCGTCGTAATCGGGCTGACCCGTGTGCCCGGCCATATAGGCACCGCCGTAGATCCACACCATGACCGGCAGGGCCGCTTCGGGGCTATCGCCGTAAGCGGGGGACCAGACGTTGACCGTCAGCCACTCGTTCTCCCCGCCGCCCTCCCAGGGCGGGATGAGCCCGAATACCGAGGACTGCGGCGGCGGAGGCCCGTAGGCAGAGGCCTCGCGCACCCCGTCCCACGGCAGCGCGGGCTGGGGCGCCGCGAAACGCTGTTCGCCCACTGGTGGCTGGGCGAAGGGTATGCCGCGGAAGACGGCGAGCCCCTCCTCCCTGCGGCCCCGCACGGTCCCGCCACTGACATGGATCTCGGGGCGGCTGATGACAGTCATGGAAGGCTCCTCTGGAGGCGGGTGGGCTGGCGGTACTGCCGGGAGTGTGCTGATCCGCCGCCGTCGGCGATGTGCGGTAGCAACCGTGTACTGCGCCGGTCAGTGCAGGTCATTGCATTGGCAGGGCTTGAACAGGCCCGGCTCCCCTGTGGGTGAGGGGAGGGGAGCCGCGGCCTTGAAATTGGCGGGACGAACATGGCATGCCTGAGCGCACCGGGCGGGGAAGGGAAGATCGCCGTGGCCGGCCGGCGCATCGGCGTGGTCAGATCCGACGGGGGTGATTTTCACCGGTATCACGTCGGGCCGGGATCATCGCCGACTGCGGCGATCAGTCGTCCTGCTAGGCGTCCAGCAGGGCGAGGGCGTTGTGGATGCCCTGTTCGAGGAGTTGGTCGGCGAGTTGCCGGTCGGTCAGGGCGCGGGAGAGTTGTAGCGTCCCGGCCATCATGCCGAGGAGGCTGAGTGCCTTCAGACGCGCTGATGGCGGGTCGTGGGGTGCCAGGCGGGCGGCGAAGCCGTCGATGAGGGTCAGCGCGCCATCGGTGTACGCCTGCCGGGTCGCGTCTGTGGAGCGTGCGATCTCGTCGAGGAGGGCGGCGTTGGGGCAGCCGTCCTCGATGGTGTCGCGCTGTTCGGTGGAGAAGTACCAGCGGATGATCTGTTCGAGTCCGGCGCGGCCTGGTGCCGCCTGCGCGACGATGTTCGCGTGCTGTGCGCGCAGTTGGTCGGCTACGGCGGTGGTGACGAGGTCGTCCTTGGACGTGAAGTAGGCGTAGAAGGTGCCGTTGGTCAGGCCCGCGTCCTTCATGAGGGTCGCGACTCCGGAGCCGTCGATGCCGTCCAGCTTGAGCCGGCGGCCTGCCGTCGTGATGATCCGCTGCCGCGTCTGCTGTTTGTGTTCCTTCGTGTACCGCACGATGCGTTCCTCCGTCGCAGCCGGGGCGGGTGCCCCGGCTGCCGGCCTGGTCGGGTCAGTGTGTCGCGCCTGCAAGGAGAGCGGGGAAGTTGATCCTGGCGGTCTGCAGCTTCGGGTCGTGGGGCTCGGGGACCCCGCCGTCGGTGACGTACAGCCGGTCGCCGCGAACCGCGGTCGCCGAGGGCGAGGCAAGACCGTCCGCGCTGGTCAGGACGGGCTTGTAGGTGCCGTTGGGATAGATGACCACGACCCTGTCCGGGCCGTTGTTCGAGGACGAGCCGTTCTGCGCCGCGAACACCACATCGGAGAAGGGGGTCAGGAAGCTGAGATCGTCGATGTTGGGCAGGCCGCCCGCGATCTGGTGGACGGGGCCGGCCGTGCCGGTGCCGGTGACCGGTACCCGCAGCAGGGTTCCCTTGTTGAAGTTGCTGATCCACAGGGCGCCGTTGTGGAACCGGAGCCCGTTGGCACCGATCGGCAGGGCTTCGGTCGGTACCGGCGCGAGAGCGGCGTCGGTCAGCCACGGGGTCACCGATCCGCCCGACACCGGAACGGACCAGATGACGCCCTTCAGGCTGTCCGCGATGTAGAGGGTGCGTCCCGTCGGGTCGACGGCCAGCCCGTTGGGGCCCGAGTCGGCGGGCAGAGCGGCGACACGCTGCGGGGTGCCGTCGGCAAGCAGCTTGTACACGCCGTTGCGGTCGGCGTTGCCCGGGGCCCACAGCGCGTAGTAGACGGTGCCGTCACTGCCGCGGGCGTTGCCGCTGATCGCCTCACCCACCTGCCCGGTGGCGAGCACCGTGCGCTGTCCGGACGCGTCTATACGCATCAGCTCCGGTCCGTGGGTGCGCTGGCACACCGCGCAGCTGCCGAGCATGGACAAGGTCACCGAGCCGTCGGGGTTGGCGGTGATGTTCTCGGGGATCTCGCCGGCCGCGAAGTCGAACGCTGCGGCGGTCCGTACGTCGGTGACCACGGACCCGCCGTAGGAGCCTCCCGTCCACGCGGACGCGGACGGCGCCGAGGCCAGGACGGCCGCTGTCGCGGTGACCGCCAGCGCGATGCCGACCTTCTTCTTATTCAGAAAACGCCGTGTGATCGATGTACTGCGCGGGGCCGTTTGCTGGCTTTGCTGCTGCATGACTCTCCTTGGCAAATCAACGAGGGACTGATCAATGGACTTTGAGGAACATCAGGGATGCCGGCGATATTGGGTACATCGCAGGCATTCAGCCGGAATCAACACTCTTGGGGCCAGACCGGGATTGAACCGGGGTGTCAGCCGGGCAGGCGGTTGTTCTTGCGGATCTGCTTGTCGAACACTCCGACGGGGACGAGGCGGCGCGCCTTGGTGACGCGTGCGGCCAGCGGGCCGGCGGTATAGCGCAGCTTCGGCTTCTTGTCGGTGGCCGCGGTGACGATCGTCCTGGCGACGACGGCTGGGTCGTCGCCGGCGCTCATCGCCTCCGCGATCACCTCGTCGAAGATCCGGCGTCGCTCCGCGTACAGGGGCAGCGGGGTGTCGGGCTGCGCGGCGTTGGTGTCGAAGCTGGTCTTGGTGTAGGCGGGCTGCACGAGGAGAATGCGGATGCCGTGTTCGCGGACCTCGTGGTCCAGGGACTCGGAGTAGCCCTCGAGGGCATGCTTCGACGCAACGTAAAGGGCCATGAAGGGCTGGGGGGCGACCCCCAGAACGGACGAGATGTTGATGACGCGTCCGCCGCCCCGGGCGCGCATGTGCGGCAGTACGGCCTTCGTCATACGCATGACACCGAAGACGTTGATGTTCAGGACGCTCTGGGCCTGGGCGACGGAGTTCTCCTCGACGGCACCCGCCGCACCGATGCCCGCGTTGTTGACCAGGACGTCGATACGCCCGAACCGTTCGATCACCTCCGCGACCAAGGCGGTGGCCGAGTCGTCACTGCCCACGTCGAGATCGAGGTACGTCACCCCGGCGGGCGGGGTGAGCCCGGAGGTCTTGCGACCGGTTCCGACCACATCGAAGCCCGCCGCGACGAAGGCGCGAGCCGTCTCCTTGCCGATCCCCGATGAAGCACCTGTCACGAGCGCCACCGGCCGAGTTGCCGCCATCACGAACTCCCTAATTTGAATTACGCTCGTATGTCTTACGTTCGTACGACCATACGGGGATCGTCGACCGATGGCAAGCGTTCACGTCCGGCGATCCAGGAAAGGATCTGGAAACGAAGGGGGCGGTACGGGAAAGACCATGGGCGGATGACGAGCAGGTGACCGAGACCGCCACCGCCAGTCGTCGCATCACCCGCTGCACTCGTCGACGGCGGCCTCGGTGCCGTCCTCACGCAGCACTTCGGACTTGGACACACGGAGCGGCAGGCCGACCGAGCTCAGTCGACGAGCGTGGGCCCGGTCGCCGGCCGGTGTCGAACCGGTGGAGGCCGTTGCGATCGTGGTGCTGGAGGTGATCCCGGAAGCGTCATCCGCTGGTCGCGAACGGGTCTTCGCAGTAGGTGTTCACCGGCTCTCCTGACGTGCGATGCCGAGGTAGTGGCCCAAGCGGAGTTCCAGCTCCTCAGGACCCTTTTCGGCGGCGAGCTTCTCGAACTGGGGCTGGAATGCCTGGGGGCCTGGCCAGGTCAGGGAGGTCAGGAATTGCGTGTAGGCCGCTCGCAGGTCGGCATCGGGCGGGAGCGTGCCCCGGTTGACCTGAGCCTTGGCGGTTGCCAGCGCCGCCTTGTCGAAGGACGCCAGCCGGGTTGCCATACCGTCCACGAAGCCGTCCAGCTCGGTGTCGGCGACGGTGCGGGTCACCCATCCGTAGCGTTCAGCCGCGTCGGCGTCGTAGTCATCGCTGCTGAGGATGGCTTCGAGTGCCCGATCCCGTCCGATGAGTCGGGGCAGGTGTTCTGTGCCCCCGCCGCCGGGAAGAATTCCGCCGCCGACCTCGGGCTGGCCGAACAGCGCGTGCTCGCGGCTGGCGTAGCGCAGATCGCAGGCCAGGGCCAGTTCGTCTCCGCCGCCCCTGGTCCGTCCGCGGATGGACGCGATGCTGATGAACGGAGCCGTGGACAGCCGTACGACGAGATCGATCCACTCCGGCGTCGCCTCCGGATCGGACGGCATGAAGTCGGCGACCCGGCCGAGATCGAAGTGGTTGAAGAAGTAGCCGGGTGTACTGCTGGTGAAGACGACAACGTGAACCTGCGGGTCCTCGCTCAGCTCCGTGACCACCTCGACCAGTCGGGACACGGTCTCCCCGACGATGAGGTTCACCGGTGGATTCGAGAAGGTGATCTTGCGGATCCCTGGTGTCAGCCGCTCCACGCTGATCGTGCTGGGTTGCGTCATCGTTCGCTCCGAGTGGTGATCCTGGCGGTTTGCCAGGGGGGCGTGTTCGTCGGGGCGTCCTGAACTGGCAGAGGCGACGCCCACAACCAGGTCTGGCACACCCGTGGTCATGTCGGGCTTTTCCTTGCTGCGCTTCGAGGCCTCGATCGGTTTGACGGACGAGCGGGTCAGTCGCGGCCGGCTGGGTGCACAGCGCTGATTGCCCAGGGCCGGGCAGGGCGACGCGACATAGCGTGCTGACGCGGTCGGCGGTTGGGGCGGCGGTGTAGCGCGGCCTCGGTTTCGGTTCCGTGGCCGCCGCGGCGATCGCGGTGTTGCGTCACGACGAGCTGAGCCGCTGTCCTGCCGACGCTCCCGACCCGGATCGCCGTCACCATGTCTTCCCCCTGCGGTCGGGCGCGCGTGCACTGATCGCGCCCGACGCTACGAGGAAAAAGGGGAAACCGGATCCGTCACCGTGTCCGTCACCGGGTCCGTCAAGATTCGGTCTGGTGTCGTTGAAGTCGGGTTGTCGGCAGTGGTTCCGGGCGGTCGCAGCCCATTAAGCTTCAAGCAAATGGACCTGTACGGACGGCGCCAGGAGCAGGCGGCCCTCGATCGGATCCTTGACGGCGCTCGTCAGGGACGCGGAGCGACCATGATGTTGTGGGGTGACCCCGGCATCGGCAAGACAGCCCTGCTCGAATACGTGGCCGAGTCGGCCGCCGCGGACTTCACCATCCTGAGGTGCCTCGGTACTCGTCTTGAGTCGGAGCTGGCCTTCGCCGCGCTGCACGAACTGCTGTGGCCGGTGACGGAGCGGATCAGCACGCTCCCGCCGCCGCAGGTCAAGGCCCTGAACGGGGCGCTCGGTACCAGTGACGACGTATCGGACCGGTTTCTGATCGGCGTGGCCGTACTGACGCTCGTCGGCGAGTTGGCCAAGGAACGGCCGGTGCTCATCGTCGCCGACGACGCCCAATGGCTCGACGAGCCGTCCGCACAGTGCCTGGCCTTCGCCGGGCGCCGACTGCGCAACGAGCCCGTGGTCATGCTCCTCACCGGACACGACGACCCCGTCGACGGCCCCTGGGAGAAACTGGCGGCCCTGGAGGTCGGGGAGCTGGGCGACGAGGACGCCAGGCTCCTCGCCCGTGCCGTTGCTCCGCGCGCGGACGAATCAGTCATCCGCCGCACGGTCCGTGCGGCGGCCGGAAATCCCCTCGCGCTCCAGGAGCTGACCACGTCCGTGGCGGCCGGCGACATCTCGACGCACCCTCTTGCCGATGAGCGGATCGCCGTCGGGCCACGTCTGCGCAGTGCCTTCCGCGCCCGGATGGAGAGGATGTCCGCGTCTGCCCGCACCGCGCTCCTTCTTGCCGCCGCCGACGACCGTAGCGATCGAAACACCATGAGCCAGGCCGGACTTGTGCTCGGCCTCGACGTGGGGGCGTGGGACGAGGCGATGCACTCGGGTCTGCTCGCCACGCGCTCGGACGGTCGCGTCCGCTTCCGCCACCCATTGATGGGGGCCGTGGTCTACGAGGAGGCGCCGCCCGCGAACCGCCAGGCCGTTCATCGCGCGCTCGCCTCCGTGCTGACCAGTGAGAACGCCGAGGAGCTGCGCCCCTGGCACCTCGCCGCGGCCGCGGAAGCCGCGGGCCGACCCGACGAGGAGGTGGCCCGGCTGCTGGAGGAGTCGGCCCAGCGGTCCTGGGCGCGCGGTGGCTGTGCCACGGCGGCACGTGCACTGCGGCGGGCGGCGAAGCTGTCCCCCTCCAAGGACGACGCGGCCAGGCGACTGGCTCACGGAGCTAGGGCGGCCTGGGAGGCCGGCCACGTCGACGTGGCGCGGAGAATGCTGGACCAGACCGAAGAAGCCTCCTCCGCATCCGCGGTCGCCGATCTCAGCCAAGGGTTGCGCGGACTGATCGAGTTCGCGAACGGCGATCTGGAAACCGCCTGCCGTCAACTGACCCGAGACATGGAACGCGTGGCCGATCCCGGGCAGGCGTTCAGGCTCGGCAGCATGGCGCTGCGGGCCGCTTGGGCGGCCGGCCGGGGCGCACTTCAGCGCGAGGCGCTCCAGCGGCTCGAGCGGCGGCTCCCGCAAGGGAACTTCCCGAACGCCGATCTGCTGCCGCTGCTGCGCCAATGGTGGACGCAGGAACCGGACGGTGCCGATGACCGCTACCAGGCCGTGGCCCCCGTCGCTGACATCCTCACCCGGCTCAGCGGCAGCTCCTGGCTCCTGATGCCACCAGCACCGCTGGCGGTGGCCTGGGGCATCGAGTCCGCCCTGCAGGAGGCGCTCCGCCGCGAAATCGACACGCTGCGGCACACCGACCAGGTCACCGCCCTCACCCAGGCGCTGGCCCAGACCGTGGCGCCCGACATCGCGCAGGGCTCCTGGACCTCGGCCACGGCGAACGCCCTTGAGGGGCTCCAAGTGGCCGAGGGGACCGGCGACGACCACTTGGCGGCGCAGTGCCGCGCTGGTCTCGGATGGCTGGCAGCCGCGCGAGGCGATGAGCTGACCGTCGCGGACTTCGCCGCCCGGTTCATCGAGGAATGGGTGCCGCGTGGGGTGCTCGTCTTCAGCGCCGGCGCGGAGTGGAACCTCGGCATGACGGCGCTCTTCGCCGGCCGGGCCGAAGAGGCGCTGGACCGCCTGGTCCGGCTGACAGAGCACGGGCACCACTCTGCGCACCCCACCATTGCCGTACTCGCCGCGGCGGACACCGCCGAGGCCGCCCTCCAGGCAGGGCAGCGGGCGATGGCCGAGGACCAGGCGCGGCTGCTGCGGCGGTGGGCCGAACGGACCAACGCAGCGTGGGCGATCTCCGCGACGCACCTGGTCCATGCCCTGCTGGCGTCGGGGGCGGATACGGAGAAGCAGTTCCGGCTTGCGCTGGATGTTCCCGGAGCCCAGTCGCGGCCCTTCAACTACGCCCGCACGCGCCTGCTGTACGGCGAGTGGCTGCGGCGGGCCCGCCGCCGTACCGACGCCCGGACACAGCTCGCCGAAGCCGCGGAGATCTTCCGGCGACTGGACGCGGCGCCCCTGCTCGCCCGCACCCGGGCCGAACAGGAGCTGACCGGGCAGCAACCGCGCCGCGACTCCGCACCGGCCCGGGACACCGCAGCCATCCTCACGCCGCAGGAGTTGAGAGTCGCACGGCTGGCCGCGCAGGGGCTCACCAACCGGGAGATCGGGGCACAGCTGCTGATCAGTCCCCGCACGGTGGGTCATCACCTGGCCAACGTGTTCCCCAAGCTCGGTATCCTCTCGCGCGCCGACCTCGCGCGCATCGACTTCGGAGACGGGCTACATCTGATGGGCTGACCGGCTGCTTTCGGGGATGGACCGGGCGGCCCACTGACGCCCAGCGCTGGGTAGAGCTCGTCGTCATGCACGCCCGGAGGCGCCCGCCCCACGATGCGGTGATGCCCCGGCCGGTGGCGGCGGCACCTCCTTGGGCACCAGCGACAGATGCCTGCTGGGCCTACATCAGGTCAGAAGTGGCACCACGGTTATCGTCGTAGCCCAGTACCGACGTCCGGGGCGGCCCGCCTACGACAGAGCACCGCCCGACGCCCATCCTCGACACACGGAGCCGATGCACCATCTACCCAGAGGAAGCCTCGCGCCACCTCTGGCAAGACCACGTGTTCAACGCTCTTCCACGGATCACCTCGTAACCCGGACTGACTCCTCCCTGCCGTTTCTCACGCCGACACCGTTGTGGATGGGGGCGCGCGGGGACCAGCGCGGCACTCGAACGGCGTGTCGTCGCGCGAGGCGAGTTCGCATGAGCAGGGCTTGCCGGACGACAGGTCCAGCTGCGGCCGGGAGCGGGCCGCACCACAGGCGTTGTAGAGCTGAGTCACGGCGGATCGACACTCCGCCTGCCTCGCGGTCACCAGTGCCTGGCAACCCGGCAGGAGCAGGGGGAGTCACCGACCATGACCAGATGGGCGTGACCGCGGTGAGCGGCGAAGGTCCTGTTGGGCGCTGAGCAGCACACCTCAGGCGCCGTCGCCTCGTCAGGCGGTGACTCGTAGATCTCCTGCCTCCATCCTGGCGGCGTGGCGCGATCCCGTCGAAAGTTGGCATTCATGCCATGGCGCCGAGGGGTGCCAGGCAGCGACGCTGGACGCATGACGAATTCCAATACCACCCCCATGCGCGCCATCCGCCAGGACACCCACGGTTCCCCCGAGGTGCTCAAGGAAGTCGAACTGCCCCGGCCCGAACCGGGGTTGAGTGAGATCCTGATCGCCGTCCGCGCGGCCGGCGTCAACCCGACCGACTGGTGGAACCGGGCCCAGCCCATGACCGCCAACGGGCTGCCCCTCATCCTGGGCTGGGACGTCTCGGGAGTCGTCGAGGCCGTCGGCATCGGCGTCACCCTGTTCAAGCCGGGCGACGAGGTTTTCGGCATGCTGCCCTACCCGCACGGCGTCGGCTCCCACGCCGAATACGTGACCGGCCCCGCCCGCGCCTTCGTCCACAAGCCCACCGGTATCGGCCACGTCCAGGCCGGCGCGCTCCCGCTCGCCGCCCTGACCGCCTACCAGGCACTCGTCGACACCGCCGACATCCAGCCCGGGCAGCGCGTCCTCGTTCACGCGGCCGCCGGCGGCGTCGGTCATCTCGCCGTCCAGATCGCCAAGTCCCGCGGCGCCTACGTCATCGGCACCGCCAGCGCCGCCAAGCACGACTTCCTGCGGTCCCTGGGAGTGGACGAGGCCATCGACTACCAAGCGGTGGACTTCACCGAGGCCGTCAAGGACATCGACGTCGTCCTCGACCCGATCTCACGGGACACGGCCGCCCGCGCCCGCTCTCTCGCCGTGCTGCGCCCGGGCGGCACCCTCGTCTCGATCCTTCCGTTCCCCATCGACGCCGCCGAGCTGGCGGACATCGCCGCGCGGGGCATCCGCTTCGAGTCCCTCCTCGTCGAGGCCGACCGCGCCGGCATGCAGGCCATCGCGGACCTCGTCGAGACCGGCGCCCTCCGCGCCCACATCGAGGCCACCTTCCCGCTCGCCGAGGCCGCAAAGGCCCACGCCCTGGGTGAGACCGGCCGCACCACTGGCAAGATCGTGCTGACTGTGGAGGGGGCTGGGAAGGCATAGAGGAGGCTCGACGATGTCCCACCCACCTCTGACGTGCGTCAAGTTTGTCTCCGGACAGGTGCGGACCTGGGGCCTCGGCCCGGCCGGAGCCTGGGCTGAGTCGGCCGACTACTTCGGTTAACGCTTTGTGACGGTGGTTCATTGATTCCGGTGGTGGTGTGGGTTGACGGCAGGTCGGGTTGGTCGTAGGTCGGTGGTCGGAGTCAACTGCCTTGCTGGGGGCTGAAGATGACCGCTCGCCGTCAATGTCCGCCTGCGCCGGGGTCGTTGGAGATTGCGCGGCCCGGTTCAGCGACCTCTCCTTCAGCCTGGCCCAGCCACGAGGGTCTCGCGAGTACCTGACTGGACTGCCGGCGCCACAGGAGCGGAACAAGACGATCACCTGACGCGCAGGGGTGGAGTCGGCGGCGGGTGCACGGATGCGCGGGTGCAGCCGCTGTAGTTCTTCCTGTCCGAGTCGCCCTGGGAGGCTGAGCTGGTCAACGACCGGCGGCTTGAGCTGCTATGTGCGGAGCCGACGACGGCTCCGCACGAGGGCAGCGTCATCGTGATCAACGATTCCGGAGACCGCAAGGACGGCATGGCGACCGCGCATGTCTGGCGTCTGGGAAGCCCGGCACGGTCAGCCTCCGTGCCGCCCCGGTCAACACGTTGTGGGCGGGGGAGTGGTCCAGGAAGCGCGGGGGTGTACATGTCCGCGCCTCAGACGCGCACGCGCCGGATCTCGGCGGGCAGGAGCAGATCGACCGCGTCCTGGTTGATCAGTGCCGGCGCGGTCTCTCTCACTCATGAAAGCCCGACGCTCGCCCGTCGTCCTTGCCGCAGAGGGCACTGGCGACGAGGCGGTCGACCGTCGCCCCTGCCGACTCTTTGGATTACGTTTGCAATGCCATAGAATGGCTGAGTCGGTGAAGGGCAACCGGTCCTTCCGGCCGGCGCGGGAGCGTGTGGCGTGGTGCGGTACGGAAAAGAGCACAAGTCGGAGACCAGGCGGCGGATCATCGAGACGGCGGGCCGCCGGTTCAAGCAAGACGGTATCGACGGCTCCGGCGTCTCGACGCTCATGAAGGACGCGGGGCTGACCAATGGGGCCTTCTATGCTCACTTCGCATCCAAGGATGACCTCGTCACCACGGCAATCGCCGACCAGTTGAAGGTGCAGGCCGAGAGTGTCGTCGCGCTGGCCGAGCCCGGCCGTGCCGGACTTGAGCAGATTGTGCGCGGATACCTGTCGCCCCAGCACCGTTCAAAGCTCGGCGATGGCTGCCCCAACGCCGCTCTGCTCGACGAGATCGGGCGCTGCACCGAGACGACCAGGCAGGCGTACACCGACGGTGTGCTGATCCTCGTCGAGGGCATTGCTGAACGCATGGCGCCCGAGGACCTGTCCTCCGCACGCGTGAAGGCGCTCAGCCTCCTCGGCATGATGGCCGGGACGCTGCAGCTCTCCCGCGCCCTGACCGACAGTCGACTCGCCAATGAGCTCCTCGACCAGGGGATAAACAACGCCCTCGCCCTGCTGGACGCCTGGCAGCGCGTCTGACGCACCACATTCCCACCTCCAGGCTGTGGCTTTCGGGGGCGCGGCCCGATGCCGGCAGGTTTTCTCCAGCTGGGACTCGGCCGACGCCACCGGGTGGCACGTCCACTGCCGCCGGGCTGCTGGAGGACCCGCATGCGGTTCTTCGCCGGACCCGAGGTCTTGATCATGGACGAGCTCGGTTGCCCCTCGCTGCCGAGAACGGCGCCTCCGTCTTTTTCCAAGTGATCAACCGGCGGCATCTTCGCGAAGGGCCTCTTTCTCGCGGACTGGCCGCTCCAGCCCGCAGTCGAACCGGACGAGCAGGTCCGGGCGGGTCGGCGACGCCGGATCCGGTGCCGCTGCCGGGCTGCGGGAGGCGGCGCTTGGCCGATGTGGGCGGTGGAGTCCGCTGCTGGCGTCGAACAGTTCGGCAGCGTCATTCCCGGCTCGCGCAGGGCAGCGCTCCCGACTGCGACCTCGGCTGACCGCCATACCACCGCACGTACGCATCAAGTCGCTCCTGCCGAATGCAGCGAGCCGTGTTCCGTACGCTGCCGAGTCTTCCGGGTAAACGCCGTACCCGCCGTCCCTCGCGCAATCCGAAGGACCCCTAACCCATGAGCGACGGTATCGGGCAGAGCCCCCGGCCACGACTCCGCCCCCGGCGGGCGGCACGGGAACGAGAAGGTCATCGTCCTGGCGCTGGGCCTCGCCGCCGCGATCGTGTCGATGTTGCTGACTCTGGTGGTGCCGACCCTCAGGCTGATCCTGAACAGGTGCCGGAACCGCTGGCCGACATGCGGGTGTTCGCCCGCTGGCCGGTGTGCCACAGGCAGGGATGCGATGCCACCCGGGCCAGTCGCCTCGCAGTAGCGGAACGGTCGTTGCACCGGGCGTGAGCGCCGTGGTGAATCTGCTCCCGCGCGTGTGAGTACGGTCATAATTTCAAATCTGGTCAGACCCTTGTCCACGCGTCGACTCCCGGCTTATTGTCGGGCGGTCGTAATGTAAAGGTCTCAGTGAGCGTGCGGGCGCAGCGGCCCGCGAACTCGCTGGCCAAAGAGGCCCAGCAGCACTCTCAGTCGAAGGGGACTACCCATGAAGGTGCTGGTCTTGCCGAAGGTGGCGCCGGGGGCGGCGGGCGAGGCGCGGGATGCGGAGCGGACGTACGCCGAAACGCCCGCGGTGCGAGGGAACCCGGGCGCTCCCGGAGCAGTTGCCTCCTTCGCCCGGTTCGTCCTGTTCGGCGGCGGTGTCGGGGTCGCGTCCAGCACTGCCGTCGCCGGGCTCGCCGGACTGATGCCCTGGGCTGTGGTGAATGCTCTGATCACCGTCGCCTCGACTCTTCTCAGTACGGAGCTCCACGCACGCTTCACCTTCGGGGCAGGGCATGCCGGATGGCGCCAGCACTGGCAGTCCGCGGGGTCGGCCATGGTCGCCTACGTGGTGACCTCCACCGCGGTGCTCGTCCTTCACCTGGTGCAGCCGTCGGCCGGAGTGCTCTACGAGCAGGTCGTCTACCTCGCCGCCGCAGGGCTCGCCGGTATCGGGCGTTTCCTGGTGCTGCGTTTGTTCGTCTTCGCCGGTGGCCGGACCCGGACCATGGAGTGGGTCATGCGCCCGGTGCCGGCACGGGAAACGGGCGCCACGGTGTCCCTGTCCTTCCCGGTACCGGCGCTGTGAGCAAACCATCCGACAATGCCTCCCTCGCCGATGACCGTCGACTCCGGGGGCCCTGGAGGTCCCGCAGTCGAACGTTCTCAGCCGGTAAGGCCAGGGGGCGCTGAGTGGGGAAACCAGGGCGTCAACGACCTGCGCACTGCGGTGTCGGTCGGGCGCGACGGCTGGGCGCCGGGCGGAATGCCGCCAGGTCGATCCGGTCAGTCGCAGCCGCTGGTGCGGACTGCTTCCGGGCATGCTGCCCGTAGCGACAGTCTTCGCGTAGGCACTGGGTGTAGAGCGGATCTCTGGCTGCCCTTTGCTTGGTGTGCCATGGCTTCTGCTCCTGTAGTCCATGGCGGGTCGGGGATCGCGTCGGTCAGCGCTCGGAGTCGCGGGCCACGCTGTGAGCCGGAGGGCGACTGCCACTGGCGGATCATCCACACGACCCGATGCTTGTCCGCATGGCCCTGTCCGCTGGCGGCGGTCTGGATGCCCTCGACGATGCTGGCGGCGGGGACGGTGCCATCAACGGTGACAGCGGCGGCGGACGGGCGTGGCGGAGTTCACGACGCTAGCTATTCCGGACTGGGTAAGAGCGTGGGGCCCTGACTTGCAGCGCGGAAGGTGAAGCTGAGCGCGATGCGTCCAGTGTGTTGCCGTCACCGTCCGATATCATGGCATGAATTCCAACTTTCGACGGGATCATGCCATGGCACCCACTCACCGAGTCGCCGTTCTGGCCGTCGGCGGTGTGTACCCCTTCGAGCTGGGCATTCCCAGCCGGGTCTTCGAGGCGGCGGACGGCCTCTATGAGGTTTTCACCTGTAGCGTCGACGGCCGCCCGGTGCGCACCAACTCCGACTTCTCGATCACCGTCGAGCACGGTCCGGAGGCGCTGCGCACCGCCGACACCGTCGTCATTCCCCCCTTCACCACCACCGCCGTGCCCCCGGAAGTGCCGCAAACCGCGGTCCAGACGCTCGCGTCCGTAACTCCCGGCACCCGCCTCATCTCAATCTGCACCGGCGCCTTCGTCCTCGCCGCAGCCGGTCTCCTCGACGGTCGGCCGGCTACCACCCACTGGATGGTCGCGGACCTCTTTCGCGCACGCTTCCCTCGAGTCGCACTCGATCCGGACGCCCTGTTCATCGACGACGGGGACATCCTGACCTCAGCAGGCGCCGCCTCCGGGCTCGACGTCTGCCTGCACATCATCCGCAAGGACCACGGCAGCGAAGTCGCCAACCAGGTGGCCCGCATGTGCGTTGCCCCTCCGTGGCGCGACGGAGGGCAGGCGCAGTTCATCCAGCATCCGGTGCCCGAGGCCACGGCCAGCGGAACGGCCGCCGCCCGCCAGTGGGCGCTGGAGAACCTCCACGAGCCCATGACGCTGATGGACCTCGCCGAGCACTCCCACATGAGCCTGCGCACCCTCGTCCGCCGCTTCACCGAAGAGGTGGGCATGAGCCCGGGACGCTGGCTGATCCAGCAACGCGTCGACCGCGCACGACACCTCCTGGAAACCACAAACCTGCCGGTGGACGAGATCGCCGGCCAAGTCGGCTTTGCCGGCAGCACATCGCTACGAGAACACTTGCATGCCGCTATTGGCGTCTCGCCGCTCGCCTACCGGCGTACCTTCCGAGGCACCCTGTCCTCCACGCACTGAGCGCCAACACACACCGTTTTGCGTACGCGGTGATGAAACGGCGCACCGCCACGGCCGGGGGAACGGCCTTCGCCATGCAGTACGCGCCCGTCCTACGGCTGGCGCGGCCTCTTCAGCCGCGTGGGAGTTGCTCCAGCTGTCCGACTGCGAGGTCCTCGAGGTGACCCGCGACGATCACGGCAACCGCCAGATGCTGATCTCCGCGCCGACTAGCGAAGCGGCCTGCCCGACAACGGGGTGCTGACGTCGCGGGCGCACCAGCGGACCCGGCAGCATCTGGCCGATGTGCCGTTTGACGGCCCCGTGGTGGGGCGGCTCAAGGAGCGCTCGGCATGGGCCGAAGTGCTCGGCTCGCGGCGCTCGTTCATTGAGCACGCAGACCAGGTCCTACCCCGGGCACGGCTCGCGGCGCGGCTCAAGGACGCCATCCTCAACGCGGTTTCCGGCGAGGTCCGCGCCATCGGCCAGGTCGCTGGCCAGTTCGACGTCTCGTGGCCGAGCTGGTCAGGTCCTGGGACGTCGATGAGCACCAGTTCCGCAGAGTCCGTTGGTTCAAGGACGACGGCGGTTCGTGACGGCGGATCGAGCCGTGGACGACCACCTTCGTCGCCCTGGCCACAGATGAGGTCATCGACGTCGTCGACGGACGCGACGCAGCGGCCGTCGCAGCTTGGCCGGCCGTCCAAGGAAACTGGCCGCGCGACCGTCGGCGCGGCACATGACCTGCGCGAATGAAACGGATTCAGCGAGCCGTTGGTTCGGTCGTCGGCTCGGTGGTGGGCGACGCCCTGCGCGGCCCCTTCGAGTTCGGTCCCCACGAGGCATTCCCGCCCGGTTTCCCCGCGCCTGGTGCCGGTGGCGGGATGGGCAGCATCAGCACGAAGGACATCACGGTGCCGTTTGACCCTGCCTGTGCCCCGCCGTCTGGGCCCTGCGCACCACCACCAGCTTCGAACATGGGATACGCGCGGCGGATCCTTCTCGAATCACTGGACGCGACCACTTGCCATCGATCGGCGACTCCCGTATGGTCGTACGAACGTAAGACATACAATCGTACGGCATACGGTTGTACTCCAAAACCATGGGAGCTCGTGATGACTGCAGCAAACCGCCCGGTGGCACTCGTGACAGGTGCGTCCACCGGTATCGGCAAGGAGGCCGCCCTGGCGCTCGCCGCGGCGGGTTTCGAGACGGTGGGAACCAGCCGGAAGACGTCGGGAGCCGACCGTCGTGACGGCGTGACGTTCCTCGCGCTCGACGTGGGCGACGACGATTCGGTCGCTGCCGCGGTCGGGCAGGTGATCGAGCGGTTCGGGCGGATCGACGTCCTGGTCAACAACGCGGGCATCGGCTCCTCGGGCGCGTGGGAGGAAAACTCTCTCGCGCAGGCTGAGCGCCTCTTCAACACCAACGTCTTCGGTGTGATGCGCATGACCAAGGCCGTTCTCCCGCACATGCGCGCCCAGGGAAGCGGGCGCGTCATCAATATCTCGTCCGTCCTCGGGTTCCTCCCCGCGCCCTACATGGCCAACTATTCGGCGTCCAAGCACGCGCTCGAGGGGTACACCGAGTCCCTGGACCACGAGATCCGCGAGCACGGGGTCCGGGCCCTTATCGTCCAGCCGGGCGGTACCAAATCCGCGTTCGAGGCGAACACCGTCGCACCCGACATGCCCATGGACATCTATGCGGAGCAGCGGCGTATCGCCGACAAGGTGGCGGTGGCGGTCAACGAGGAGGGCGACGACCCCGCCATCGTCGCGAAGGTGATCGTCGCGGCCGCCACCGACTCCAAGCCGAAGGTGCGGTACACCGCCGGCCGGCAAGCCCGGCTCGTCAGCGCGGCGCACCGTATCCTTCCCGCCGGGGTCTTCGACGGACAGATCCGCAAGAGCAACAAGCTCCCTGGCTGAGATCTGCAGACAGTGAACCGCTCCGATATCGGTGGAGGCTGCGGACTACTCCGAGGTGGGTGGGTGGAGCCGAGTAGCCGTGGACGCCGCCAGGGACCGCATGGTCGGGCACTGAGCGGCTTCGTGCACATGGCGGCGGACGAGCGGATCGGCGCCCTGTGTCTCGCGAAGAACTTCGACCAGGACCACCCCGATCTGTTCGTCGCACGCGAGCGGCTGATGGAACTGGTCGGGCAAATGATGTGGAGTCCGGCGATCTGATGGTCGCCGTCCGCCAGCTCACCCGGCCGCTGCCAGGCACCGAGTGCGAGGGCATCGACCGCTTTGTGCACCGTCATCTGCAGATGTTCCTGGACGGTCTGCGGGCACCCACCCGCTCCGTACTGCCCGGATCGGCCGTGACCGTGGAGGACATGCGACGAGCGTGACTGAGCCGGTCGGTCAGGTCGATATCGAATAGTTCGGCGCTCGGCACCGGTCAGTAGTCGTAACCAGTAACCACCTCGTACAACGCTTTCGGCCGTCGACGATGACCAGCCGTCCCTGCCCCTGTCTCGATGCCCCGACGTCTCGCTGCCTCGTTCTTCATCTCCAGCTTTGTCTGTCTGAACTTCTCTCATCGTCTTTTCGCTGCGAAGTCCCGAAGTGAGTATCCCCATGTCTGAAACAGCTCAGGCCACCGCCAAGGCGGCAGCCGACTCCCATTCCAACCGCTGGAAAGCGCTCACCTTCATCGCGCTTGCCCAGCTGATGGTCGTGCTGGACGCGACCATCGTGAACATCGCGTTGCCGTCCGCCCAGCAGGACCTGGGCATATCCGACGGCAACCGCCAGTGGGTCATCACGGCGTACGCCCTGGCCTTCGGTGGTCTGCTGCTCTTCGGCGGCCGTATCGCGGATCTCTGGGGCCGCAAGCGCACCTTCGTCGCCGGTCTGATCGGCTTCGCCGCCGCGTCCGCCCTCGGCGGCGCGGCCACGAACGAGGCGACGATGCTCGGCGCCCGTGCCCTCCAGGGTGCCTTCGGCGCGCTGCTCGCGCCCGCCGCGCTCTCCCTGCTCGCCGTGACGTTCACGGAACCCAAGGAGCGCGCCAAGGCGTTCGGCATCTACGGCGCGATCGCCGGTGGCGGCGGCGCCGTCGGCTTCATCCTCGGCGGCGTCCTCACCGAGTACATGGACTGGCGCTGGACGTTCTTCGTGAACATCCCGTTCGCGGTCATCGCGGCCGCGGGCGCGTACTTCGTCATCCGTGAGCCGGCCGGTGGCCGCAACCGCTCGCCGCTCGACATCCCGGGCGTCGCCCTGTCCATCCTCGGTCTGGTCACGCTGGTCTACGCCTTCACCCGCGCCGAGTCCGACGGCTGGGGCGACTCCACGACGGTCGGCCTGTTCGTCACCTCGGTCGTGCTGCTCGCCGCGTTCGTCTTCACTGAGTCCAAGGTCAGGGCCCCGCTGCTGCCGCTGCGCGTCATCACCGAGCGCAACCGCGGAGGCGTCTACCTCTCCCTCGGCCTCGCGATCATCGCGTTGTTCGGACTGTTCCTCTTCCTGACCTACTACATGCAGCTCGTGAAGGGCTACTCGCCGGTCAAGACCGGCCTCGCCTTCCTGCCGCTGATCGGCGGCCTGATGGTGGGCTCCACGCAGATCGGCACCCGCCTGATAACCCGGGTTCCCCCGCGCCTGCTGATGGCTCCGGGCTTCCTGGTCGCCGGGATCGGTATGTTCTTCCTCACCCGGCTGGAGATCGACACCTCGTACGCCGGTGTCATCCTGCCGGGGCTGGCGCTGCTCGGCCTCGGCATGGGTACGGCGTTCATGCCCGCCCTCTCCCTGTCCACGCACGGTGTCGAGCCGCGTGACTCCGGTGTCGCCTCCGCGATGGTCAACACCTCGCAGCAGGTGGGCGGCGCGATCGGTACGGCCCTGCTGAACACGATCGCCGCCTCCGCGACGACCTCGTACATCAAGGACCACATCGCCGGCGCCGGCTCCAGGACCCAGCAGCAGCTGGTCCAGCTGGAGGGCCAGGTGCACGGGTACACCAACGCGATCTGGTTCGCCGTCGGCATCCTCGTGCTCGCCGCGACGATCGCCTTCACCTTCATCAACACCGGCAAGCCGGAAGTCGGTCCGGCCTCCGGCGAGGGTGCCGAGGACGAGATGAAGATCCCGGTGATCGCCCACTGACGGCCCGTACACCGGGTACGCCCGGTACGTCGGGTACTGCGATCACTGCGATCACTTCGGGTACTTCGTGTACGGCGCGGGGTGGGGACGCCTCGCCGTACACGATGCAGGGTCAGCCCCGGCTCCGAGAGCGACGGAGCCGGGGC